>CAZZVY010000007.1:0-36342 GCA_964657585.1 uncultured Mucilaginibacter sp. | reverse complement strand
TGGGTGATGATAAGGTGGTGATGGTGTGGGAAGTAAAGTAATTGACATTTAATTTTTACTATAATGGTATTAATATAGCCTTAATTACTTATTCAAACATATATTTCAACTATTGAAATTGATACATGAAAGAACTTTTTATTACACTATTAATATTGTCGATTGCTCTTGTATCTTTTGCTCAAATAGATACTATTAAGGCTATGTATTATTATAAAAAAGCTTTAAAATATCATTTAAGTAAAGACTATGAATCTGCTAAAAACAATTATGATTCTACTCTAATTTATAATCCAAAAGACGCATTAGCTTATTTTAATCGGGGATTAATGAAATATTATTTAAAAGATTATCATGGCTCCATTGATGATTATGATAAAAGTATAATCTTAAATCCAAACTATAGTACTGCGTATGATAACACGGGATATTCAAATATGTATTAGGATATATTAATGAATCAATAAATGATTTTGATAAATCGATAGCTTTAAATTATACAAACGCTATTGATGATTAATAAATGTATAGAATTGCAGCCTAAGAATGGAGATGCCTTTTACTTTCGAGGAATATGTAAATTTGCGTTAGGTGACAAGATCAGTTCGTGCGCTGATTGGACGAAGGCCAACAAATTAGGACAGAAAGATGCTGCAGAAGAAATAAACACCAATTGCCAAATATATTCAATATTAATCACCCACCTTAGTTGAGGAAAATCTTTTTTTTGTAAACTATACCCTGATTAGAAACTCGATACCATATATAAAGCAAAACCCGGGATCAAAATTGATTCCAGGCTTTTTATCTTTCTGCTTTACTCAAAATATTCCTTCATCCTTTCAAAAAAGCTTTTCTCGTTCTTGCCGGGGTTAGGTTTAAAGTTGGGCGAATCTTGTAGCTTTTCCAGGGCTTCGCGTTCTTCACGATTTAGGGCCTTTGGTGTCCAGATGTTAATATGTACTAACTGATCGCCGCGATTGTAGGAATTTACCTCGGGCACGCCCTTGCCTTTCAAACGCAGGATACGGCCGCCCTGTGTGCCTGGTTCTATCTTTATTTTAGCTTTACCATCAATGGTAGGTACTTCAACACTGGTCCCTAAGGCAGCATCAACAAAGTTAATGTACATATCATAGATCACGTTATTGCCATCGCGTTTAAGTGATTCGTGCGGTACTTCTTCAATAAGGATGATCAAATCGCCGGGCATACCGCCCCGGGGGGCCGCATTACCTTTGCCGCTCATGCTTAGCTGCATACCTTCACTTACACCGGCCGGAATGTTGATAGTAATGGTTTCTTCGCCGCGTACAACGCCATCGCCATGGCAAACATTACATTTAGAGGTGATCTGCGACCCTTCGCCGTTACAGGTTGGGCAGGTGCTGGTAGTTTGCATCTGGCCCAAAATGGTATTGGTTACCCGCCGTACAGCGCCGCTGCCGCCGCAGGTTTTACAGGTCTGAAATGATGATTTATCTTTGGCGCCAGCACCATCGCAGGTTTTACAGATCACCTGTTTGTTTACCTTTATTTTCTTTTCGGCGCCGTTGGCAATCTCTTCAAGCGTTAATCTTACTTTAATGCGCAGGTTGCTGCCGCGGGCTACACGCCTGCCGCCGCCATTGCTTTGACGGCTGCCACCCCCAAAGAAACCTTCAAACGGACTGCCGCCTCCGCCAAAAATGTCACCAAACTGGCTGAATATGTCGTTCATATCCATGCCGCCGCCGCCATAACCGCCGCCCGCTGCCGAGCCTGCATTGGCTGCGTGCCCAAACTGATCGTACCGCTGGCGCTTTTCGGGCGTGCTCAAAACCTCGTAAGCCTCGGCTGCCTCCTTAAAGTGCTCCTCGGCCTGCTTATCACCCGGGTTTTTGTCAGGGTGATATTTAATAGCCATTTTGCGATAAGCTTTCTTTATCTCATCAGCTGAAGCGCCTTTGGCAACGCCAAGTACATCGTAATAATCTCTTTTTGCCATATATTATGGTTATTATGCTACTGATTATAAGCTGTTCTGAAATTTTATCATCTTAATTATAATCAATACACAAATAACTACTTAACTTAATAACTACTTAATAATTATGCCCCTACAACAACTTTGGCGAAGCGTACTACCTTATCATTAAGGTAATAGCCTTTTTCAAGCTCATCAATCACTTTTCCTTTCAGTTCATCTGTCGGGGCGGGTATATTTGTAATAGCCTCGTGAATGTCGGCATCAAATGCGGCGCCTTTTGATTCCATTTCCTTAAGGCCTTTTTGGGTCAGTATATTCCTTAATTTGTGCTGTACCAGCGCAACGCCCTCTTTAACGGCTAAGATATCGGTTGAGTTCTCCATGGCTTTTACCGCACGTTCAAAATCATCTAATACGGGCAGCATGGCAACAATTATCTCTTTACCGGCAGTCTGCAATAATTCAGCGCGCTCCTTTTGGGTGCGACGGCGAAAGTTATCAAACTCTGCATAAAGGCGCAGGTATTTATCATTGGCCTGGGCTACTTCGTCCTTTAGTTTATCTTCAGCTGTCGGTCCTGCATTTTCTTCGGGTGCAGATGCACTTGCCGCCTCGTCAGCTGGTAAACTATCTGCAGTATCGGTTGCTGACACTTCGTCGGGCAGATCTGTGTAACCCGCATCTTCTGGCTTCTTTTTTTTCAGCATATCTTTAAAATTCATTATCGGCTACTGCAAAACAAGTATCCTGCCATACTCAGGTTTAGGACAGGTTGACAGTTGCCTTTAACAGGTGGCAGTTACGAGTTGACAGTTTGCAAAAAGATATTGCGATTGAAATTTTGATCACCAGCCAAATTTTAGACTGGTTATGCTATTTGTACATCCTCTAAAACCTTGCCGGTTTCGCATTTTATGATGCGTGATGGGAAAGTGCGGATGATATGATAATCGTGCGTGGCAATCAATACTGCTGTGCCTGATTGACATATGGTTTTCAACAGCAGTACAATTTCTTCGGATGTATCCGGGTCAAGGTTGCCCGTTGGCTCATCGGCCAGTATTATCTCAGGATCATTAAGCAGGGCACGGGCAATAACTACCCGTTGCTGTTCGCCACCTGATAGTTCGTGCGGCATTTTTTTAACCTTTGATCGCAGGCCTACTTTCTCTAACACATCCAGTATGCGCTCAGTAATCAGGTTTTTATCCTTCCAGCCGGTAGCAAGCAGTACAAAGCGCAGGTTTTCTTCAACCGAACGGTCTATCAATAATTGAAAATCCTGGAACATGATGCCCAGCTTACGGCGCAAAAAAGGTACTTCCTTAACTGTTAGCTTTTTTAAATCATAACCGCCTGCATGGCCTTCGCCTGTGGCAATAGGAATATCGCCATAAATTACTTTCAGCAAACTGCTTTTGCCCGAACCGGTTTGCCCTATCAGCCACACAAAATCACCTTTATCAATATGCAGGTTTACGTTTGATAATACCAGATGTTTCTGCTGAAAAATATCAACGCCCTGCAATTTTATAATGGTATTTCCTATCATAGCAATTATAATTCAAGTTTTAACATCTGTCCAAACGGCAGGTCTTTAATTAAATTCATTATATACTCGGTCTTATCGGCCAAACCAATTTTATCCAGGTGCTTCTCTGGCCTGTCAACCCTAAAATATGCCAGCAGTGTAAATTGCTCATCGCGCAGCTGCACATAATCCGGTATTTTGGCAACGCCTTTAACTTTTATAATATACATTTTAAGCGGAAAGCCTGAAGCCAAAGCGAAAAGCCGTGTTATCTATTTTATTTGAGTTCATGCTTCGGTCTTTAAGCTTTCTCAAAGGTATAAAGATTAGCCAAAAATTCAATGGTATCAATACTATCAGCATAATCCCATAATTTGGGGAGCTGGCTTTGGCCAAAATCAACCACCTGGTTAGTAACCTGTAAAGGGATATGGCTTACTATGCATTGTATGTTTTGGCCTTCACGGGTTAACAAATCTGTAATTGATTGTAAATCTGTATAATATTCAAAAAATAAAACTGCCAGTGGCGATGCCAGCCGTTGATCTTCCTTCAGTAGTAAAAAACCATTATCCAGGTGTTTATCTCCGTTTACCAGGTAAATAGATTTATTATAATCATAATTATTATTGTACTTATGGTGATGAATAATAGGCTGATAGCTTTCTATCGATTCAAAAAATGTATTAAAATTATATCCTGCGGGCACAAACAACTTTGATACGTTGCGGCATCCCAGCCCATAATAATCAAAAATATCGTGACCCAATCTATTCAACTGCTCAGTGGTTTCGTTTCCATTAAGCACCGCTACACTGTTACGGTTTTTGCGGATAATGTTGGGCACCTTACCGAAATAGTAATCAAAATAGCGGGACGAGTTGTTACTGCCGGTAGCAATTACAGCATCAAAACACACCAAGCGGTCTGTAAAGGTGAAGTTGCCGGCAAAGGCCGGTTCTATATCAACCAGTAATTTCAATACATACTTTATCAGCCTTGCATCCTGCGCAGAAGCTTTAATGAGCGCGTGGTTACCGGTAACCAATACGCATAGCACATCATGAAAGCCAACCAGCGGGATGTTACCTGCTAATATCAAACCTATTTTTTTGTTTCCATCAATTTTCAGATAAGGATATCTATGCAACCAGATGGTTATGTCGCTCTCGTTTAATGCGCCGCCTATGGCAGTTATAGCCTGTTTTACGCTTTTTTCAGTAAACCAGGCATTATAATGATGTTCGCTTTCAATAATAGTTGTTAAGGCCTGGTCGGGTTTAAGCAGTTGTTCGCCCAGTATTGTAAATGCCCTTGTTACTTTATCTATTTTAATTTTTGACATATTGATGTTGGGTAACGAAACCCTTAAGTTCAATTTTTGTTATCTTTGCAACGTACTTTGCGTACAAAGTTAATTTAGAATATAAGATAATAACAAAATGGCGATTAAAATCACCGATGAATGTATAAACTGCGGGGCCTGCGAACCCGAGTGCCCCAATAATGCCATTTATGATGCTGGCGCTGCCTGGCGCTTTAGCGATGGCACCGGCCTAAGGGGCACAATTGACTTTGGCGATGGCAACACCCTTGGCGCTGAAGACGCCCAGGCGGCCTTGTCTGACGATATTTATTATATAGTCCCCGATAAATGCACCGAATGTGTTGGGTTTCATGACGAGCCGCAGTGTGCTGCCGTTTGCCCGGTTGACTGCTGCGTAGACGATGAGGACGTGCGAGAAAGCAAAGAAGAACTTTTAGCAAAAAAAGACTGGCTGCACCTTAACGAATAATTAATTATATCTATAATTTAATATATTTGAGGAACGTACAATGAATGTATGTTCCTTTTTTGTTGATTATACTTTTATAACTCCGCGTTAAGCGTTCATTAAACCTAATGGAATACGGAATTTGTAACCTTGCCTTAATTGCAATGCGTGCCACGCCATGTTCAACAAGCGAGATGGTATCACAGGTGCTGTTTGGCGAAGTGTTTGAAATTATGGAAAAACAAGATGGCTGGGCAAGGGTAATTACCTCTGTTGACGGGTATGAAGGCTGGCTTAATTGTTTACAGTTTGTTGCACTTGGGCAAATTGCTTATAAAGCGCTAAATAAAACTACAGCGCCGCTAACTTTCCGTCCGGTTACACAGGCATGGAGGACTGCCAACAATAGTATCTTATACCTGCCGGTATGTAGTTCGCTTTCGTTTTTAGAGGGAACAATGTGCCACATCCGTAACGAATATTTTGAGATTATAGGAGAAATAGGCGCTAAGGAAGATATTGAAACTACTGCCAGATCGTTCGTGAACGTTCCTTATTTGTGGGGCGGCCGCACGCATTTTGGGATAGATTGTTCGGGCTTTACACAGGCTGTTTATTTATTGCAGGGGATTACCTTAAAACGTGATGCTTACCTGCAGGCCGAACAAGGCAGCACAGTTGATTTTTTGCAGGAGGCACGCCTTGGCGACCTGGCTTTTTTTGATAATGAGGAAGGCCGCATTACACATGTAGGCTTGTTGCTTAATAATGAACGCATTATTCATGCATCAGGCAAGGTAAAAATCGAAAAAATAGATACGCAAGGCATATACTCTGCCGAACTGAAAAGGTATACTCATAAATTAAGGATAGTTAAGCGCTTATTGCCTGCGCCTGCAGGCAAACCATCAAAGAAATAAATTATCTTGTTACACAGTTTAATTAATTATTACATTGCATTGATAAAAGTTGTTATTTGATTTAAAAGTAATACCGATATTTGAATGTTTAAACATTTAATTTAATAGATATGAAAAAAAATTTAATCACCCTAATTGCTGCCATTGTATTAGTTGCATTTAAACCTGCTCCTGCTACCTGGAGCATTGATCCTGCACACTCTAAATTGGGCTTTAGCATCACTCACATGATGGTATCAGATGTTGAAGGCCAGTTTAAAAACTTTACAGCTACAGTAACCTCTGTAAATGATGACTTTGCTGAAGCTGTTGTTGATTTGACAGCCGACGTTGCCTCGGTTACCACAGATAACGATGCACGCGATAAACATATTAAAGGCCCCGATTTTTTTGATGCAGAAAAATATCCAAAAATGACCTTTAAAAGCACATCCTTTAAAAAAACAGGAGACAAAACGTATAAAGTGACCGGCAACCTTACTTTACGGGGCGTTACCAAGCCAGTTGTTTTAGATGCCACCTTGCGTGGCCTTTACACCAACCAGGCAAAAAAACAGGTGGCTGGTTTTAAAATTACCGGTATAATTAAACGTAAAGACTTTAACATAGGCGCCACCTTCCCTGCTGCCGCTTTAAGTGATGAAGTTGCGTTAACAAGCAATGTCGAAATAGTAAAAAACTAATTATACAATTTACGCCTCTTCTTAACATATATGGGCTTGCCGTTTGGTAAGCCCTTTGCATTGGCAGGCGTATCATTTCTTAATCATAATTTTAAATTTATTTAACATTTAAAACAAATAAATTATTTTTGTCCCCATTAAAAAATCCTTTGAGCAAGACCAATACAATATCACCTAAAGCAAGCTGGAAACTGGTTTGGAACTCATCTGCCGCCCGTTTACAGATGATCGGCGGCTCCGTTTTACTGGGCGTACTGCTTTCGCTGCTTCCCATATTTTTTAATACCATTGAGAAAAGACAAGGTATGGTATTAAATGATTTTGTGTTAGACCGGATACCGGCACATGACGTATCTGTTTACATTTTTGCAATTATATGGGGTATGGCGGCACTTGCCTTTTACCGGGCCTTCAGCAAACCATCCATGTATGTAACTTATGTATGGACCTATTCTTTTATAGTATTGCTGCGTTTTGTTACTATAAGCTTAGTAAAGCTCGACCCTCCTGCAGGGCTTATTCAACTTACTGATCCGCTTACCGGCATATTTTACGGACATGCCAACATTACCCGCGACCTATTCTTCTCTGGTCATACTGCCACCTTGTGCCTGATATACCTGACACTGGAAAAACGGAGCGATAAAATAATTGGCTTTCTGGCAATTATTGCTGTAGGTATTATGCTGCTGGTACAGCATGTACATTATACGCTTGATGTTGTAGTAGCGCCTATTGCAACTTATCCTTTATACAAGCTTGCTGTTGCTATGCTGTCGGCTAAGTCAAAAGAAGTATAGCTCAATAGTTATTTCCCGCCGTCTTTATATTAATCACCTTATATCATTTACTGTAACTACTTATCAGGCAGGCAATGCGCAATAGGGTAATTAGATGATGATAATCTGCCTTGTAACAGGTTTGCGTGCAGGGCAATTTAAAAAGTAAAACCGGGCCTCACGGCCCGGTTTCGGTGATAGTTATTCAATACCCCTATTAAAATAACCGTTCAAAAATAAGACAATTTTTCTATTTATATTCCAATATTTTTTACAAAAATTATATTGGTTGATGTTTAACCGCTAAGTGCTTCAATTTCAGGCAATGAAAAGCTTGCATATTTTATAGTTAACTTCCGGCATTATGGTTCACTTGTATAGTCCTGAATAACGGGGCAACCTATACTACATCAATGGTTATTTTTTCTCAGCCATCCCTTCTTTATGCATGCCGCCTTCAGGGTGAGATACGCCGTGGTGACAGGTGATGCAGGCTACTCCGCTTGCCATAACCATTCCTAACGAATCTTTTTCGGCCTTAAAGTATTTTTTGTTGATCTTGGCGGTCATCTCATACATTTCACGGGCCATTAATTTTTCAGGTTTGGCATCGCTGGCAAAATCGTTCCTGCCGTCAGCGCCACGTGCATGGCAAAAGTTGCAGCGTACGCCCAGCGCATGCGCCCAATCATCCATTATCTTTCCTAACTGATCGTGCGTAAGTTTTTTTGGCAAAACTTTTAGGTTTTTGTAGGCCTGCGGAGCGGGGGCCTGCATAGATGCCCAGGAACTGAAGATAATTAGTGAAGTAAATCCAAGCGTGACTAATAATTTTTTGTTAAAGCGCATAATTGTGTTTTGTAGATTGAGTTACTAAAATAACAGAATTACATTGAAATGACAAAATATTATATAAAAATAGCACAAAAAAGTATTGCTAAGCTGTGTTGTATCAGCGTAGTTATGTCATTTACTTATGCAATCAATTACTTTAATTAAACAAATAAAACATAATGAGTTATAATACGAGGTACAATGGCTCAATTACATATCAATATTCCATCAGCTTCTCTCCAAATTTAAACTCTTTGAATATGTGCCAGCGTGACTGCTGTACATAGGTTTCCCGTTCCAGTACTTTTAAATGGTCGGCTGTAAAAGTGGCCTGGTAACGGCATTGTTCAAACTTGGGCCATAGTAAACTGAATTTATCCGGTGGCAGGTTCTTTACTACAGTGATATGCGGCACATACTGCTTTTGAATAACGCGCATACTATGCTGCAATCCCTTAAACCAGCGGCCTGTATGTTCGTTAACCACTATACAGGCATAAATGGTCATGCCGGTTTGGCCGTGATTAAAATATTTAAAATTAAGTATCTGCAGCTCCTGCGGGGTTAGTAAACCCAGTTTATCCTGCATTTGCGCAATGGCGTGCCGTGCCACAAAAGGCTTGCACCGGTGCTGATGGTTAATACTGATATGCGCCGGTGACCGTAGTCCCGGGAAATCGCCTATTACACGGGCTGCCGCCCTTTTATAACGGTCAATATCATACATAATGTTTTTTGGCGGCGCTATCAGCATCAGGTAATCGGTATAAGTTTCCATATTCAGCAATTTGTTAGGGCAATAAAATTGCTAATAATATTAGTAAATTAAAAAGATTTTTTTATTTTTGATAGGTGGAACATAAACGGCATATTGTACATATCGACCTGGATTCCTTTTTTGTATCGGTGGAGCGGAAGTTTAACCCTTCGCTGATAGGCAAACCGGTGCTGATAGGCGGCTCCGCCGACCGCGGGGTGGTGGCTTCCTGTAGCTATGAGGCTCGTAAATTCGGGATACATTCGGCCATGCCTATGAAAACGGCAATGCGGCTTTGCCCCCATGCCGTTGTTATCCGCGGCACGCATGGGCGCTATGGCGAAGCATCGCGCGAAGTAACACAGATCATCCATGATATGGTGCCCCTTTACCAGAAAACTTCGGTTGATGAATTTTATATTGACCTGACCGGGATGGACCGCTTTTACGATTGCTATAAATTTGCAGGCGAGCTGCGGCAAAAGGTGATAAAAATCACAAAACTTCCTATATCATTCGGGTTGTCATCCGGTAAAACGGTATCTAAAATGGCTACTAATCAGGCCAAACCCAACGGGCAATTATTTATACCGCATGGCAAGGAAAAGGAGTTTTTGGCGCCGCTGCCCATCCGCAAAATACCTATGCTGGGCGAAAAGACCTGCCAGAAGCTCTATGAGTACGGCATTGAAAAAATAGGCGACCTGCAAAAGGTGAATATCAAGTTCCTTGAAGCGGTATTCGGCAAATCCGGCTTATTTATTTATGAAAAGGCGCATGGCATCGATCACAGCGAGATCGTCCCCCACTCCGACCGGAAATCCATATCTACAGAGCATACTTTTGAAAGCGATGTATCCGAACAGCGCACACTGGAAACCATCTTAGTATCCATGACCGAAGAACTGGCCGGTAAACTGCGCCGTGAAAATAAGGTAGCGAGTTGCCTGGCCATTAAAGTACGGTATGCTAATTTTGATACCCATACCATACAGGAAAAAATACCCCTCACCGCCGCCGAGCATATCCTGCTGCCGGGCGTTAAAAACCTTTTAAAAAAAGCCTGGAATGGCCACCGGCCTATCCGTTTGATAGGCGTTAGGTTAAGCAACCTGTGTACAGGCAGCTATCAGATCAACCTGTTTGAAGATAACGAAGAGCGTATTAAACTATATCAGGCTATGGACCGCATTAACTTTAAATTTGGCGATAAAACCATCTGCCGCGCCGCCGGTATGGAAATTGGCACAAGAAATTTTAACCCGTTTTTAAAAGATTGATTATCATTAGTTACCTGAACGCACATATTTAACAGAGCTTTCTTCCATGAAAATGTAGTTGCCAGCGTAAGTGTATCATTACTCACCTTAATAATATTGGTATAAGGTGAATAATTTGCTATGGACTGGTGGAAAGTTATGGTATTATTGATACCACTGGCCACAACAACATTTTGAGCAATACAAAAAGTACCTTTTTCTAAAGTATTATTACTCCGAAGAAAGAGATAAGTACTGTCCGTATTTAGAACAAGAACTTCTGTAATGCCAGTAGATGCTGGCTTGCTGACATTGCCAAAAGGCCCGATGCTGGAGTACCATTGCCATGTACCTGTTATCCCGTTTTGCGCATTAACATTTGATTTTTTGCAAGCCACAAACAATGAAAAAACCATTACCGTTACTAAAAAAATTGTTTTTGATAAATGGCTTTTAAACAATGTTGTTTTCGGTTTCATTTATTATAAGCGCCATTATTTAACAATACATTATTTTTGTTGTAAAGCCGATAAAACGTTTTTCACCAACTCATCCATCCCGTTATTAGCTATCCATCGCGCTACTATTACCAGGTCGTGCTCCGGGTCGCAGTAAATCATATTGGTGCCGTTGCCTATGTGCACCCAGGCGCTTGCCGGGGCCGATGGCAGCAGTTTTTTATCTGTGTTTAAAAACCAGTTCATATAACCGTACCCGGTATTGGCGGCGGTTGGTGTTAACGCCTGTTTAACCCACTGTTCACTGATCAGCTGTTTACCATCCCAGTTGCCATGATGTAATGTAAGCAGCCCGAAGCGACCCATATCATAGGCGTTAATAAACATACCTCCGCCCCAATGCCCGCCGCCACTAACGGATTGTACGGCCTGCCCATCCAGCACTATCCATGAGTTTTGGTAACCAAACCAACGCCAGGTGTTTGATGCACCAATAGGATCCATAATATATTCCTTCAATACCTGCGGCAATGGCCTGCGCCAAACGTTTAAAGTAGCTAAGGCCAGGGCGTTTACCCGCACATCATTATATTTATATACAGTGCCGGACTCGTTGTGTTTACGGAGTTTATATTGCTCAATATCCCCTTCCGGCCGGTCGGCCCAGTCAGGTTTGCCCCATAAGGTACCCTCCCAATCGCTGGTTTGGCGCAGCATCACATCCCAGGTCAGTTTTTTATTATGGTCTGATGCAAAGGGATAGATCATATTGCTTTGGCCGGGTTGCAGTTGAGCGGTATTGTACACTTCAATAGGCATCATGTAATTAGCTACCGTGTCCGTTACGCTGTGTATCAATCCTTTTTCAACTGCCAAACCCACCACCGTTGATAAAAAACTTTTAGTAACGCTGTTAGTGATATCAACCCTTGCCGGGTCGCCCCAACCGGCTACAATATAACCTTTGTAAATGATGATCCCGGTAGGGTCGCCCCTATCGGTCAGCGGGCCTATGGGATTACTGAACGGCTCCTTTCCAAAACTTTGAAACTGTGATAGCTCGCCGTTGCGCGATGCCTTTATCTCATGGCTTTTTGCAAATCCAATGGCCTGCTGAATAGCTGCATCATTTAAACCCAAAGCAGCAGGTGTTTGATGCTGCCAGCTACCTGCAGGCGGAAAATAAGATGTGGGCTTATTCCCCTTTTGGGAATAAGTAAAAGAAACATTAAAAAATAAAAGCGATGCAATGAGGATATGTTCATGCGGGTAAGATAACAAAACTCATTGTGTTTAAATCAAATTGCTTCATTACTATCCATCCGAATACTATTAATAGTTCATGCTTTCTGTTGCAAATATGGTCATGCAAAATATATTTTACTTTACACCCTTAATTAAACTTTGGGTAATACGCTGCAGGATAGTTTTATCCTGGGTAATAATCTCGGCATTACCCGTCATCCAATCTTTAGGTTTTATGGGTGGTTTTAAGTGGGTATTGTTCAGTTTTATGTTGATAATAAAAAAACCTTGTGAGTTTGGTGCATCGGGGATAAAACTTATTACTCCTCTTAATCGTCCGTAATCTTTTGCAGGGTAAAATTTAAGTCCAATTATTACAGGCTGACCTATCTTTAACCTCGCAGAATTATCTTCCCGAACAGCGATAAGGCCATAGATTTCTTTTGGTGTTGATTGAAACCTAATGGCTGTTTTTGTAGTATCAGGGTAACGTATAACAGCCGATAAACCAACAGCCATTAATGCTATACCGCCAAAAATGGTTATGCCCCAGCGCAGTATCCAGGAGGGCACCTTAGTGATGATCTCATCTATTTCGTCAGAGTGGTGAACGACGGTTTTGGTTGCAATGTTTTGAGGTTCCATTGATTAAGGCTTTGGGGGCTAAAGTATATTTATCGTATCTACAGTAGGCAAGCCTTTTACTTTGATATATCTTGCCGTTTTAACCGACAAATGTTATTCTTTATTGCTATTATCCCAGCATATATTTTATATCTGCTACGCGGTAAACTTCCGGTAAACGGTAACCGTTTATCAGAGGGTGGGCGTGGCTTTTACGGTTTTTTGGCTAAGGTGTATTCGCCCCAAAAATCTGTTGTTAAATATGATAGATATAAATCATTTAGTGTTGAATTAACTTTATCAATTTGAGATGGTGAATATGGAGTATGATCCCGATTCATACCTGAGGTAATCGTGTATGGCTTAGGAATATTTTTAGATGGACCTCCATTTAGTAATATATGATATGAAAAAATTTCTAAGGTAGAAGTAGATAAACCCAGTAAGGAAAGTGGTACAGATAATTCATAGGTATATTCCCTTTGTTCATTGAACAATGCAGCTATTTTAATCCGTTCTTCATTATATATTGAAATCAAAGTGTCGACGTTAGATAAACCTTTAACTTTAATAATTTTGGAAGCGACCATTAATATATTGTTATTGTATTGCATCACCGAATCATCATATTTAACACCAAATCCCATAGCGGCTGAAATATCTTTGTTGTTTCTTAAATTAAATTTTGACCATATTTTTTCATCTGTAATTATGGGATAGCTTATGCTGATGCCATTTTTATCTTTTTTCCGCCGAGACTTTTGTATGACGAGCGTAATACCGCCGGCAATAATTTTATTTCTAATAATCACAGGATCGGTAGCCTGAACAACCAGATATAAATTATTATCATCGTTGCTTAACGTATAAAAAACGTTTGTCGATTTATTATATGCTTGAAACTTGTTTTCCCACTCTAAAGCTTTACCATCGACTCTAACATTTAAGGGTGTTCTTACACTTTTCTTTTGAATATTTGGAAGTTTTTGAGTTATTGAAACTGAACAAAAAATGATTACTATATAAAATAAAATTGCTTTAAAATTCAAATATGATATACAAAACATCGTTATATAATTGCTTTTTAGTTTAAAATTGCAAGGCCAACATCATTGTAGGCCTCACAATTTGTTATATTTTAATAGCAAGTGCAAGTGTAACTTCCATTATATTGCGGGTTAGATGGGTCATAAGGACCACCGTATCCAGTAGCGCAAATGGCGTTCGATACTCCATCACTTGGACAGCCCTCACTAGAAGCACTGGTTTCCCAATCACCCCAAGGGCTATAACAATCTACAACGCAATTTGGTAATTCACCACCTTTACATTCTTCATCTCAGCTCTACTGAGTTTGTTAAACTTGTGCATAAAATAAATAATTAAATTTTTTAAATAACTTTGCCGTAACCACGCCCCGGCAATTTAGGCTGCTTGTATATAAAGTGCATGCTCCTTTACTTTCGCGAGAAGTATCTTTGTTGCCGTTATCCCAGCATATATTTATATCTGCTATCTGGTAAGCCTGCGGTATACGGTAGCCGTTAACCAGCAGGGCGGGCGTGGCTTTTTACGGCTTTTTTGCTAAGGTGTATTCGCCCCAAAAATCTGTAGCTTCAGTCAACTCCAGGTCTTGCTGGACAAAATGTCCATTTACTTTTACATATCTTACAGGATATCCTGCTGTCGGTTTCTTTGTTTTGTACATAGGCCCGTTTAGCCTGATATTGTAAGTAAATTTTTTTCCGGGAGTGACTTTTAAATATTTTAAAGGGACCGATAATTCATAATTATATTTCCAATGTCCTTCAAAACCTGCAGCCGCTTTAATGCCCAAACTATTATCTTTCGTTAAATAATAACCGGGTAAAATAAACAATGGATACCAACGAAAATCCTGGAATTTTTTAGTATGCGTATCGCTTATGGTGTCGGTTATTTCGTTTATGTCAGAAAACTTTATCTCTTTAGTGCCATTGCTAAGTTCATTATTGTTCGCCAAAAGTAGAGAGTCAACTGCTAAATTCTTACTTTTTAAATTATTACGGATAATGGCCCCGCTTGTTGGATTAAGCAGCGGAAAACTTATGGTAGGGAATTTTTCATCACTTTTTGTAGCCAGGTTATTCACCGTTAAAGTTATAGCGCCCGAAATCACTTTGTTGATGATATCGACGTCGTCGACTTGTATTATTAAATATAGATTTTCATCGTCATTTGCTATAGCATAATATATTAACGTGTTTTTGTTAAAAGCTTGCAATTTTTTGCCCCATTCATCCAATTTTCCGTCAATTTTAACATCGGCGGGTACTCTTATAGCAACTTCTTGAATAGCGGGTAATTTTTGAGCGTTTAAGGACAAGATAGTACTTAAAAACATTAACAGAATAGCGATTTTTAATTTCATCATTTTCAAGATTATAAAGATTTCTATTTTGATAGAAGTGACTTTAAAATTGAACTAATTAACATATAATTATATCCAGGTTACACATGCAACCTGGATATACTCTAAAATTTCATGATAGTTACTTCTCAACCGCCGCAAACGCATAATCCACTTTCAGCATTTGAATATTGCGAACAAACTACATCGGTGATTTCATCGTCACAATAAGGGACACTAGAACCCCCAACGTTTTCCACACCATAATCGTAACAATCAACGTGACAATTGGCCGAAGTTCCGCCGCCAATCATTTTCATCTCAGCTTTACTAAGTTTGTTAAACTTTTCCATAAAAATTAAGTAAAAAATTTAAATACCTTTGCCGTAACCACGCCCCGGCAATTTGAGCTGTGCATTTTTAAAAGTGCTTTGCTGCTTTACTTTCTCGAGAAGTATCTTATTGCTGTTATCCCAGCATATATTTTATATCTGCAACCTGGTAAGCCTGCGGTATACGGTAACCGTTAACCAGCAGGGCGGGCGTGGCTTTTAAGGTTTTTTAGCTAAGGTGTATTCGCCACTAAAATCTGTTGTGGCATAACGTGCGCTTAAGGTTGAACTTACTCGGGCGTTCATCGCGTCAATTTCGGACTGCGGTAAGGGGGTGCCATCAGGAAGCCAGCCCCCGGTGACAGGAGTCATTTTTGCCTGGCTTGCAACATATTTATTAGGGCCTCCATTTAGCAAAATCTGATATTTAAACGTTGCGCCGGCTTTCAGGCCCAGGTATTTTAATGGCACCGTTAATTTATACAGATACTTTTGTTTTGCATCGAATTTAGCATAGGCTTTAATACCGTATTCATTATATATTGAAATAAGCGTGTCTATATTCTTAACGCCTTTAACGCTAACTTCTGTTGCCTTGTCGTGAAACACAATATTATCGCCAACAATCACCGAGTCATCCTCCCTACCGGATACGATCTGTCCTTTAGGGGGATGAGCTAACGACGGAATGTCATTATGGGCAAAAGCCGGATATCTGATAATGATTTCCTGACTGGGGTTTTTAATGATAAAAGTTATACCGCCGGTCATGACCTTAGAAAATATACTGGTCAAGTCAGTAAGGTAGGCCACAAGGTAAATGTTATCAGAATCATTTGCAATCGTATAAAACAGACCTGTAGCATTGTTGTACGCCTGGAATTGGTTGCTCCATTCTATGGACTTACCATCAATTTTAATGTTTGCCGGTGCCCAAATGCTGGTTTCTTGTTTGTTGGGAAGTTTTTGGGCTATTGCTTTGTTAAATAACTGAAAAATAGCTATTGATAAAACTTTGTAAAATAATCTGTAATTCATCCTTGGTTTATTTTAGTCGTAACGGATTCCTTAAGTCGGTTAATTAACTACTATCTTGACTACCAGCTTAGCAAAACGCTTTTCCGTATCGCCCCCCCTGCTGCTGCGAGCTTGTGGCTCTTACCGCCCGCTATATAAAGTGTATATCAAGGAACCCTTTTTACCAGCACTATATTCAATCACGCTGTTATTGTAACTGGCATATTAACCCTCTGACATGTTGGTACGAGCTACAAGCTCGCACCAGCGTGGGCCAAACAATATCTTATATCATTTTAATTCTAATTATTTTGCAACTTTATATATTCTACTAAAATATGTTGGATAAAGGGCTTCCCTACTGGCATCATTTACTACAAGAAGGGTTACATTTTTAGCCAATGGAAAGCCGTTTACCTGAACATTCAAATAAATATTAGTAAGTCCTTTACGTGTTTCTTTTAAAAATTTAATTGGTATTGATAGTTCGATATTGTAAAAAAAACGCTTGTCGAATTGTTGTTCTGCCCTTATCCCATTGTCATTGTAAACTGAAAAAAGCGTATCTTGTAAGTGTGCAACTCCTTTTAATATGATATTTTTTGAATGTATTAAAAGTTGATCGTTTAGTTTTCTTCTAAATGAATCTATCTGAATAGTATAATTAGTTGTATCTTTTGATGATTTTGGTTTCGCCTCTAAATCAACCATGGGTAAATTCCCACTTTTAAAAATAGGATAGGTTAAGCTTAAGCCGTTATTTTGTTTATGTTCATCAGACAATTTCATCGTAATTGTAATTCCACCATTGATAATTTTATATATCGCTCTTGGCATTCTTGTTTGTAACACGAAATAAAAAGTACTATCGTCATTTGCAAATTCATAAGCTATACCAGTTGAACTATTATAATTTTTTAAAATTCCCCCATTCTTGTATTTTACCATCAATTTTGACATTGGATGGCGCACGCATGCTCATAATGCCTTTTTCATTTATTGATTGAGCGAAAATATAATCTAATTTAAATGCCAATATTTGTATAAGCAATGTAATTAGTATCAACTTTGTATGTATCCTCATGAGTGATTTCGTTTTTATCATATCAAATGTTTTAAATTCGTTTGCCGAATAACGGTCAGAAAGTTGTCGACCATTTATAAAGATTGCAGGAGTGGCTTTAATTTCAGTCATTAAAACTTTGTAAAATAATCTGTAATTCATCTTTGGTTTATTTTAGTCGTAACGGATTCCTTAAGTCGGTTAATTAACTACTACCTTGACTGCGTAATTACCCCAAAAATCGGTCGGAGCTGATATGAGTTTCGGTCGGCCATTCAGGTTAATTACTGCGGCATTAGGATTTAGATAGTAGGAGAAAGAGGGCATTGCTATTAGTTTATATATTTGTTTTGATGCAATTTACGGTCTGGTTTTGAAACTTTTTTACGGGAAATCGTAAAACGGAAATATTTCTTAAATTTTATTTTTAACAAATTGGGATTACTCTTAAAAGCGGCTTGGAAAGAGGTTTAATGCCGGCATTAGCCGGTTAAGAATGCGCAGAAAAAGGAATGGCGGGCTATTGCAGCCACAGGAATACAGGCGCCGATTATGCTTTATTATTAAAGGGCATAATTAAGTTATTGCTTCATCTGAGTATTACTCAAACTGGGATTTCAGCCTTTCCAGCCTATCAATCATCATATTTAATTTTTCCTGTTCATTCTGGAAGATACGGCGTTTTAAATATAAGCTGCAAAATAACAGCCAGATAACCGTAACACCGTAAACCGCCACCTTACCATACAGTGAAAAAGTGGCCAGTATTTCGTATGAATATAACAACAAGCCAATGCCTATCATTAACACATAGATATAGTAAAACCAGCCTACTGTTTTTGAGCGGGCCTTTTGATACTCGTGCAGATCAACCAGATATTCGGTGGGGCTGCGGGTAACATCGCGCTTGCTTAGTATGCGGTAATGGCGTATGATCATACTGAAATAAAACAGCATGCTCATCATCATTATCAGCAGCCCAACATAGGCCACCCACGTAAACACGGCAAACAGCACCAGCAATGCCGACATGGTTAACACGGCAATTATTGCAATAATGTTCCACCATAGCTTGTTGGCTATACTGCTTACATCCTTTTTTACCTGCTTCAGCACATCCTCCACCGAAAGCTTGTCGTGCACGGGCTGCTCCTGCCATACCGACATTAAGTGATCAAAGTCTTTCATAGTGGTTATATAATTCGGTTAATTTCGATTTGATTCGGTGTATCTTCACCCTCAGGTTACCCTCTGATATGCCTGATATTTCAGCAATCTCCGGGTAAGGCATTTCATCAAGCACCATAGTTATTATTATCCTCTCCGTTTCTTCCAGTTTAGCTATACACTTATATAACAACGCTACTTGTGCGTTCTTCTCAGTAAATTCTTCGGCGCGGGTCTCCGCTATTGTTTCGGTAAGTTCGTCCTTGGCCTGGCGCTTTTCCGATCTCAGGTAGGTTAGGCAGGTATTAACAGCAATACGGTATATCCAGGTAGATATCATGGCCTGGTTGCGAAACTTATCCAGGTTTTGCCATACCTTTAAAAAGGTCTCCTGCAACAGGTCATTCGCGGCATCACTGTCGCCGGTATAACCCAGGCACAAATGAAATATCTTTTTTGAGTTAGCTTCAAATATATTCCTGAAGGCTACTTCTTTGTTGGCCACAGTTCTGGTAGTTTTTTATTTAGATGATTTTGGAGAGCAGATGTTACAAATAATATCTTCTGATCAGAATTTATAAGATTCTTAAATTAGCAGAATTATTTATTATTCTGAACATTATGTAATTCTGTTTCAGACCATATATTCCAGCTTATTAAACCAATTCAATTTACCATCTGCTGCATCAAGCAGGGCGTTGTATTCCGCCAGATAATCCCCCTGCACATCTTCATGCAGCTTGCCTATCAGTTTAGCCAGTTTTTCTATTTGCCTTACAAACAGGGTGCGCAGCGGCTTATAGGTTACATTACGGTTAATGTACTCCAGATAATTATTGCAGAAACCTGTAAGCAAACTGATCTCAACATGTTTTGAGCCCGAGAAACGCGATATTTTAGTGATCAGCCTCAGTGTTTTACGCAGCACCTTTACCGCGTTAAATGCCTGCGATGGCATCATATAAAACATCAGGCCTATTTCGTATTTAGATTGCTCTATAAAGGCGGCTTCATCATCCGCTAAAAATAGCAGGTAGGCCAGCAGTTCTTTATTTTCCTTTTTATAGCGGGCAAGCCGCAGCACCAAACCGGCCAGCTGTATGCTGCTTAAATGCGGTAACTCTTTCTTAATATCCTGTAACCCGTAGGCATCGGTTGCCATAATTTTTTTATTGACGTAACAATCAGGTAGTTTACTAATCCAAATATTATAATTTTATCTGCCAAATCACCGGCATCAGGCGTATTAAACATAGCATTATAATTATTAATAATCAATATCATCATATGTTAGTAACAACCAGCACTTTTTTAGACGGTTACAAGGTAACCGAGCATATCGGCATCATTAGGGGTATAACCGTGCGTTCACGCGGTGTGGGCGGCAATTTTTTAGGGAAGCTGCAAACCGTTTTTGGCGGCCGTAATACCATATATACTGATCTGTGCGAAGAATCGCGCCAAGAGGCCTATAACCTGATGATCTATCATGCCCAGCAGGTTGGCGCCAACGCGGTTATCAATATGCGTTATGATGCGAACGAAGTAATGATGGGCGTAACAGAAGTGCTGGCATATGGTACTGCGGTAAAGGTGGTAAAAACGGAAGGATAAGGCCCCTTGCCTGTCTGGCAACTCACCCAACATCGTTTCACTCGTCTGCCCTCTCTTCGCGTTCCGCGGAAAGAGGTTAAGATACATATCTATATATTTTCAGGCTTCCCTCTTTGCACCGAAGGCGCAGAGGGGGTGTCACAGCGAAGCGTAGACGGTTGAGTCCCACAGTTAGCGGATGTGAACTATATCCCTTATTTTGTAGCTTAGTCCATTCAAAACCCACTGCATGCTCAAAAACAAACTCACACTATACATTTTTATAGCCTTAATTTTTGGATTAATTACGGGTTACATTTACAACCTGAAAGTGATTGACCAATATAACGTGAAGATCAGCGCTGCTGATGCCAGTATTAAAGCTATTGATACTAAACTGGTACAGGTAAAGGATACTACCGTTGCCGAATTTAAATCGCTTAAAACGCAGCGCAGCGGCCAGGCAAAACTACGCAAGGAAAGCGACAGCACGCGCGAAGATAAACTGGAAGGTTTCACTATCTTAAGCGACATCTTTTTGCGGCTGATAAAAATGATCGTAGCCCCGCTGGTATTTACTACGCTGGTGGTAGGCGTGGCCAAGGTGGGCGATATTAAGGCCGTTGGCCGTATAGGCGGCAAAACATTGCTCTGGTTTTTGAGCGCGACTTTAGTATCCTTACTATTAGGTATGCTGTTGGTTAACCTGTTCAAACCGGGGGTAACCATGCACATTCAACTGCCCGACAGTCATTTAAGTACCGATATTAAAAAAGCCGCCTTATCCTTAAAGGATTTTGTAGGCCATGTGGTTCCCCGCAGCTTTACCGAAGCTATGGCTAATAACGAGATATTGCAGATCGTTATCTTCTCCATGTTCTTTGGGGTCGCTACAGCGGCCATTGGTAAACAGGGCGAAATAGTGGTTAAGGCCATGGACGCCTTTGCGCATGTTATCCTTAAAATTACCGGTTATGTAATGAAGCTGGCACCCATAGCTGTGTTTGGCGCTATTACGGCAGTGGTGGCCAAGCAGGGCCTGGGCATCCTCTCTACCTACGCCATTTTTATCGGCGAATTTTACTTTTCGCTCGTGCTGCTTTGGCTCATTATTGTATTTGCCGGTTTCGTAGTATTGAATAAACGGGCCTTTAGCCTTGTAAATAATATCAAGGATGCCATGCTGGTGGCCTTCAGTACCTCCACCAGCGAGGCCGCCTATCCCCGCGTATTGATAGAACTGGAAAAATTTGGCTGCAATAACAAGATAGTAAGCTTTGTACTGCCGCTGGGTTATTCCTTTAACCTGGATGGCTCCATGATGTATATGACCTTTGCCTCCATCTTTTTGGCGCAGGCCTACAGCGTACATTTATCTATAGTGCAGGAAATTACCATGCTGCTGATACTGATGCTCACCAGTAAAGGCGTGGCCGGTGTCCCGCGGGCATCATTAGTGGTTATTGCCGGTACCGTTGCCATGTTCGGGATACCGGAAGCTGGCTTGGGCCTATTGATAGGTATTGACCCCTTATTGGATATGGGGCGCTCGGCAACTAATGTGTTAGGCAATGCTATGGCAACGGCGGTTGTTAGTAAGTGGGAAGGGGAATTAGGGAGTGAGCAGGAGGTGATTGTTTGATCAAAATTTCGAAATTTTTATTTCGGACTTGTAATGTTTGTAGATCACAAGTCTGCCAACGCAATATCCCCTAACACAAGACTTGCGCTAAAAACGGAAAGCAACCATTGATGTTAGTAAGATGCCTCTAGAAATACAACTTATTTAATAACATTGTCCATGAAAAATATATTTTTAATGACTATTTTTTTGGTAATTGCAGGATGCACAACCATGAAAAAACAAGTGGGGTCAAGGAAATACAGGCCATTATCTCAATTTAATAAAGATACAATTGCTTATTTGCGTTATAATTTTATTACTAATAAGGAAAAGTATGTAAATAAAAAGATTGCGTTATTGGCCAAAGATCTGGAAATTAACAATAAAATCTTTTAATCGGGATCATAATATTAGAACCCACTCCTCAGATGGCGTAAATTTACATCTTATTGATTTCGATGAGCTACTTATTAAGGCGTCCACAATAAATTCCAATGACCCTTTTTTATATATTCCTGTAAAAAACAGTATGCCTGGTTCTATAACGATCCCTATGTTAAAACGTGCGAACGGAAAATTTACTCAGGAAGAAAGGGACTATATTGGAGCACAAATTATAAAAGATATACGGCTTCCATATAAATTTCAGTGAGTATATCTTTTATGGCATATTCATGGTTAAGGAGTCGTCAGTTTTCACCCTGCTGTCCGAAGTTTCTAATTTCGGACGACTATGCCTTTAGTTTACAACTACACTTCCTTTGCTGTCGAAGTTAAAAACTTCAGACAGCGGCCGGTTATAGTATATAAATACTGCCACGCAATATCTTTCCCGTGCTGGCGCGAGCGTGTCGCTCGTGCCTTGTTTTTTGACAAAGCCGCATCTCCAAAAACAATTAAAAATCATGGTTAACACTTTTTTATGTTTTATTTTATAAATTACTTAAAACCAACTATTTAACCACTCATACACTTGAAATTTTTTTAACCATGTTAACCATGATTTTGTTGCAAGTTCCCGCTTTGTCCAACGTTCCAACTTTTGATGAATATGTCCTGATTTATCTTCGGGCAACGGAAACCATTGGGCAAGTACAGACAAAATGATTATTAAATGCTTCCACGCAATATCTTTTCCATTCTCCGGCCTTTAGCCAGTTCGTCTACCAGCTTGTCCAGATAACGCACCTGTTGGGTCAATGGGTTTTCGATATCCTCAACCCTATATCCGCAGATGGAACCGGTGATTTGGGATGCGTTAGGATTAAGCGAAGCCTGTGCAAAGAAGGTTTCAAAATTTACTTTTCTTGCTATAAGTTCACGTAGCTGTACGTCATCGAAACCAGTAAGCCAGGTAATGACCTGGTGCAGCTCTTCTTTTGTCCGGGCTTTCTTTTCAATTTTGGCCAGGTACAAAGGATAAACCGAAGCAAATATCATCTTTGCAATACGTTCATCGTGGCTGGTAGTGTTCATTTAACAATTATATTTAAGGTTAGGCTTAAGTATTTCCTGCAATTTAAATTACTGTTTAAACTTTAAAGAATAAAAGGCAATGTCCAGCAGTTTTGTAAGATTACTTCTGTCATTGGTCATAAAAAAAATATAAGCATCGGCCACATTGTCTTTGTGTATAGCCATGGCCAGGCAATAGGCGTAGCCTTTACCAAAATCGCCTACCGGTTGGCAAACGTTGATTCAACCCCAATCAGCATTAAAACAATTTCTGATCGCCTGGTTAGGGAAGTCAGCCGGCTGCTCCCTTTTTCCGCCGGAAATGTTCATCATAGTGGCCGTAAATGCCGGTTTATCTAAGTTATTAGGGTCAGCCCTTATCTCATCGCCTTTTTTATTTTTCCAGGCCTCATATTCCTTAACCGCAGTGTCCAGCGGCCTAATGGCATAACGTACCTCATAATCTTTATCGGGAAGTTTTAAGGCATAGTCATAACTCATCTGCCCGTTTGTTATTATCGGGACTGCTGTCATCCCGGCTGGCGCCGTAAAGATTAACTGCGCCCTTCCAAGCAACTTGCTGAAGGATAAAAATGGATCATCAGTTTTATTAGACAATGGTATTACCATTTCTTCCCGGTCATAATCTTGCAAGGAAGCAAGCATATCGTTTATTTTGCGGTTCCATTGTTGCTGCGCCTCTTCATTCCGGCCAAACAGCGTTTCACCGTCATACGCTTTCTCTACTGCTCCGCATTCATTCAACACCTCTTTATATAAATCCATCATAACAGCCCTTATAGTAGCCGGCGAATATTTAGCCTCAGATACCTTTTTGTTATAGGTACGCCTGAAATACTCGGCAATATCAAATATGCCTTGTTCGTGCATGAGCAAACCGGGCGACCGCTTACCTTTTACCCACGACTTGCAGGGACTAAAAAAGCAGACCATCTTTGTTTTTAATGTAGCGCCATGCGCTCCCCAACTGCGTGAGAAACTATAATGCGTACGCACGCCGACATTAGTTATAGCCTCAGGCGTACCTTTAAAATCATCCCAGGTAAGTTTGCGGTCGGTATGCCAAACAATGCTGTCGCAGGCGCTGCTTTGTGCAAACGCGTGCGAAACTAAAAAGGTAAGTAATAACAGGATAAGGTATCTCATTACTATGATTGGTTTATTAAAGATATTATTTGCATTTGAAAATAACAAATCAGTTTGTTCCTTTTATACACGGCTGCTTTACAAATCCGGGGAATTTTGGTGTTAATAACTTTGCTTGAGGCGCCGAGGTGGCCAACCCTGGCCGTACCGGCTTGTACCGCCGCAAGGTTTCGGTCTTGCGCCCACAAAGTTCATCCTGTTGTTTGTCAGTATCCCGTAATTTGCTTTTCAAAATTTTACGCTTGTCGCGTTAAGCCGTATCTTTACTGCTGTAAACCCATCTGATTATGCTTAAAGGATTTTTTAATGTTCCGCAGCCTTTCAATGAGCCGGTATTAAATTACGGTCCGCGCAGTTTGGAACGCGCCGCACTTAAAGAGGCTTTGGAGGCAGCCCGTGCCCAGCAAGCTGATATCCCTATGTACATTAATGGCAGGGAAGTACGTACCGGAAACACTGGCGAATTGCGCCCTCCCCATGATCATAAACATTTGCTGGGTACTTATCATAAAGCTGACAAACAGCACATTACAGACGCTATTGATGCCGCTTTGGCAGCCAAAGAAGGCTGGGAAAACCTGCCCTGGGAACAACGGGCTGCCATATTCTTGAAAGCAGCCGATCTTTTCTCGGGCCCATACCGCGCTGCAATTAATGCAGCAACCATGTTAGGACAATCTAAAAATGCGTACCAGGCCGAAATTGATGCGGCTTGCGAACTGGTTGATTTTTTGCGCTTTAATGTGCATTACATGACCGAGATATATGCGCAGCAACCTCCTGTATCCCCTAAAGGGATATGGAACCGGGTAGAGCAACGCCCGTTGGAAGGCTTTGTTTTTGCGCTTACCCCATTTAACTTTACAGCTATTGCAGGCAATTTACCGGCATCAGCCGCCATGATGGGTAATGTAGTAGTTTGGAAACCTGCCGACCCGCAAATATTTGCAGCCAATTTACTAATGAAGGTGTTTATGGAAGCTGGAGTGCCCCCAGGCGTTATTAACCTGATATATGGCGATGGCCCGATGATTGGAGATATAATATTTAATCACCGGGATTTTGCAGGCATTCACTTTACTGGCTCAACCGGCGTATTCCAGGAAATATGGAAGACTATTGGAACTAATATCCATAAGTATAAAACTTACCCGCGCATTGTTGGCGAAACCGGCGGCAAAGACTTTGTGTTAGTGCATCCAAGCGCTGATGCTGAGGTAAGCAGTGTTGCTTTGGTGCGCGGCGCTTTTGAATACCAGGGTCAAAAATGTTCGGCGGCTTCAAGGGCTTATATCCCATTGTCACTTTGGCCGGCTATTAAGGAGCGCCTGGTAGCTGATATTGCCAGTATAAAGGTTGGCCCGGTAGAGGATTTTGAAAACTTTGTAAATGCGGTGATCACTGAACGATCATTTGATAAACTTGCTAAGTATATTGATGATGCCAAAGCTAACCCGGGTGCAGAACTGATTACGGGGGGTACTTATGATAAAAGCCAGGGATACTTTATAAATCCAACTATAATTAAAGTGAGCGATCCTTATTACGTAACCATGTGCGAGGAATTGTTTGGCCCTGTGCTGAGTGTTTATGTGTATGAGGACAGTGAGTTCAGCGAGGTTATGGATATTATTGACAACACATCTCCTTATGGATTAACCGGCGCAATTATAGCACAAGACAGATATGCTATTACCCAGGCTACCCAGCGGCTGTGCAATGCGGCCGGAAATTTATATATTAATGATAAACCAACTGGTGCAGTTGTAGGTCAGCAGCCATTTGGCGGCGCCCGGGGTTCTGGAACTAATGACAAGGCCGGCTCTATGATTAATTTGTTGCGCTGGGTATCGCCGCGCACAATCAAAGAAACATTTGATCCGCCGAAGGATTACAAGTACCCGTTCTTAGCCAAGGAAATTTGAGAGATACTGGCCGTATTTAAACATTTGATAAGCATATTAAAGGCAAATTAGGCCTCATACCCTTACATACTCAAACCTTTTATTGGCTTCGCTGCGCTCACGTTTCAACTTGTGTTCATTCGCTAATTTCAGTAAGATGCCTGAAAGTTCGGACGTTTTAAAGTCGGAATTATAATTTATTTTACAGTAATCGGCAATAGATGAAATGGAGCGGTGTGTATCAAAAAAATCGGTACTTGTTAATAATTGGTTAAGCACCTTGGTTGCACCGGGCTTTTTACGCCCCACATGTTCAAAGTTCCTATGATCATTTTTTTGCTTTTTTTTAAAATTAGGGTCGTCCGTATCATCTGCAACCGAATCAAAAAGCATATTGATCACTTTAACCTGCACTGCTTCTGATTTGAACAGGTTAACTATTTCAGAAAATTCAATTAATTGTTTTTTTAATTTTTCAGTTTGTTTACTCATGATATGTATTGGTAGCTGCTAAATAATATGCGAAACACAAGCATTGCGCATTAGCAACAATTAGGGTTAGTTGCTTAAAATTAAATTATGTATACGTTATAGGATAAACGATATAAGGCAATATTAGTATGTTAGGATGAATAAATCAGGAATTTTAAGATATAACAGAGCTGTTGTAGCAATATTATTACAACCGTAGTTACAGTTCACTTATTATTTTTTCAATTACATATATTCCTTCATCAATATGCTTTTGCTGCATTATAAGCGCTGGCCTGAAACGGATGGTTTTATCAGCGCAACCTAAAAACATTACGTTGAGATCTAATCCTTTGCTTATAAAACGGTCGCGTTTGGCTTTATCCGGAAAATCAAAAGCAGTTAATAACCCCTTGCCCCTTACATTACCAATAATGCTATGTTTATTTGATAGTTTTGATAGCTGCTGTTGTAAATAAGCACCCATCCGGGCAGCGTGTTCAACAAGGTTGTCCTCATTTATAATTTCCATTATTTTAGACGAGCGTACCATATCTGTAAGGCTACCGCCCCAGGTAGAGTTAATACGCCCGGATACACTAAATACATTAGCAGCCACTTCATCTATCCGTTTGCCGGCCAGCATGCCACATACCTGCATTTTTTTGCCAAAGGTTAAGATATCGGGTTTAGCATCGGGGCCAAAGTGCTCATGGCACCAGAATTTGCCGGTAAGCCCTCCGCCGGTCTGTATCTCATCATATATCAGCAGGGCTTCATTCTCGTCAGCCAGTTGCCGCAGTTGCTGCATAAACTCCGGGCGAAAATGATTATCGCCTCCTTCAGATTGTACGGGCTCAATAATAATTGCGCAAATATCATCAGCGTTATCCCTAAAAGCCTGTTTAATCTGCGCTGTTGACAAAGCCTCCCGTTCAATCAGTTCCTGATAATTACCGTCAATGTCGGTAAAATGCATAATAGGGGCACTTACCCGGGGCCAGTCAAACTTGGCATACCATTTAGTTTTTACAGGCAATGTGTTGGTTAAGCTTAAAGTATAACCGGTGCGGCCATGAAAGGCATGCTCAAAATGCAATACTTTAAATCCCTTTTCGGTATTATAACCTTTGGCAAAATTCTTTTGCACTTTCCAGTCCATGGCGGCCTTCAGGGCATTTTCAATAGCTAAACCACCGCCCGATACAAAAAAGGCATGGGGCAAATATTCAGGTATGCCTACCTGCTCAAAGGTATCCAGGAACTGTGCGTATTGCGTAGTATAAATATCCGAGTTAGACGGATTGGTCAGCGCGGCAAGCATCAGGTTTCTCTTGAACTCACCGTCGTTAAGCATTTTCGGATGGTTATAGCCTAAAGGTACCGATGCAAAACAGGTAAAAAAGTCTAATAAGGTACGTTTATTCTTAGCGTCATAAATATAAACACCTTCGCTTTTCTCCATATCAAAAACAAGATCAAACCCATCAGCCAGCACATGTTTACCAAGGGTTTCTTTTACGTTTTGCGGGGAGATAGAGAGCTTGTACATAAGACCGGCATTTAAACAAACTTACTTAAAAAGCTTCAAAGATGCTAACAAGTAGCTTAATCAGATCAGCCGTTCTTATAATTTATTCAGTTCTTCGGTCAGTTCGCGGCTTAGTTTATTAAAATAACGCTTTACCCCATAGCCCCTTACCCACTGTAGGCCGCGGCTGGCATTGGTTAAAAAAACTTCGTCGGCCTCGTACAGGATTTCGGGGTTTATCTGCGCTTCGGTAACCGGAATTTTTTTTTTGCGGGCAATATTAATTATCACCTGCCGCATTACGCCCTCCACGCAGCCTTCGCTTAAAGCTGGCGTGTACAAATGGTCCTGATACCAAATGAATACGTTTGAACTGCCGCCCTCGCACAAAAATTTATTTTGATTGAGTATGAATACATCATCAAGCCGGTTCTGGCTTTTATAAAGTGCGGCCATCACATAAACCAGCGCATTGCATGATTTTATATTTGACAGATAGTTAAGCGGTTTATATAAATCACTGTATATGTCCATAATTAAACCCTTGTCATTCAGGTAATAATGTGGTTTGTCAAGGGGATGCATCTCCAGGCAAAAACCGGCCATATTTTGTGTCGGCAAATACAAACCTTCGGCTTCACGGTAAACGGTTAAGCGTAAACGTGCGTGCTTATATTTATTGCGCGCTGCCAAAGTACCTGCCCTATCCTTTAAAAACCGTGTATCTATCTGCGAATAACCATCAATCTTCAGCGCTTTCATGCCCCGTTGCAGCCGGTTGGCATGCAATTCAGGAAACTTTAACTCCCCATTCATCAGCCGCATGCTTTCAAATAAGCCATCGCCGTATTTAAACGCCCGGTTACCTAAGCTTAACACATTACTGCCCGCAGGGATAACCTGGTCGTTAAAATTAATAAATGCAGCTTCCATTAATATCATTAAAACAACTTAACCATTTTGACTGGCCAATGTTGTGGAATAATTACGCCATTTGATTAATACAGATTCAAAATCCTGTGGTAAAGCAACTTCAAAATAAATATTTTTTTTAGTGGAAGGATGAATAAAACCCAGGCTTTGGGCATGCAGCGCCTGGCGTGGCATCAGTTCAAAACAATTATCCACAAACTGTTTGTATTTGGTAAAAACAGTGCCCTTTAAAATTTTGTCGCCGCCATATATGGAGTCGCTAAAAAGAGGATGACCAATATGTTTCATGTGCGCCCTGATCTGGTGGGTTCGGCCTGTTTCAAGCTGGCATTCTATTAACGTTACATAGCCTAAACGCTCTAATACTTTGTAATGGGTAACAGACCACTTACCTTTTTCCTCATTGTCATAAACAGCCATTACACGCCTGTCATTCACGCTGCGGCCAATATAGCCAGTAATAGTGCCATCCTCGGGCAAATCACCCCAAATTAGGGCAATATATTTCCGCTGTATTGTGTGTTCATAAAACTGCCGCGCCAGATAGGTCATGGAGCGTTCATTTTTGCTGATAAGCAGTAATCCTGAAGTATCCTTATCTATACGGTGCACCAGCCCGGGGCGGCCATCATTGCCGGGTAATGTAGGCAATTGCTGGAAATGATATACCAGAGCATTAACTAAGGTGCCGGTGTAGTTATTATAACCCGGATGCACCACCATGCCTGGATTTTTATTTACAATAAGCACATCATCATCTTCATAAATGATATTAATTGGAATAAATTCTGGGTGTACTTCGGTATCCCGTGGCGGGTGGGGCAACACAACCGATATGATGTCCAGCGGTTTTACCTTATAGCTTGCCTTAACCGGCTTATCATTAACCAGCACATTTTCCAGTTCAATGGCATTTTGTATGCGGCTGCGCGATGCATTTTCAATACGGTGCATCAAAAATTTGTCGATGCGTAATAACGACTGCCCTTTATCTACAACAACACGAAGATGCTCATAAAAATCCTGTTCCTCAATTTCTTGCAGATCGGCACTATTTGTCATGCGAACAAAATTAATCGTTTTTTCGTTTAATGCTGATTATAATAGTTAACCTGTTACAAGCACCATTATGAATAAAATTTACTCCGTACTTATTGTTGCATCATTAATTTTTACCGCAGAAAACGTTACTGCCCAAACAAGCACTGACGACGGTTTTAGTCAGCTGATCAGATCAAGTCCCGGGGATGCTACCAGGCTTGTTCAAAATTATGCAGAACCTTTGTTTAAAGGCTTTGGAACAGGCCTTAACAGCGGCTGGAACAATACAGCTAAAACACTTGGTTTACTACACGTAGATCTGCGTATTACTGCATCTGCTGCATTCGTCCCGCAAAGCGACAAAGGTTTCGACGTTAGGAACATTGGCTTGTCAAACCATATAACACCTGATGTTACTACGCCAACAACGGTTGCGCCAACATTTGGCGGCGATAAAAGCGCCGCATTACCAGTGCTGGATATAAATAATGATGCTGGTGTAAAAGTATCTTCATTTACTATGCCTAAAGCCATAATATCCGTTATACCAGCACCAAACATACAGCTTACTATCGGCCTGATTGCCAGTACTGATTTTACTCTCCGTACCTTCCCTTCAGTCACCATCAGCAATGATATTGGTTCAATAGGGATGATTGGTTTTGGCCTTAAACATAATTTTACAAGCGGCGGCCTGGCCAAAGTAATACCTTTTGATCTGGCCCTTGCCGTTAATTATAATCATATCAACTATAGTAAATCCGTAAGTGTACAGCCGTCTTCGGGTTACTCAGCTGCGTCGGGTTCGTCTACAGATTTTAGCAACCAACGTATTGATGCAGGTTTTAGCGGCGTGAATGTGCAGGCAATCATATCCAAAAGATTATTGTTTTTTACCCCATTTTTTTCTGCCAGCTATCAAAGCTCTACATCAAATTTAAATGTGTTGGGAAATTACCCTGTCAATTCAACAAACCCGCTTGCGCCTAATACCTACGTAACCATATCTGATCCAGTACACATCAATGAAACAAGTTTAACCGGGATGCGCCTTGATCTTGGTTTTCAAATGAATTTAGCTATCTTGCGCATTTATGCATCAGGAAGCGTTGGCAAATATCCATCGGTTAATGGTGGTATTGGCTTCGGCTTTTAATGCAGTAAATGAATATTGACATAGAGATCTTTAGCCCCGTTCAAAAATTAACACACCAACTGTTTGATGAAAAGGGGCTACAAGTTTTTATAAAGCGCGATGATCTGATACATCCCATTATTTCAGGCAATAAATGGCGAAAGCTCAAATATCTGCTTGGTGCAGCCCACGTAAAAGGTAAAAACCACCTTATCACTTTTGGCGGCGCATATTCTAATCATTTGCTTGCTGTAGCAGCATCCGCCGCCAGGTTTGGCTTCAAAGCCACAGGCTTCGTGCGTGGTGAAGAGGCGGATAATGATATGCTGTTTATGTGTCGCCTTCATGGTATGCAACTGATATTTACCAGTCGTGAAAGATATCGTGATAAACCTGCTTTGTTTAAAGAATATTTTAAAAATGATGCTAAGGCCTTATTTATTAATGAAGGCGGCGCCTCGCCTGAAGCAGCCCGGGGTTGCAGTGAACTGGTAGATGAACTATCCCAAACTTACGACCATATTTTTTGCGCGTGCGGGACAGGCACTACAGCTGCCGGTATTATCAATGGCATTAACCGGCATCAGCTAAAAACAATTTTTAATGCTATCCCGGTATTCAAAAATGGTGGGTTTATGCGTGATGAAATAGGCATGTATTTAGAGCCTCACCCTGCCCTTTCCAAAAGAGAGGGTTGTTTTAAGTTACACACCGATTATCACTTTGGCGGTTATGGCAAAACTACGCCCGAACTGATAGACTTTATAAAAACATTTGTAGCTGATACCGGGATACTTATTGAACCAGTTTATACGGGCAAAACGCTTTATGCATTGTTTGATCTGGCCCGAAAAGATCATTTTAAAACCGGCAGTAAGATATTAGCCATACATACCGGCGGTATATGGGGATTGTTGGGGATGAAAGATAGGTTTAATTTACAAATTTGCCCCCCGTAAAAACTCTTCAATACTTAATTTCTTTTTTCCTTCCAATTGCACATCGGTTACTTTGATAAAACCATCCTTGCAGGCAAATTTTAAATAAGTTTTGCTGTCGGTTAAAAAACCGCCGGGTAATATACCAGGATCAGTTTCTTCTTTTACAGCACAGTAAATCTTTAATATTTTACCATTAAGTATAGTATAAGCAGTTGGATAAGGGCTTAGCCCCCGTATCAAATTAGATACTTTTTCTACCGGCTGGTTAAAATCTATTTTACAGTCCTCTTTAAATAGTTTTGGCGCGTATTTGATCTGTGCTTCCTCAAACTGATCCTGCGGGTGTTCGGTGTACCGGCCGCTTTCAATAGCCTTAACTGTTTTAACTAATAATCCGGCACCTTTATTCATTAATCGGTCGTGCAGTTCGCCGGCGGTCTCATTGCCGGTAAGCGTTATTTTTTCAGTGAACAGTATATTGCCTGTATCTATATCCTGCTTTAGCAAAAATGTGGTTACGCCGGTCTCCTTTTCGCCGTTAATTATTACCCAGTTAATTGGTGCAGCCCCGCGATATTGCGGCAATGCCGAAGCATGTAGGTTAATAGTCCCTTTTGGGGGCATTGTCCAAACAACTTCAGGTAACATACGGAAAGCCACCACCACCTGCAAATCAGCATTTAAAGCCTTTAATTGGGTCAAAAATTCAGCACTTTTCAGCTTTTCGGGCTGCAGTATTTTTAAATGGTGCGCCTTTGCATATTGTTTTACAGCGCATTCATTTAATTTTTGCCCGCGACCGGCAGGTTTATCCGGTGCCGTAACTACTCCAACAACATCAGCACCTGATGCTATTAAAGCATCTAACGAGGCAACCGCAAATTCGGGCGTACCCATAAAAACTATTCTCATGTAATAATTATAATAAAAAACATCCTTTTAAGGTAGGCTCTAAGAACTTTCACGTTATAAATTTTATTTATACAACAAATACTTATTCCGCATTAACTTGTATCTGCTCAGGGCAGGCTCCCAGCTTTGCCGTATTTCAATTTCACTTTTACCTGCCTCTATTTGTTTACGCAATTTTTCAGACCCGGTAAGCTTTGTAAAATAGGAGGTAAAAAAATGTGCTTTATCAGGAAAAGCCCTGTACATCTCTATCAGCCACGACAGGTTTAATTTACCGCTTTTACGTATATTTTCAGTATCATATTCCCTTAAATCGATCCCAAAACATTCCTGTTCTTTTTGCGGTGGGTTATCGCTTACACCAGGTATGCTTTGCGGTGTGAATGAAAATTGAAATTTACCTTTTAACAATGGATGACCAACCACCTGAAAAGGGAATGGTGTACCCCGACCAACACTAAAAACAGTTCCTTCGAATAGGCACAAACTTGGATACAGTAACACCGCCTTATCGGTATTTAAATTGGGAGATGGATTAACAGGCAATTTATAGGGCTTGCTATGTTCGTAATTAGCCACCTTAATTATTTTTAACTTGCATGTAATATGCCCTTTCAGCCAGCCTTCGCCGTTAATCATCTGGGCATATTCGCCCAGCGTCATACCGTGGGTTACAGGCACAGGGTGCATCCCCACAGTTGACCGGAAGGCTGTATCAAGCACAGGGCCATCTATATAAAAACCGTTGGGGTTTGGCCGGTCTAATATCATTAGTTCTATATTATTTTCGGCACAGGCCTCCATTACGTAATGCAGGGTAGTAATATAGGTATAGAACCTGGCGCCAACATCCTGCATGTCAAATATTACCAGGTCAATCCCCTTAAGGTCATCCGGTCGAGGCTTGTGATTACGGCTGCCGTAAAGTGATATGGCCGGTAGGCCTGTTTTAGGGTCAACGGTATCTTCTACTTTACCACCGTCGCTTGTATTGCCACGAAAACCATGTTCAGGGCCGAATATCTTTTTTACATCGATACCCAGCTTTATCAGGCTATCCAGGCTCGATGTAAGGCTTTTACCGATAACCGATGTTTGATTGATTACCATAGCCACGTGTTTGCCTTTCAGATAAGGCACGTATAATTCAGTCTGGTCTGCCCCGGTACGCAAACCAAATTTTTCGCCTGGTTTTACTTTCAGATCATAAAATATATTTTTTTCGACAGCAACGTTTTGCCCCGCGGCTTTTAACCCGATTAATAATACCGTCAAAAAATAAATGGTGATCGCATATCGCATATACCACGTAGGTTTTTGTAAAAGCAAAAATAAAGGCATTTTCGGCTTAATTCTGCATATTTGCTAAAATACAAAAATTACCTGCATTGAGTTTCTCCACGTTTATTGCTACTCGCATTAGTTTTAAATCAAAACGCACTTTCTCTAAACTGATAGTGCGCATTGCCATTGTTGGCATAATGCTGGGCCTTGGGGTAATGATACTTACCATAGCCATAATTAAAGGCTTCAAGCAGGAGATAAGAAGCAAGGTGCGTGGTTTCTCCGGTGATATAGCGGCCTTTAAATATGATCTGAACAACTCTTATGAAAATTCTGCCATTACTTATGATAAGGCATTTATATCGCGCATTAAAAAGATACGCCACATTACCCATATAATGCCATTTGCTACCAAAACAGGTATTATAAAAGTTAATAACGAGATAGAAGGTGTTGTTTTAAAAGGTATCGATCAAAATTATGACTTAACTTTTTTAAAAGATAACCTGATGGCCGGACATGTGATACAGTTGCTCGATACCAGCCAGGGCCTGGAACCGGTGATGATATCGACGTTCACTGCCAACCGTTTAAAGTTAAAAGCCGGCGGCAACTTCCTGATGTTTTTTGTGGGTGAACCTTTGCGGGTTCGCAAGTTCCGCATCAGCGGTATTTATGATGCCGGGGTAGAAGATGTAAATAAAACCTTTGTAGTGGGCAGGTTATCGCTGATACAAAAACTGAATAACTGGAAAGCCAACGGTATAGGCGGCTATGAGATGCGGGTAGATAATTTTGATGATATAGAGAAAGATAATCAGTTAATACGGGATATTATGCCGGTAGAGTTAAAATCATATACCATTGCAGAAAATTACCCTACTATTTTTGAATGGCTTAAACTGCTGGACGCTAATACGCAGATTTTACTGATATTATTGTTGTTAGTAGCAGTGATCAATATGATATCTGCCCTGTTAGTAATGATACTGGAACGTACGGCAATGATTGGTATGCTTAAAGCCCTTGGTTGCAGCAACTGGGTCATACAGAAAATATTTTTGCTCAATGCCGCTTATCTTATTGGCGTAGGATTATTGTTGGGCAATGCATTTGGGCTTGGCCTTGGCTGGCTGCAGTACAAAACACATGCTTTTAGACTTGATGAGGCCAATTATTATATGAAGTTTGTCCCCATACAATTAGAATGGCCGGATATTGCTTTGTTAAACTTAGGCACACTGCTTATTTCGCTATTGATACTCATTATTCCATCCATGCTGGTAAGCCGAATATCGCCGGTTAAGGCAATAAAATTTAAATAACTTGTATTGCCTGGTTGCTTGGCAACAAGCGTTTATTGAGATGTAATACCATTATTCAATATAAACTTCAGTTCTATTATAAACGAGGCTACCTCCACCAAGTAAAGGGGTAAATAAGCGAGGTGGCTTTCAAAATAAAAGTAACCCCTGCGGCTATGAGGAGGGACACTGATAACGCTTAACCTTAACAAGCTTTAGGGGAGGTGCTACAGGTTCAGCATGAC
>CAZZVY010000006.1:33271-37392 GCA_964657585.1 uncultured Mucilaginibacter sp. | reverse complement strand
GTTTAAAGAGTTTGCCGGCAACCTGGCCGTATTTACAGCAAACTTTGTGAGGTCGGCTAATCCTGAAATGATAGTAATTAGCGGTGATATTGTTACCAAGGCCGCAGATTGCTTTTTGCCTGCGCTGAGGTCGCAGTTAAATAAGGCAGGCATAGAGATACCGGTATGCGTATCTAAACTAAACAGCGATGCCGTACTGATGGGTGTAGCAAGCGGTTGGGCGTAACCCTTTATCAGTAACATACGGGCTTTAAAACTTACAGTCCGGGAACTGGTTATTTGAAGTAAAGGTTATTATTTAACTGCCAATAATTATGCATAAAAAGTTACTTTTTAATATTCTGTTATCAGTTATCGTAAAGGCTGTTGTTGCACAGGTTACTGTTGATACAGTAACTAAACATTCTACGGTGCGCACCTTAACTGACGAGCAATACAACGCCTTGTTAAAAGGCCGCGACCTGAACAATATGGCCTATGTTGCGGTGTTGAACCATTATCCGCAGCCGGAACTGCTGTTAACTTATAAAAAGGAACTCGACCTTAGTCCCTCTCAAATAGCTGCTATCAGCGCAATTAATAAATTGCTGCACCTCAAAAAAATTGAAATTGGCGGCTCCGTTATCCGTAACGAGCGTACGCTGGATAGTTTATTCCGCACAGGTAAAATAGATGAAGGCACCATTATTTTTTATGGTAACCGGTATGGTTTATATGAAGGCGAGTACCGCACATCGGTACTGCAGGCCTGTTATAAAACCCAAAAGCTGTTAACTGACCGCCAGATAAAGAAGTTTGAGGCCTTGCAAAAGCACAATTGATTTATACCGTTTGATTTGCGTAATTTAGCGCCCCGTTAAAGCCCCGCCTGCCCGGCCAAAGGAGAGATATTTATCGCCCCTCCTTTATAAAGGGCCATTAAGGTGCTGCAACAGTTTATTGATACCCTTTTGTATGAAGATTACTTTTGACTTTGAAAAACCCCTGGCCGACCTGCAACAGCAGATTGAAAAGGTTAAACAGGTGGAAGATAAAACCCAGGTAGACATGTCGGCCACGCTGACCGAACTGGAGGATAAATTTGAAGCTGCAAAAAAACAGGTATACAGCCACCTTAACGGCTGGCAAAAGGTACAGATATCGCGCCACCCCGAACGCCCGTATACCTTGCAGTACCTCGAACTGATGTGCGATGACTTTATTGAAATGCACGGCGACCGTACAATGGGCGATGATAAGGCCATTGTAGGCGGGTTTGGTTCATTGAACGGACAAACGGTTATGTTTATTGGCCATCAAAAGGGCCGCAATACCAAGGAGCGCCAGTACCGTAATTTTGGAATGGCCAATCCTGAAGGTTACCGCAAGGCCCTGCGCTTGATGAAGCTGGCCGAAAAATTTAATAAACCCGTAGTTACCCTGATAGATACCCCCGGAGCCTACCCCGGCCTGGAAGCCGAAGAGCGCGGCCAGGGTGAAGCCATTGCCCGTAATTTGCTGGAAATGTCGGTACTGAAGGTGCCGGTAATATGCGTTATTATTGGCGAAGGCGCATCAGGCGGGGCATTGGGCATTGGTATTGGCGACAAAGTGCTGATGCTGGAGCACTCCTGGTACTCTGTCATCTCTCCTGAAAACTGCTCAACTATTTTATGGAAAACCTGGGATTACAAGGAACGCGCAGCAGAAGCCCTGAAACTGACTGCTACCGAAATGCTGAAAAACAAATTGATAGACGGCATTGTGAAAGAACCCCTGGGTGGCGCCCATCAGGACCCAGTTGCCATGGCATCAACCCTGAAAAAGCAATTGCTGAAAGACCTTAAAGCCCTGCGGGAACAACCTATTGACGAATTGGTTACCCAGCGCATTGATAAGTTTTGCAGCATGGGCGTGGTTAATGACGGGGAAGTAAGCTAAGCCTTGTTATTTATTGCAAAAAACTATTAGCTTGCTTAAATCAGCAGCTTTACTGATGTCAAGGTTGTTTTCTTTAATGTATGTATTTAAAGCCTGTTCCTTATCCGGAAAAACTTTTATAATTTTTTTCAAGCTGGTGGCGTTATAGAAAGATTTGCCCTTTTGCAGCCAGTATTCGGTTTCCGGCTGCAGCGCATAGCCTTCGCCAAGGTTTAAGGCATATTTTGCAGCCGAGGTTGAATTATTTTTGATCCCCTGTGATGCGGTGATAGTGTTGTTTGCCTGTCCTTCAAGGTCGGCATTGCGGCCGCGCAGCATAGCTTTGTTAAGATACTGCACATATAAGGCTACTTTTGTATCAGTAAGCTTTTCATAAAATACTTTGCCAGCAGGTATAAACTTTCTGTTGCCAAAATAAATGGTATCAATATTATCAACCTGGTCAAGCACCATTTTTTCGCTGCCCTGCATAAAAAGCATTTCCTGTGTCAGCGTGTTATAATTCATGCTTGCTTCAGTAATACCGCCGCCTTTTTGCAACACCCGTGCGTTAGTAAAAGCCATAAAAACATAAGGTGAAGTACCACCAGCTTGTGCAAAAAAACTAAAAGCTGATATAGCTGCTGTAAAATATAGAAATAACGACTTCATGGAGTTTTTTGAATAAGATTAACCTGTATTTGAACCTTAATATAGCCCTGTTAAATTACATAAAAAGATAATTATTTGTTTACCCCCCACACATTATTAGTTTTATCTACATCGGGCACATAAGTGCTGCCTAATCGCAATTGCTTAACGGGTTTGCCTGCCGTGAATTTTAATAATACAGACGTATTGCCCTTTTCCCAGCAGGATACATTTTGGTGAAGATTCAGTATGCTGCCATCGGTGTATTCAACTGTTAAGTCAACGGGTACGGGTTTGCTGCCCACGGAGGTTACCTTTACCTGGTAAGCCCGCTGCTGATGGGTTACCGCGCTAATGGCCAGATCGGGCACGCCGCCGTCAAAAAACCAGCGTTTCCAGAACCAGTTGAGGTTGCGGCCTGCGCCGGCATTTATAGCATTAAAAAAATCATAGGGGCCGGGATGCCTCCCATGCCAGTTGCTTATATAATTATGCAGGGCCTTGGTAAACAGCTCATCGCCCAGCATATCTTTTACATAAAGGTAGCCCATCGCAGGTTTAGGGTAAGAGTTGGTCATCCCGGAGGTACCGGTTATCTGGGTGGTCAGCGTTATAATAGGCTGGTCTTCCTCGGTTCCGGCTGAAGCTTCATAGTTGTCGACACCAAAAGTATCAACTACTTTGGAGTCAATCAAGTTAGGGATAATCCATTCGCCAAGCGTAGCCCAGCCTTCGTCCATCCAGCCATATTTGGTTTCGTTAATACCCATATAAAAGGGGAACATAGTATGGAAAATTTCGTGAGCGGTAAGTTCCATATCGTCCGGTATGCTGTCTACCGGGTTGTCATTCACCATCATCGGATATTCCATCTGGTCTTTGCCGTCAAATACCGTCTCATGCGGATAAGGATAAGGCCATTTGGGGAATTTATAGCTAATGGCCTCTACAGTTTTACGGGCATAATCTACCACCGCATAATAATCCTTGTGCCGCGGGTTAAAAACAGCATCAACACGGGTACGGCGGCCGGTGGCAGGGTCAACCACCAAACTGGCCGCCTTCCATATATAGTGGTTGCTGGTTGCAAATGCAAAATCGGTTACGCTGTCAGCTTCAAAGTGCCAGGTATGTGTATTGCCAACGGGGGTTATGTTGCCTTCCTTTACATCAGCTTCAGTAATAATATCGGTAACAGTGTCGGTTTTTGCAGCTTCGGCCAGCCGTGTTACAAACCGCCGGTTTAAAACATCGGTTGCATTTACAAGCGTCCCGGTGGCCCATACCAGGTAATCGGCCGGCACGGTTACTTCGGCGTTAAAGTGGCAAAAATCATTATAAAACTCCTGGGAACCCAGGTAGGGGTATTTGTTCCAGCCGTCAACATCATCATAAACTGTTATCCTGGGAAAGAAGTACGCCACAAAGAACGCACCAGCATCAACCTGCCCAGTGCGCAGGTGCGATGTTTTGTTCAGCGTATAGCTGTAAGCTACCATACAATGCACGGTTTTGCCCGGCAGCAGGGTGTCGGGCACAAACATATTGGTACCGGCTATATGTACCTTCTT
>CAZZVY010000006.1:0-33261 GCA_964657585.1 uncultured Mucilaginibacter sp. | reverse complement strand
CCTTCTTCATGTTCTGCTCCTTACCGCCTATAGTCATGCTGCTGATGTCCACACCATCGCTAAGGTCTTCGGGTAAAAAAGTACTGTCGCGGGCTACCCCTTTCTGATATAAGTTAGGATAAAGCTTAAATAATAGCTGTGTCAGCGTGTCGGGGCTGTTATTTAGATAATCAATATCTACAGTGCCCTTTAACAGCCTGGTTTTGGGATTAAAATCAACCTTAATATTATAGGCTGCTGTGTTTTGCCAGTATTTGGCGCCGGGCCTTCCGGTGGCCGACCGTGTACCCTTTTGATAGGCCCTGGCAATATTTACAGGCTGCGGCAACGTAACTTGCGCAAAAACGGGTTGGCTAAACCAAAGCAATAATAACGCGGCGGCTAAATTTCTTAAACAGGTATACATAAGCTAACGTTGCTAATAAAAGTAATTAGTAAATAGGAATAATAGCACTAATTTTGCGTTTATTAAACCAGTAAAGCCGCTATAATGTTATGGGCTGCAATAAATAATGGAGATAAAAAGATATTGTTTGCTTTTTGCGGTACTTATGGTTGTTTTGGCAGTATGGTCATGCAGTAAGAACGATGCCGTACCGGTAACCGGGAACACCTCCTTTCTTAATGTGATAAACGAGGTTACCGATATCAGGGCCATTGATTTTTACCTGAACGGTACCAGGCAAAATACCAATAGCGCAATATACCTGTTCAACACATCGGGATATTTAAGCGTGCCTACCGGTACACAGCAGTACCAGTTTAAAAGCGATACCGACCGCACCCTGCTGGCAGATATAACGCTCAAGCCCGACACTGCCAATGCCAGTTATACCCTGGTAGTTACTGGCCAGCAAAGCAAAAACAATCTGGCCACTATATTTTTAAGCGATAATTTTGTTACCAATACCGTAAGCACAAATGCCGAGGTAAGGTTTATACAGGCAGCAGTAGGCGCAAGCAATTATGATGTGCTTGTTGGCGATACCCTGGCATTTAAAAATCAGGCATTTAAATCTTCTACCGGGTTTATGGGGGTTGGCGCCGGCAAAAAAACGGTTAAGGTATTGCTGGCTGGTACAAGCACAACTTTATTTAATGGTACAGTAATAATACAACCCGGCAGTTACTATACGCTGTTAACCGAAGGAGTGCCGGGAGGTACGGGCAATAATGCCTTTGGGGTAAGTATAAATATAAGCAGATGAGCAACACGCGCACAAACATTGGCCGCCATGTTTTAACTATGATATTTTTAATGGTTACCATGGTAATTATTACGGCCATGTTAACCTCATGCGGCAAGGATAGCGCTAATTCATCAACCGGGCTTAACACACAGCTTAATATTATTAATTTAAGCCCTGATGTATATCCCTTAGACCTATACATTGCCTTGCGCAAGCAAAATACCACGCCATACAGGTATGCCGTGCCTTCCGGTTATTTTTATTTAAGTTCGTTAGCTACCCCGTTGCAATTGAGGACAACTACCGCTACCCCGACCATAATATTTGAAAAAAATACCGCTTTAAGCACAAATCTCAAGTATACGGTATTCATTACCGGCCTGGTAAGCGAAAACACCCGCGACAGCATTTTTGTGGCCGATACTGCTGCGGCTCCTGCTGCCGGCAGGGGTAAATTAAGGTTTATCAATGCTTCGGCGCGCACCGTGAACGTTGACGTTTACGCCAATGGCACCCCCGCGTTTTTAAGCCAGGGCATTAAGGCGGTTACCAGTTACCTGGAGTTGCCTGCCGGGGTTTACGACCTGAAAGTTTATGCAGCCAATTCAACTACGGTATTGTCTGACCTGCCGAACACCACCATTCAGGACGGGCGCCTGTACACCCTGTATGCTTACGGGGTAGTCGGGCGCACAGACAGCGCAGCCTTTGCATCCGGGCTTATTGTTAACAGGTAGTGGCTGACATGTAAATGGCCCGGCTAAGCAGCAATAACCCTGGCTGCCAACCGTTAGCCATCAATTGCAACTACTGCAATAACAGTTTCAAATTGACACCAAAGTTGGTAACCGAAGTATTGAACGTTTGGGAAGTGTAAGGCTTGGTAATGTTGGAATCATAGAACAGGCTGGCGTTAAAGCGCTGGCTGATCACATAATCTATAGACGGGCGCATGGTGATGTTTTTTTGCCCGGATGATATTTCGGCCGAAGCAATGTCCGACCGGTAGATCAGCGTTTTATTATCCCTAACGGCTACATCCAGTTTAAAATTCATGTCGTTATTAAACTTAACATTGCTAAACAACCCAAACGGGAACCTGAAGTGGTTGGTGCGGTAGCCTAAGCCAAAAACCAGGTCGTTTTCATTTTGCTGCGCCAGCTGGCTGTTCAATAAACTAAGGCTTAACGTGCGCGTTTTACGGTATTCAAAGTTAGCGGACAAGCTGTTCTTAAACTGTGCCTTTAAGCCGATTAACGGCACAAACTGTTCCAGGATGGTTACTTGCGTAAACTGGTAATCAGGTAAAAAGTCGTTATTGGCATCGCGGTTGTACGAGCTGCCGTTCACTTCCTGGTATCGGATAAGCGAGCTGAAACTGTTTACGGTGTAGTTTGACCGGTAACCGTGCGTAATATCGAACGAATCAAAAATATCGCTGAACAGGGGCACCCGGCTCAGCCCGTTATATCTGATGTCCCAGTTAGGCACGGGAAACGACGGAAAATTATTCAGGCTAACCTTGCTGGGGTCCTTGCCGGAATAGGCCGCTAAAAATGCCGGCACCAATACGCTTTGCGAGTTGGCGCTATAGCCATCATAATACCCGGTGGTGGGATCTAAACCGGTTGAATTTGGATTTTGCATACCCAGCCTTTGCGAAATAACCGCCCGGGCATCCAAAAACTTCTGGAATACGCTTGATTGGTTATCAATGCCGTAAGGCCGGGAAAATGCCGTGGCTATGGTATTGTAAGATACGCTGTAATCGCCGGAGGTTATGGGGCTTAAATTTTGAAAACCGCTTCCCGGCAGGTATTTAAAATTTGTTTGGTAACTGCGGTCTTTGGTACGTAAACCTATCAGCGTAATCAGCAGGTCATGCACAGGTTCAATGGTGCTCCTAAAATCAATACGCTCATTTAGCGTGGTAGTATACAACTGGTTTTGCAGCGTATCGGTAGTTATCCAGCCATTGGCCAATGCCTTTTGCCTTATGTCGGCCTGGCTGCCTAATAAAAAGCCTATGCCGGGTGCATTGTAGTTCAAATCCTCGCCGCCCAGATTGGAGTTAGGCAGGTAGCCTGGCAATGTGGTGCCCTCGGTGCGGGTGTAGGCGCCGGTAACTGTTTTAATGCTGGTAAGCAACCCTATCAGCGTTTTACCAAGGCCGCCGTTATCAGCATTTTTATTGGCATTGCGTATAAAACCGAATTTGTTGTATAATGTACTAAAGGTAAGCGTTGGATTTAACTGTATGGTACGCTGGTTGTTTATGGTGTTGCCCACATTATAATCAGGCGAGTTTATGGCAAATGCCGGCTGGGCTTGCCAGTAAAAACTGGTAGTGTAATGCGCTGCCAGGTTGGTCCAGTCAAGCCCCGGTATTTTGTTTACAGGTGCGGTATAGGTAAAGTTGATGGTATGGTGATAGTCAACCGTGCGCCCCAGTTTCTTTAAATTTTCCCATAGCGTATCGCGCTTTAAACCGTTAATGCGCCCGGCAGGTTCATCTACTACCGATAGGTTGGTAGCGTCAATATCCATCCGCAAAGATTTGGATAAGTTCCACCCTATGCCGTATATGCGGTTAATGTTAAAGGTTTTGTTAAATGTAGTAGGTATAGGTATAAAATTGTTCGGGTCGTTGTTGCGCAGTGTATTTTCTGAATAAAAGCGGTCCAAACTTATCTGGAAGGTTAATTTATCGGGCAGCAGGCTATAATTGATATCCCTGAATAAAGCCAGCAGATTATTTTTAATTACCTTGTTGAATGGGCTGTAATACTTGGGCTGGTTACTGTATATGTAGGCCATAGCAACTTTATAGGTATGTTCAAGGTCGCTTTGAACATTAAAATCATGGTGTTCAAAGCTGGTGTAGGCGTAGGTAGCACTAAAATTCTCAATATCCCACAAGTGTACCGGCTTAAGGGTATTGGTGCGGTTTTTATGAATATTAGTAAAATTGATGCTCCGCCGCATGGTATAATCTTCGGCCGCATTTTTTATAGAGTCGCGCAGTTGCTGTGTTGCCGCATTGGCCAGCGTTTGTTTCAGCAAAACATCAGGTATGGCAGGGTCATATTCAGGCATTGCCGTCTGGTTGGATATATTGATATACATAGGGATATGTATCCCCTTTTTATCCGGGAAAAACTTGCCCAGCTCCATACTGGTTGATATATCATAGCTTTGATTATCGCTGCGGCTGCGGTCGCTCAGTTTCTGGTCTATCGAGCCCCACCCTACAGTGCTTTTGCTGCCTAATACAGTAACATCGGCAAAATCGGCAAGTTTGGTATTAAAGCGGCCTACGGCTGCCCAGCCGCCATGCTCATCAAAATCGGTAAGGCGCAGCTCATCAAACCATATCACGGCCGATTTATCGAGCCCGTCATCGGTAGATGAAGCCCCCTTTAGCGGGTTACGTACGCCCAGCATAACTGCCGCCAGTCGGCTCAGGTCTGGCTGGCCCATAATTGTGATCTTATTGTGCCCATCGGCTACGGAAAAGGGAACATTCAGCGGCCATGCGGTTACCTTTCCGGTAGTTGGGTCGGTATACCGGGCAACATTACGTGCCAGTTTAGCATTTGTCAACAAGCTTAGCTGCACGTCGAGCGAGTTGGCGTCCGGCCATATTACCGAGGCATCGGTGGAGCCCGGCGGCGTGACGCTTAATGGTATCTCATACTCGTAATAATTGTCCTGATAGTCAACCCCCAATCTGATAAATGCACGCAGGTCATTGTTCTTTAACTGGTCGCCCTCGGCATGGATAAACATCTGCATGCGTTTGTATGAGCGCAGGTCGTTACTGAAGGTTTTATAGGCTGCCCGTGAATAGCCATCGCGCAGGTTCTTTACCGATAATGATAAGGACTGTTCATTAAGGCGGGTATCAGTACGCAGGTTGTTATAATCGCGCTGGCGCTCAATGCCGGGAGGCAGCACGTAGGGTATAGGTGCGCGTGTGCCGTTTTCCTCAATATTTACAGTACTAACATCAAGCGCAGAGTTATCAAGCGGCGGGTTTATGATAGATGGGTCAGCAAGCACCTTCAGGGCGTTGTTCTCGGCATTGTAACTACGCCATTCGCCGCGCACCAGCTGCAGGGTAGCCAAACGCATAACCGATGTATCGGCAAAGTTGGTAGTGAACATACGTACAAAACGGATGGATTTAAAATCCTGGATGTTGCCGTATTTTGCCTGATAGCTGGTAATAGGTATCCTGAACTGGTACCAGGTTACGTTGGATGTGGTGCCGTTTTGCAGCTTTACGCTTGATGTTACCTTATCGGCTATAAAATTTTGCCCCACTACCAGGTCCTGCGGGCGTACGGACACCTTGTATTCAAAATACTCATCGGCCTGGCTCATATTATTATCGCGGTTAATATCCTCACCGTCAGGCAGCGATGTAGAGGCCGAGGTGGACAGGCCCAGCAGCGCCTGCGATTGCTCGGCCGTTTTTGAGTTCCCTTCCACGCCGTTATAGCGGCTGTAACGCGCCAGTATGCCGGATTGCGCCTGGTCAAGCGCGGGACCCTGGTAATACTGGTAATCATCTGATGATGGGTCGGCGGCGAAGGCTGCGGCGGCGGCCGGGCTAAGAGTTGCCTTGATTTGCGTTATGATTGCGGAAAATTTATTGCGTTCGTCCGCATCGCTCAATCCATCAAGGCCAACATCCTGCAACAAGCGCGAGGCCGGGTTACTGTCAAAGGCATTTATAACCGGCTGCAGCTTGGGCACACGGCCCCAGTTGGTTTCATCTACCTTGCTCAGGTCGCCGTCAACAGGCAGGCCGTTCTCCAGGCTCTTGCGCCCGTCATATAAAATGTCTTCGGAGATATTGCCGAGGTTAAAGTAGAGGTCGCCGCCCTGCGAATTGGGTTTATAAATAAAAGGGTCAAGCATCCAGAATTCGATATAAGCCACGTTCAGCGATTCAAAATCGTTGGCGTCCAGCTTGCGGAAAATACCGCCCCAGCGGCTTTTGGGCGCTTGCAGCGTACCATCGTTATTTAGCCCGGTGGTGGTAAAGTTATAAGGCCCGCGGGTGTTGGGGTAGTAAGCAAGGTCAAGCGTGGGCAGTATCAGCGCCTGGCCGGTAACCGATTGCTTGTACGGGAACACCTCCTGCTCTAAAACCTGGCGTACGTAATGGTTAGACAGCTCTGTTTTGGCATTGGGCAGCGATGGCGCACTTGAGTTATAAAATATAGGGTCGATATTATAAAAGGCCAGCCGCGCCCGGTTAAAGCCGTAACTCAGATCGTTAAAGTTCTTTGATTCGGAAAAAAGCTGCGGCGTGCCAGAAATTTGCCAGTTAACGGCACTCTTAATATCAATTACCGAGCTGCTGTTCTCAAAATCATCCAGGTAGGAGGTACCTTTGCTTGAACCTGCAAAGTTAAGCGCACTGGGTGTGCCCGGGTTTAATTTGGCAAACTCGCCGCTGATGTTTACCGTAGACGGCGCTTTGGTGGTAATGAATGGCAGCTTATCTACCATCCGCGTTAAAAAACGCGAATTTGAACTGTAGTTGCCATCAAAACCCCAGATGGTGTTGGATATCGACTCGTCGCCTACCGGCTCTTTCTGGTTAATGGGTGTTTCGGTAAGGTGCATAATAGTAGCGCCCAAAGCCAGGTTTTTATTTACCCGGTAATCAAACCGCGACCCGTATAGCGACTTTTGCTGTACGCCGAACAGCTGGTTGTTTTCTACCCGTACCGTAATAGGCACCCCCGACTGCACCAGCGATTGATTGATAATGGTAATAGTGCCCGAATTATAATTTACAGAATAATCAACCCCTTCCTGCAACTGTAAACTGCCGGCGTTTACCACTACCGAGCCCTGCGGTATGTTACCGGCGCTTAAATGGTATTCGTTACCGGCAAGCGCCGAATACGTACCCTTTATGGTATACCTGTTCAGCTGCGGGAAATACTGCTGTGCTATGGTTTTAGTAGAGTCATAAAGCGGCTGGTAAACGTAGCGGTTAGCCAATGCCTGCTCGCCGGGGGTAAACTGTTTGGCCAGGTCAGACCCGAAGGGCTCTATTACCGGGAACATTATACGCCCGTATTGCGAATCGATGGTGATCCCCTCCAGAAAGTCAAAATAACCGTCAGGCTGCTTGGCATTTTGCTGGTTCAGGTTATCCAGGCCCGTCAGTTGCAGCCATAGCTTGCTTTTGGTATTCTGGCCTTCGTCCATAATGGTTTTATCGATACTGGATGTTTCATCCAGGCGCGAAATTGCCAATTTAAAATTGGTAGGGCTTACCTGGCTTACCCCCAGCGAATAGATGTTCTTCATCATCAGCTTCCAGGTAGGCAGGTTGGTTTTCAAGGTCTCGTTCTTTAACAGTTTCATGTAAAGTACCTTAGGGTTTACCGGGTCAACCGGCACATCGGTTGAGAATTCGCCCACCTGGTATTCTTTGCCGTTATAAGTATAGCGGTAGGCCACGGCAAGCACCTCATCGCTGTTTAAAGGGTAATTAAGCGAGATATAACCTAACTGCGGGTGCAGGGTAAACTCCTTATCGGTAAGTTTACGGGCATAGGTAAGCTTGGAATAGTTATCTGTGCCGCCGGTATTGGCAAAATACTGCACAATATCGTTAGCGTTGGTTAAACGTGCATTGGCTGGCAGGTTGCGCAGCAAACTGTTTGACTGATCGGGATAACCGGGCCCCAGGAAACCGGCAGGCAGGCCCGAAAAGCCCGAACCGCCCTGTATCAAAGCGGTGTTGTAAGGCTTGTTTTCGCCCAGATCCATAAAGCCCAGCACATCGCGCGAGTCTGTAGTAACGTTGGTGCGGTTGGTTTCCCAAACCTCTATCTTTGTAATGGTGATATTTGAGCTGATGATAGGGATATTGGCTAGCACCTTGTTATAGTTATCCCTGAAATACTGCGCCAGGAAATAGTGCATGTTGGCATCATAATCAACCGGGGTTTTCTTAAAATCGCCCTGCTGGGCGCCGTTGGTAAAAGTAATTGTTTGGGCCTGCGAGCGCTGCTGTGAAAAGATACTGGTAACATCAAGCTTGCCAAACTTTAATTTGGTTTTTACCCCGAACAGGGCCTGGCTGCCGGTTATTAAACTGGTAGTTAAGGGCATGCTTACCGTACCGGCCTCAATCTTCTGGATGATCTCGTCGGGGTGACCGGTATAATCCAGTTTGATCTGGTTATCAAACTGAAACTGGGCATCGGTATTGTAATTGGTAGCTATCTTTAATTTATCACCAATATTGCCTACCAGGTTCATTTGTATCCGCTGGTCAAAGTTAAAATTGAACTGGTTGCGCTGGGTGGTATTAAATAACGGGTTCTGGTTGCTGTTCACCTGCCCGGCAAAGATCATTTCGGCCGAGCCCTGGGGGCGTATATCAATAGTGTTGCTGCCAAACATTTGCTCAAATGTATGGCTGCGCACCTGCAACTGCGGTATAAAGCCTGGCTGCTGCGATTGGTAGGCGTAATTATCTGACAGTTGTTTAAAATAACTGCGCTGGTTAATGTTTTGCTGTAACTGCAGATATTCGGCAAAGGTGAGGTATACCGGCGGGCGGTAAATCAAATTACCCAGCCTTTGTATCAAAACATATTGGTTGGTTGCGGCGTTATATTCAATAGTGGTTACCAATCCGGGCGGATCCGGGTCAAGATAACCTTTTCTCAGCATCAGGTTGCGCGAGTCGTAAAGCTTTATTGGTACTTTAACTGTAAGAGAATCCCTTGGCTGGGTTTGGGCAAAGGAAAATGTCGCTCCGCACAAAGCAAAGGCCAGCATCAAATTTCGCACTAATCTGTCAGTAAAAATCTTACCCAATTGTACCGGAATTATAACTATAAATTCTTCAGTGCAAATTTTATCAACTGCTCCACAGTTAAGCCGCCGCCGTTCTTATTTATCTCCTGGTCAAGCACTTTCTCGGCAGCGTTACGGGCAAAGCCCAGCATTACCAGTGCAGAAAGCGCCTCGTCCCTGGCGGTGATATTAACCGGGACCATGGTCAGCGTATCCGGACCGTCTTTTTTAAGTTTGTCCTGCAGTTCCAATATCATCCGCTGTGCCGATTTTGGCCCTATACCTTTTATCCGCTGTATCTGCGACACGTTGCCGCCCACTATGGCTGCCTGTATCTCCTGCGGGGTGATGGATGACAATATCATGCGGCCGGTATTGGGCCCAATGCCTGATACTGAAATTAAATGCAGGAACAAACGCCGCTCACCCTCATCAATAAAACCATATAACGTATGCGCATCCTCTTTAACATGCAACCATGTAAATAATTTGCATTTTTCAGCGTTGCCTAATTTTGAATAAGTATTTAAAGATATATTGATGTGGTAGCCAATGCCCCCGGCATCAACTACCACATAAGCAGGGCTTTTAAAAACTAATTTACCGTCTATATAAGCGTACATATCAGCTGAAAGGTGAAAGCATAAGCATAAAGCTAAAAGCTGTTATAATTATGCGCTTTTTCTTTATACGTAAGTGGAGGATTTTTTGGTCTGCTGTTTTTGCTTAAAAATTATATTTATTTAACTGCCGTTATTATTTCTTCCTTATTCTGCGCGTCAAACACTGCGATAGTGATCATATTTACAATTTCCCTTACCGAGCTGCCTAATTGCAATACATGCACCGGTTTGTTAAGGCCCAGCAGTATAGGGCCCACTGCTTCGGCGCCGCCCAGTTCCTGCAACAATTTATAAGCAATATTGCCCGATTCCAGGTTGGGGAATACCAGCGTATTGGCGGGTTTACCGTTAATGGTGCTGAAGGGGAAGTTATCGCGAAGCAGGTCGGTATTGATGGCAAAGTTGGCCTGCATTTCGCCGTCAACCACCATATCGGGATATTGCTGGTGCAGGATGTGTACCGCTTCGCGGGTTTTTTCGGGCACCGGCCCATCGTTCGATCCAAAGTTGGAGTAAGACAGCAGCGCTACGCGCGGGTTATTTATAAACTGCCTTACCGAACGTTCTATCAGTACCGTAATATCTACCAGGTCCTGCACATTGGGGTCAACATTTACGGTGGTATCCCCAAAAAATACCGGCCCCTTTTTAGTGATCATAATGTACATACCGGCTACTTTACGCACACCCGGCTGCGTACCGATGATCTGCAAGGCAGGCTTAACCGTTGTTACATAATTTTTGGTAAGCCCTGAGATCAATGCATCGGCATGGCCAAACTGTACCATACTTGCACCGTAATAATTACGGTCGCGCATTATCTTTTTAGCCTCGTAAAGGGTAATGCCCCGGCGCTGCCGCTTTTTGAACAGAAACTCGGCGTATTCGTTAGCGTTCTCCACATTATCGCCACGGGTATCAATAATCTTTACAGCGCCCAGCTGCAGGTCGTTCTCCTGCATTATCTGCTTTATCTTTTCCCTGTTGCCCAATAATATCGGCGTGGCAATGCCTTCGTCCTTTACTATCTGGGCGGCGCGCAAGATCTTGTAATTATCGGCTTCGGCAAATACCACCCGTTTTGGATTGTCTTTTGCCTTAAGCGACAGGTTGCGCATCAGTTTATCATCCTTGCCTATGCGGGCAAGCAGTTCTTCGTTATAAGCGTCCCAATCGGTAATGATCCTGCGCGCCACGCCCGAGTCAACCGCGGCCTTTGCCACTGCCGACGATACTTCGGTTACCAGCCGCTGGTCCATAGGCTTAGGTATAATATATTCCCTGCCAAATTTAAGGTTACGTGCGCCGTAGGCCAAGTTTACGGCTTCCGGCACGGGTTTTTTTGCCAGTTCGGCAATGGCCTTGGTTGCGGCCAGCTTCATTTCCTCGTTAATGGCGGTGGCCCGTACATCCAGCGCCCCCCTGAAAATAAATGGGAAACCCAGCACATTGTTTACCTGGTTAGGGAAGTCAGACCGGCCTGTGGCCATAATCATGTCCGGGCGGGCCGCCACGGCAATATCATAAGCAATCTCGGGGTTAGGGTTGGCCATGGCAAACACAATAGGGTTTTTAGCCATGCCCTTTAACATATCGGGCGTAACCACGTTCCCTGCCGAGAGGCCTATAAATACATCAGCGCCTTTCAACGCACCGGCAAGGTCATTAATATCGGTGCGGCCGGTAGCAAACTGCATCCGCATATCGTCCAGGTCGGTACGGTTATGGGTAAGCAGCCCGTTAATGTCAAACATTACCAGGTTCTCTTTTTTAACGCCTAACGACAGGTATATCTTGGAGCAGGAAACAGCCGCCGCGCCGGCGCCGTTCACTACCATTTTTATTTTATCCAGTTTTTTGTTCTGCAATTCGCAGGCGTTCATCAGCGCGGCGCCGGATATGATAGCCGTGCCATGCTGGTCGTCGTGCATTACAGGGATGTTCATCTCGGCCTTTAAGCGGCGTTCTATCTCAAAGCAGGTGGGTGCCGATATGTCTTCCAGGTTAATGCCGCCAAAGGTTGGCTCCAGCGCCTTTACTATATTCACAAACTGATCAACATCGGTAGCATTTAATTCCAGGTCAAACACATCAATATCGGCATATATTTTAAACAGCAGGCCTTTGCCTTCCATTACCGGCTTACTGGCCTCTGGGCCTATGTTGCCCAGGCCTAATACTGCGGTACCGTTACTGATTACAGCTACCAGGTTGCCTTTTGCGGTATATTTATATACATCATCAACATTTTTGGCTATCTCCAGGCAGGGCTCGGCTACGCCAGGAGAGTAGGCCATGGTAAGGTCGCGCTGTGAATTGGTTGGTTTGGTTGGCACTACCTGTATTTTACCGGGGCGCCCTTTGGAGTGATAATTCAGCGCATCCTGTTTACGATTGGTTTTATTCATCTTCTCGGTTTGTATCGCCAAAATTACAATTCTTTTTCTGTCCGGACCATGATTTAACATATTTGCAGCACAAGGCGTTATTTATAACGGCTGTTGCGCAGCGCAATAATTACTGTTGGTTAAGCGCTTTCACCTTCCGACATAAAACCGTAACTTTGCCTGCCATAATGACTTTGATTGCCAGTGGCGCAATTGTTGATTTATTAAGGCGTTATATTACCACGGAAACCAGTATGTTAAATTTTATAAGTAAGCTTTTCGGAAGCAAATCGGATAGGGATGTTAAGGCGATAATGCCGGTTGTTGAAAAGGTAAAAGCCGAATTTGACAAACTGGGCAGCATTAGCAATGATGAGCTGCGCGCTTTGACCGCCGGTTTTAAAGAAACCATTAAAACAGGCTTAGCAACAATTGACAGTGAAATACATGCTATAAAAGAGCGCCTTGATACCGAACTGGAAATGCCGGTTGATGAAAAGGTTACCTTATACACCGAGCTGGATAAATTAGAGAAAGACCGGAATAAAGAGCTGGAAGTTATCCTGATGGATATTTTACCGCAGGCCTTTGCCGTAGTGAAAGAAACGGCCAAACGCTTTAAGGAAAATAAGACCATTGAGGTGGCCGCTACTGATTTTGACCGCAAACTGGCGGCAAAAAAAGCTAACGTTATAATTAAAGGCGATAATGCCGTACACCATAATAGCTGGCTGGCTGCCGGCACCGAGGTTACCTGGGATATGGTACACTATGATGTGCAGCTGATAGGCGGGATAGTATTGCACCAGGGCAAAATTGCGGAAATGGCTACCGGTGAAGGCAAAACGCTGGTTGCTACTTTACCTGCATATCTGAATGCACTTGCCGGCCAAGGCGTACATATTGTAACCGTAAATGATTACCTGGCCCGGCGCGACTCGGAGTGGATGGGGCCGCTGTATGAGTTTCATGGTTTATCGGTTGATTGCATAGACAAGCACGAGCCTAACTCGCAGGCCCGCCGTGATGCTTACCTGGCCGACATAACTTTTGGTACCAATAACGAGTTTGGCTTTGATTACCTGCGTGACAATATGACACGCAGCCCGGAAGAACTGGTGCAGCGCAAATCGCACTATGCCATGGTGGATGAGGTGGATTCGGTGCTGATTGATGATGCCCGTACGCCTTTAATTATATCAGGCCCGATACCGCGTGGCGATGAACATGAATTTTATGACCTGAAACCGCGTATAGAGCGGTTGGTGAATGCCCAGAAAAGCTATATCAACACGGTGTTGAACGAGGCTAAAAAACAGATTGGCGAGGGTAAAACCGATGCCGAAACCGGCGGTTTAGCCTTATTGCGCGCCCACCGCGGTTTGCCTAAAAATAAAGCGTTAATAAAGTTTTTGAGCGAAGGCGGCAACCGTACCGTGCTGCAAAAATCAGAAAATCATTACATTCAGGACCAGGGCAAGGAAATGCCGAAAGTTGACAGCGACCTGTACTTTGTAATAGACGAGAAGAATAACCAGGTTGAACTGACTGAAAAGGGCATTGAGCTCATCACCTCATCAGGCGAAGACCCGCACTTTTTTGTGATGCCTGACGTAGGTACCGAAATTGCCGAGATCGAAAGATCAGCCTTAAGCCCGGAAGAAAAGATAGCTAAAAAAGACGAACTGATGCGCGATTTTTCTATTAAATCGGAGCGTATCCATTCGGTCAATCAGTTGTTAAAGGCTTATACCCTGTTTGAGAAAGATACGGAATACATCCTGGATGAAGGCAAGGTAAAAATTGTAGATGAACAAACCGGCCGTGTGCTGGATGGCCGCCGCTACAGCGATGGCCTGCACCAGGCTATTGAAGCCAAAGAAAATGTAAAAGTAGAGGATGCTACGCAAACCTTTGCCACCATTACCCTGCAAAACTATTTCCGTATGTACCATAAGCTTTGCGGTATGACGGGTACTGCCGTTACCGAAGCAGGCGAGTTTTGGGAAATATATAAACTGGATGTAGTAGAGATACCAACCAACGCCACCATTACCCGTGATGACCGTGAAGACCTGGTATACCGTACCGTGCGCGAAAAATACAATGCCGTTGCCGACGAGATAGTTAAACTTACACAGGCGGGCCGTCCGGTGCTGGTGGGTACCACATCGGTTGATATATCTGAATTATTGAGCCGTATGCTTAAACTGCGCGGCATTAAACATAATGTGCTGAATGCCAAGCTTCACCAAAAGGAGGCCGATATTGTGGCCGAAGCCGGTAAGGCAGGCACCGTAACCATAGCCACCAATATGGCCGGCCGTGGTACGGATATAAAGTTAGGCCCTGGCGTAAAAGATGCAGGCGGTTTAGCCATTGTTGGCACCGAACGCCACGAAAGCCGCCGTGTTGACCGCCAGTTGCGCGGCCGTGCCGGTAGGCAGGGCGATCCGGGTTCATCCCAGTTCTTTGTATCGTTAGAGGATAACCTGATGCGTTTGTTCGGGTCAGAGCGTATTGCCAGCCTTATGGTACGTATGGGTATTGAGGAAGGCGAGGTGATACAGCACTCCATGATCTCCAAATCTATAGAACGTGCGCAGAAAAAGGTGGAGGAAAACAACTTTGGCATCCGTAAGCGCTTGCTGGAGTATGACGATGTGATGAATTCGCAGCGTACCGTTATTTACGCTAAACGTAAAAATGCCCTGTTTGGCGACCGCCTGGATGTGGACATCAACAACACCATTTTTGATGTAGTTGAAGATATTGCCAACGAGTATAAAGAGCAAAATAATTACGAAGGTTTCCACCTGGAAATCATCCGCGTGTTCTCGGTAGATGTAAACAGTTCGCAGGATGAGTTTGCCGCCACCAAGGTTAACGACCTGGCTGATGCTACCTTTGCCCTGGTGAGCGATTTTTACAAACGCAAAGCCGAAGCCATAGCCAACCAGGCTTACCCGGTGTTAAAGGATGTGCTTACCACCCGAGGTAATGTGGTAGAAGAAATTATTGTACCGTTCAGTAATGGTATGGTGGATATGCATGTGGCTGTACCGCTAAAAAAAGCAGTAGATAATCATGGCATAGAGGTATTTAAATCGTTTGAAAAGAACGTGACCCTGCACCTGATTGATGATGCCTGGAAAGAGCACTTGCGCGAAATGGATGAACTGAAGCAATCGGTACAAAACGCAGTTTACGAACAGAAAGACCCTTTACTGGTTTATAAGTTCGAGGCGTTTGAATTGTTCCGCCAGATGCTGGCCACTGTGAACAAGGAACTGGTCAGCTTTCTGTTCCGTGGATTTATACCGGGGCAGCAGGCACCGGAAGAATTGCGCGAAGCCAGGCCTCAGCCGCGTACGGACATGCGGAAGATGCGCATGTCTAAACCAGAACTGGTAAGCGACAGCGGCATGCCAATGGACGATTTTGATACCCGCGAACCACAAAAGCAAATGCCCGTAAAGGCTGAACAAAAGATTGGCCGTAACGACCCCTGCCCTTGCGGCAGCGGTAAAAAATTTAAGAACTGCCATGGGATAGGGCAGGCATAGGCCCCGCCTAAACCCTTCCCGGAAGGGAGGCTTAATAAATAAATCAATCATACTACAAGAAAGTCTCCCCTTCCGGGGAAGATTTAGAGGAGGCTTATGAATCAAATAGCAACACATTACTCCACAGTAGTAAAAATAATAGGTTGCTGTTTTTTTGTTATAATGGCAATCAGGGCCGGCGCACAAACGCGCGGCACAGTTGAAGTGATCAAAGACCCGCGTATTGATACCCTTGCTGCCCGGCGATTGGAAGCCGCCCGGGCAGGCAGCCCAGCAGGTGTGACCACTATTACTGCCAACGGTTACCGGGTACAGTTTTACAGTGGTTCAAGCCGGGCCGAAGCTTATGATGCCCAGGCAAGGTTTTTAAACAGATACCCGGATATACCTGCTTATATCAGTTACCGCGAGCCGAATTTCCAGGTGCGTGCCGGCGATTTCAGGACACGCCTTGAAGCCACTAAATTAATGCAGCAGATGCGGCCGGTTTTCCCTGTCCTTTTTATTATATCCGAAAAGATCAATCCCCCCGTACAATGAAACAAAGAATACAGCAGCTTGCTAAAGATATCTACAGCGAGGTTGTGGCTAACCGCCGCTACCTGCACAGTAACCCGGAACTAAGCTTTTTTGAAACAGAGACCGCAGCCTATGTAGCCGGGAAACTGGAAGAACTGGACATACCCTACGAGCGTATGGCCGGCAATGGCCTGGTGGGCCTTATCAAAGGCACCAAACCATCAGATAAAGTGGTGGCCCTGCGCGGCGACATGGATGCCCTGCCTATAACCGAAGCTAACGATGTGCCTTACAAGTCAAAAAATATTGGGGTGATGCATGCCTGCGGCCATGATGTGCATACCTCATCGTTATTAGGCACGGCTAAGATATTGAACGAGTTGAAGGATGAGTTTGGTGGTACGGTAAAACTGATCTTTCAGCCGGCCGAGGAAAAATTGCCTGGTGGCGCCAGCCTGATGATCAAGGAAGGCGTACTGGATAACCCCAAACCGCAGGCAGTTATAGGCCAGCATGTAATGCCGCTGATAGATGCCGGTAAGGTGGGCTTCCGTGCAGGCAAATACATGGCCAGTACTGATGAATTGTATGTTACCATTAAAGGCAAGGGAGGCCACGGCGCACAGCCCCAGCAAAATATTGACCCGGTAATTATTATGGCGCATATCCTTACCGCGCTGCAGCAGGTGGTAAGCCGCTTTGCCGACCCAAAAAGCCCGTCGGTGCTATCTTTTGGCAAGGTAATAGCTAACGGCGCTACCAACGTGATCCCTAACGAAGTTTATCTGGAAGGCACCTTCCGCACGATGGACGAGAAATGGCGCGAAGAAGCCCATATTAAAATGAAAAAAATGGCTGAAGGCATTGCTGAAAGCATGGGCGGCAGCTGCGATTTTAACATCGTTCGCGGTTATCCTTTTTTAATTAACGAACCTATACTTACAGCCGCCACCCGCGCCCACGCTGAAGATTATTTAGGCAAAGAGAACGTAGTTGACCTGGACATTTGGATGGCTGCTGAAGATTTTGCCTATTACAGCCAGGTAGCCGATGCCTGCTTTTACCGCCTGGGCACCCGAAACGAGGCCCGTGGCATTACCTCATCCGTACATACCCCAACTTTTGACGTGGAGGAAAGTACATTGGAATTAAGCACCGGTTTAATGGCATATATTGCGGTAAAGCAGTTAGAGGCTTAGAAACCGGATACACCAGCATCCATATTTATATCCTTCTTAAGCATAAATTCAATTACTGGCAGCGCTGTTTCAAAAACAAACGCAATTCATGCAGTATACTGGCTAATCCGTTGGTCTTTATTTCAAAGGTGGTTGATAGCAGCATGCCTATTTTGTCGCGGGTAAAGCCTTTGGCCGACATCCATTCCAGATAATAGATTGGCAGATCGGCTATTATAGTACCTTTATATTTACCAAAGGGCATCGGCGTTTGCACTATGTCAATAAGCACTTTAGGATCAGGCCGGATATCTTTCACAATTTGGAGAAAATTAAAGGCTTAGTGACTCAGCTAATACTTTACGGCGTTGTGCTGACCACTAATTTACGGATCACGTTGTTGTTGTAATCGGCAACGTAAACATTGCCGGCCGCATCTGTTGTAACCCCCTGCGGGTTATTAAATGCGGCGGCTGTGCCGCTGCCGTCGGCATAGCCTGCAGTGTTGGCATTGCCCGCAATGCTGTACAGCACGTTAGCCGTAGTTATTTCCATTACCCGGCCCGATTCGTCAACAATAAACATGTTTCCTTTTGCATCAATGGCTATGCTTGCAGGCAACACCAGCAGGTCGGGCCTTAAGGTAGCGCCGCCTGCCAGGGTAGTAACCGTGGTATCCTTTGCAATTTGCCTGATGGCATTGTTTGAAAGATCAGTTACATAGATAATACCTTTACTGTTGATTGCAATACCTGTAGGGTTGTTAAAGTGCGCAGCAAAAGATACGCCGTCGGTAAAACCGGCCGCTTTAACGCCTGCCAGCGTTGTTACCACCCCTGCAGGCGTTATCTCGCGTATCACGTTATTACCCTTATCGGCCACATAAACATTGCCTGATGCATCAACCGTTAACCCTGCAGGGTTATTAAACATAGCTGCGGAACCTGTACCATTTACATAACCTGCAAACGATCCGCCGGCCAGGGTACTTACTACCCCCGCCGGGGTTATTTTGCGTATGGCATTATTTCCTGCATCAGATACATACAGGTTACCTGCTGCATCAAGCGCCAAATTTTGCGGACTATAAAAACGGGCAGCGCTGGCAGCGCCATCCGCATAACCAGCGGCAGCGCTGCCAGCATAGGTACTGACAGTGCCGCCTGGTGTAATCTTCCGTATCAGGTTATTGAATGAATCTGCCACGTATAAGTTGCCTGCCGCATCGGCTGCAACCCCTTGCGGATTATTAAACAAAGCACTTTTTGCAGCTCCGTTAACGTATCCGGCGGTGCCTGTACCCGCGTAAGTAGTGGTTGCAGCGGCAATGGCAAACGTTGCAGTTGGCGTTTTAAATTGTATAACGTTGCCATAAAGTGTAGTGCCGTTGGTACCGGTTTCATAAGCACGCAGGTAATAAGTGGTATTTGCCGTTAAGCCGGTAATACTGCACACAAAATGTATGGGGTTGGCCGTTGTTAGCGCAGTGTTGGCATCGGCTATGGTTGGCGCATTATTGGTAGGGCTATAACAAACGCCATACTGGGATATGGTATTGCTTATGTAGTTGGTTATATCGCCATTGGCTTGTGCACTTGTGGTGGTAAGGTCTGTAATAACCGCGCCTGTGTTAACTACCGGTATAAATGAATCGCTGTCATCGCTTGATTTATGGCAGCCGGCAAAAACAGCAACTGTTACCAATAATAATATGTAAACACGCAAACCTGGTAGGAATATCTTCATTTTCAGTTAACTTATAAACGTTAAAATAACGGCTTTATCTGCAAAGATATTAACCTGGCGGGATATTTTAACACTATTTAACAATAAGGCGGCACTGCTGCCAAACCTTTATACCAGTAAGTTGTAATTAAATAAAATTAGACTAACTTATGAAAACGTTTTTGCTACCGGCCATATTACTGCTATCATTCCATATCAAGGCGCAACCCTTGCCATTCGGCACCGTTTATGGCAGCAAGCCAGCGCATACAAACCTGGTACCGGCCGCCAATCTGGAAAACCTGATGGGAAAACGCACGCGTATAACAGCAACCATTTCCGGCCGGGTTACGCAGGTAACCAAAGCCAAAGGCGGATGGTTTGATGTTGATGCCGGCAATGGGCGTATCATTACCGCTCATTTTAAAAACATAGGTATCAATTTGCCCATGAACCTTAAAAACCGGTATATCCTGATGGAGGGCGTTGCCGAGAAACAAATCCCTTCAGACGATCATCAGCATTATGCCGGAAGCAACAGCCATTCAGATAAACCAACATCAAAGCAGGTTTTGTTATTTGAAGTAACCGGGCTGGAGGTAAGGAAGTAAGGATCAGTGATTAGGGATTGGCCGATATTTAACCAATCCCTAATCGCTGCCAGGGGCTTATCTGGATAAATACATCGATTTTTCTTTATACAGGTGCCTGAAGTAGGGATCCTGCAGGTCGGGGATAAAGCGGATGGCTTCGCCGGTCGATTTCATTTCAGGACCCAGCTCCTTGTTCACTTCCGGAAATTTATCAAACGAAAATATCGCCTCCTTTATGGCATAACCCTTTAGCTTCCGCACAATGCTAAAATCTTTTAGCTTGTGGGTACCCAGCATTATTTTGGCGGCAATGTTAATATAAGGTACATCATAAGCCTTGGCAATAAATGGTACGGTACGGCTTGCGCGCGGGTTGGCCTCAATAACGTATACCTTATCATTTTTAATGGCAAACTGGATATTTAACAGCCCGCGCACGTTCAAAGCGTTGGCTATCTTCCTGGTATGCTCCTCCATTTGTTTGATCACTGCATCGGGCAGATCAAACGGCGGCAATACGGCATAACTATCGCCGGAGTGTATGCCAGCAGGTTCAATGTGTTCCATCAAACCTATAATGTGTACTTCATCCCCGTCGTTAATGCTATCTGATTCGGCTTCCGCAGCGCGGTCAAGAAAATGGTCTATCAACACCCGGTTGCCGGGCAGGTTCTTCAGCAGGGTCACAACTGCCTTTTCAAGGTCTTCGTCGTTAATTACAATGCTCATGCCCTGGCCGCCAAGCACATAGCTTGGGCGCACCAGCACCGGGTAACCTACCTGGTGGGCAACCTCCAGCGCTTCCTCAGCGCTTTCTGCTACGCCGTATTTAGGGTATGGAATTTCCAGGTCTTTCAGCAGGTCGCTAAAGCGGCCGCGATCTTCTGCAATATCCATATCATTATAACTGGTGCCGATAATCTTTATTCCGTGCTGGTGCAGCTTCTCGGCCATCTTTAACGCAGTTTGTCCGCCCAGCTGAACTATCACCCCCAGCGGGTTTTCCAGTTCTATGATCTCGCGCACGTGCTCCCAGTAAACCGGTTCAAAATACAGCTTATCCGCCATATTGAAATCTGTTGATACGGTCTCGGGGTTACAGTTGATCATGATGGCCTCAAAACCGGTTTCCTTGGCCGCCAGCAAACCATGCACGCAACTATAGTCAAACTCGATGCCCTGGCCAATACGGTTAGGGCCCGAACCTAAAACAATGATCTTTTTCCTGTCCGAAACTACAGATTCGTTTTCCCCCTCATAGGTAGAGTAAAAGTAAGGGGTTTTGGCCGGGAACTCTGCGGCGCAGGTATCCACCATTTTATACACCCGGCATATGCCCAGGGCCTTACGGCGCTGATATACATCTTCTTCTGTCACATTACCTAAAATGTAGGCTATCTGGGTATCAGAGAAACCCTTTTGTTTAAGGTTGTACAGAAAATCCTGAGGAATATTGTTCAATGAATAGCGGCGCAGTTCGTTCTCCAGCGTAACCAGTTCAAATATCTGGTTAAGGAACCACCGGTCTATTTTAGTAGCCTTGCGGATAGATTCAACCGGTACGCCCAGGCTCATGGCATCATAAATGTGGAACAGCCTGTCCCAGCTTGGATGCTCCAGGCTATACATTATCTCTTCCAGGTTGCGGCTCTGGCGACCATCGGCGCCTAAGCCCGCACGGCCTATTTCCAGGCTTTGACAGGCCTTTTGCAACGCCTCAATAAAGCTGCGCCCAATACCCATTACCTCCCCTACCGATTTCATTTGCAAACCAAGCTCGCGGTTGGCGCCCTTGAATTTATCAAAGTTCCAGCGCGGTATCTTTACAATCACATAATCCAGCGTTGGCTCAAAATAGGCCGAAGTAGTTTTAGTGATCTGGTTCTCTATTTCATCCAGATTATAGCCTATAGCCAGTTTAGCGGCAATTTTAGCAATAGGGTAACCGGTAGCCTTTGATGCCAATGCCGATGAGCGCGATACCCGGGGGTTTATCTCAATAGCAATAATATCCTCGTTAGCGGGGTTAACCGAGAATTGTACGTTACAGCCGCCCGCAAAGTTGCCAATTGCACGCATCATTTTAATGGCATGGTTACGCATTTCCTGGTAACAGCGGTCGCTTAAGGTCATGGCCGGGGCCACCGTTATCGAGTCGCCGGTATGGATGCCCATTGGGTCAAAGTTTTCGATAGAACATATGATAATTACATTGTCGTTATTATCGCGCAGCAGTTCCAGCTCATATTCCTTCCAGCCCAGCACAGCCTGTTCCACTAAAACCTCGTGCGTTGGCGATGCCTGTAAACCACGGCTCAGGGCCTGGTCAAAGTCCTCTTTTTTATGTACAAACCCGGCACCTTTGCCGCCAAGGGTGTAGCTTGGCCGTATCACCAGCGGGAAACCGATCAGCTGCGCCGCTTCTTTGCCTTCCAAAAACGAATTAGCGATCTTTGATCTGGCCACGCCTACACCAATATCTACCATCAGCTGGCGAAAAGCCTCCCGGTTCTCCGTTTTTTCTATAGCGGCAACATCAACACCAACTACGGCTACGCCGTATTTTTCCCATATGCCCCGTTCCGATGCTTCTATACAAAGGTTAAGCGCAGTTTGGCCGCCCATGGTTGGCAATACGGCATCTATCTGCCGCTCCCTTAAAATCTGCTCCAGGCTATCGCAGTTTAACGGCAGCAGGTACACATGGTCGGCAATAACCTTATCGGTCATAATGGTAGCCGGGTTGCTGTTAATAATGGATACTTCTATCCCTTCATCTTTTAATGATAGCGCGGCTTGCGAACCGGCATAATCAAACTCGCAGGCCTGGCCAATAATAATGGGGCCTGAACCGATGATTAATACTGATTTGATGGAATTGTTTTTGGGCATCTTTTAAGTGTTAAAATCAGATGCGCCTTGGGCGAGTAATAATCCGACCTTAGCGTTCGGAGTGCAAAGATAGGATTTTAGGTGAGAAGGCGTATGATTATTTGTAATATCATTATTCAGTTACATTAACGTGAGTTCGGTATAACAAAACTGCAAAATGCATACTACCTCAACCCCTTATCAAAGCCAGTTATTAGCACTGCTGGTACTTTCTCCTAAATTTAGGGGAACACTAAGTGGGTGCAATTGCAGTAGCTTTAATAAGGAGTTAAAAAGGATGCAAGGTCTTAACCCGAACTCACGTTGCATTTGGTTAATATAATGCTTCATAATAAACATTATATGCCAAACCGATACTGATTTGCAGGCCAAGAAATGAAATCATTTAGTAAACCTATTGTAGAATTAATTAATGGGCAACCGATACACCAATAAGACTTGTCCCATCCCGCACCTGCTATATTCAACCCAGTTAAGACAGGATACCGCCCGCGCCAACAATCAATCTGCTATTTTTTACTGTCCGGCCAAAATACTATAGTCAAACTTTGGCTTAAGCATATAACGTATTTGCACCAGGCCGCTGCTGTAGGTTTCCGTGCCCAGGTGCAACAGGTCAACACGGGTGTTCAGCTGGTTAAACAGTGGCTTGCCCCCGCCCAACAGTATAGGGTGAACGGAAAGCCAGAACTCATCTATCATATTTGCTGCCAGGAAGGATGAGATCAGTTCGCTCCCGCCAAAAAGCCAGATATGGCCAAAGGCTTGGTTCCTTATCATGGTAACCCTTTCTTTCAGTTCAGCCTTGCGGATGATCTGTACATCTGGGTTAAGCGCCGGGTCAAGCGTATCAGTAAATACATATTTTGTTTGCTGAAAAGCATTAATATCTCCCGAGCTATGGATCAGCTCATAGGTTTTGCGGCCCATGAATATGCTTTCAATAGTTTCAAAAAAATCGCTCATTCCGTAATCCTGATCGGCAAAGCACCAGTCGTACTCGCCGTTGGGCCCTTCAATATAACCGTCCAGGCTTACTGCCAGGTTAAGTATCACTTTTTTCATATATGTTATCTGGCAATGTGCCTGGCATTAAGCCAATTGCCCGCTGCCTGCATAATTTTGCCATTTATTAAATTTCATATGGTGCATACCAGGCAGTTGTCCTATCAATACAGCTATGCTATCAGGTTGTTTAACACTCGGGCAAACTGATAGGAATATTAATTGCCAGGCCGCCATCGGCAGTTTCCTTGTATTTGGAATTCATATCCTGCGCGGTTTGCCACATAGTTCTTACTACGGCATCCAGGCTTACCTTGGCATTGTCTGGATTGCTTTGCAGGGCCAGCTGCGATGCGGTGATAGCCTTAATGGCGCCCATCGTATTGCGCTCTATGCAAGGTACCTGCACAAGGCCGCCTATGGGGTCGCAGGTCATGCCCAGGTGGTGCTCCATGGCAATTTCGGCGGCCATCAGCACCTGCCTTTGCGAACCGCCCAGGCATTCGGTAAGCGCAGCAGCGGCCATGGCCGATGATACCCCTATCTCTGCCTGGCAACCGCCCATAGCTGCCGATATGGTAGCCCCTTTTTTAAATATACTGCCAATCTCTGAGGCGGTTAACATAAACCTGATCACCCTGTCATCTGCACAACCGTCGCAAAAAATTATGAAATACATTAACACTGCCGGTATTACGCCGGCAGCGCCGTTGGTAGGGGCGGTAACCACACGGCCAAATGAGGCATTTTCTTCATTAACAGCCAGTGCAAAACAGCTTACCCAATCTAAGGTGTTTTTAAAGCTGCTGCCGGTTTGCCTAATAGCTGCCACCCACTCATCAAAATCATGATAAACGGCATTGCCCAAAAGCTTTTTATTTAACCTTGCCGCGCGCCGGGCCACGTCAAGGCCGCCGGGCAAATGGCCGCTTGTATGGCAGCCGCGGTATAAACATTCTTTCAGTACCCTGAATATATTAAGCACACCTATACGGGTTTCCTGCTCGCTGCGCCAGGCAAGCTCATTCTCCATCACCACCTCCGATATTTTAAGCCCGGTTTTTATGCACCAGTGCAGCAAATCGCCGGCGGTATCAATCGGGAACGGCAGGTCTGCTTCAGCTTTACCCGGGCCACTGCTGCCCTCCTTTATTACAAAACCGCCGCCAATAGAATACCACGTGCCAGATACTGCCCTGCCACTGTTCAAAAAAGCTTGGAAGGTTACCGCATTAGGATGAAAAGGGAGGCTTTGGTTAAAAAGAAAAAGCAGGTCATCATCATACAAAAAATCAATTTGCTGTCGCCCGTCAAGCATTAGCCGGTTAGTGGTTTTTATCTGGTTTATCTTGTCGTCTATCCGGTTAACATCAAAGGTAACAGGGTCATCGCCGCTTAGGCCCAAAAGTATGGCTATATCAGTACCATGCCCATGCCCGGTTTTAGCCAGCGAGCCGTAAAGCAATAATTTAACCCCGGTAACCAGTTCCAGTACCTGCTGCTGCTGCAGCATTTGCACAAATTGCTGTGCGGCACGCCAGGGCCCAAGCGTATGCGAGCTTGATGGCCCTATGCCGATCTTGAACATATCAAATACGGATATCTGTTCCCGTTGCATAAGGCAAATTTACAAATAGTTTAAGGGTTGTAAGGCAGCTAATTTATGCAGTTAATTTGCTGGTACCTGAGCGCGTGTTTATGCTGGCAAGGCTACACCGGGTAATTTGATACGGGCGGTCCTCAGGTTTTTAATTACATTCTCCTGCAGATTAATTTTAGCCGATATGAAATTACCCGGCTCAACCCAAACCCGTACCGTAAAACGTATGCCATCTATTTCAAGCGCTATAACCCCTACGCTGATAGCTGGTGTGTCCAATATCTGCTGCGTATTTTTAATTGCAGTATAGATAATATCTTTTACCTGGTCCACATCAACCGAGTACTCCAGTTTCAGTTCAAAATCTAGACGGCGCTTGCCTTCGCGGCTTACATTGGTAATTACCTCATTAAACAGTTTGCCGTTGGGAATAATAACCGTTTTATTATCGGGCGTAATAATTACGGTATAAAATATCTGTATGGCAGTTACTGTACCTTCCTGTCCCTGGGCCATTATATAATCGTCAATTTCAAAGGGCTTTAACAACAGGATAAGCACCCCACCGGCAAAGTTTTGAAAAGTGCCTGAAAGCGCAAGGCCAATAGCTACCGTACCTGCGCCAATAATAGTGGTAAAAAACGTTAGCTCTATCTCAAGTATCTGAAATACAAGGATAACAAGTATTATGTATAGCGATGTTATTGATAAGCTAAGGAAAAATGGCTGAAGCGAGGAATGGACTTTTTTTTGACTCATCCGGGTGCGGATGCCGTTCTTGAGCATTTTGATAAGCCATAGCCCCAGGAAAGTAACTATTATTGCTATTACTATACGCGGCCCGTGTGTGAGCAACCAGGCCGACGATTGTTTGTATAACTCCTCTATGTTCATAAAGAAGCAAATTTAACAATATTATTTACCGTAAATTGTAATGAACAACTGGGGGCCCTTTATCAACACCCACTCTATTAAAGTGGTTTGCAAATGTTTATTTTCTATAATATATTTCATGGCATTGTGATAGTTGCAATTGCTGTGCCTCAATTACCTTGTTTGATTTATCAGGCGAAATTAAGTTTAATTGTAACACATATAATAGGTTAATCAATCATTTGATTAACAAATGACCATGCGTTTACTTGCAGATGACCAAAGCCTTATTTGTATATAAAAACGATGTGTACAGAATAGCATACAGGTGTAAAACCTGTTGCGGCATTAGGGCTACAATATATCTGTTACAGGTTCTTCCCTAATTTTTCCAGCATCTCGCGGGGTACCTTATGCAGGTCAAGTACCAGGAAACCATCCAGGCAATCGGCAAATTTAGGATCAATATTAAAGCAGATGATCCTGGCATTAAGGGCAATGTATTGCCTAAGCAGTACCGGTATTTTCATGTTCCGGGTCTCAACTTCAGATATGATATTGTCCAGCCCTTTAAGAGAATCATCAGATCCGGACATTAGCAGGTCGGTATCTATTTTAGCAAAATCAACCTTAAACTTTTTGCGCGGCCGTACATACTGCGCCATATCATGATCAAAGTGGTGTTTGGTAATGTAATCAACTATCAATGATTTGGAAAAGGTAGAGAACGAGTTGCTGATGCTTACCGGCCCTATGAGGTAGCGGTAGCGCGGGTTATCAATCAGGTATTTCAATATGCCCTTCCAAAGCAGGAAAAGCGGCAATGGCTTTTGCTGATATTCGGCACGGATAAATGAGCGCCCCAGTTCAAGGCTGCTTTTAAGCACCGGGATAAACTCGCCCTTTATCTTAAACACTTCAGCAGTATAAAAGCCTTTTTTTCCCATGCTGTAAAAAATCTCATCTCCAAAACCTATGCGGTAGGCGCCTACAATCAGTTTATTCTCGGTATCCCAGATAAACAGGTGGCGGTAATAAATATCGTACTCATCCAGATCCACACTTTTATTGGTGCCTTCCCCTACCTCACGGAAGGTGATTTCCCGCAGCCGGCCTATCTCGCGGATAACATTAGGGATAACAGACGTTGGCGCAATAAAAACCTCATAGTTCTTTTCGGTACATATCAGATAGTTTTCGCGCAGGGGCTCAACTTCGGCCTCCAGAATGCCCCGGTCGGTTTCGGTGGGGACAGCCTCCGGCAGTTTTTTTATTTTAAAAAGGTTACGCGGGTTAAACAGCTTTTTCTCTTCTTCAAGTCCCGTACCCAGGGCATAGGTTTTAGCCCTTAAATAATTAAGCAGCTTGGCAGGATTGGCGCTATCAGGAATGTCTTTTACATAAATAGGTTTGCCAATGCGAAGCTTAATGGTATGCCCCTGTTTATTAAACAGTTCCGACGGTAATTTAGCTGTGCGCAGCGTAGGGTGTATTAAACTAAGCAAATTAAAAAGCAACCCATTATTGCCATGGAAATACATAGGTATTACCGGCACTTTGGCCTTTGCAATTATTTTACCTACTACGGGGTGCCATTTACGGTCGGTTACCTGCTGGGTCTCTATTTTAAAGGTAGATACCTCGCCGGCCGGGAATATGCCGATAGGCGTACCTCTACCCAAAAGTTCGAGCGTATTTTTTAGCCCGCTGATGCTGGACGAATGCTCAATATTCTCAAAGGGGTTTACAGCAATAAAATATTCGCTTAGGTTTGGTATTTTTTTAAGCAGGAAATTTGCCATTAATTTAGCATCCGGCCTTACCATGCACAATATCTTTAATAACACCATGCCTTCTATGCCGCCGTAAGGGTGGTTGGCAATGGCTACAAAAGCGCCCTCGGCAGGGATGTTCCTCAATTCAGCCTCATCAAATTCAACGGTTACCCCAACGCCTTTTAAAATAGCATCTACAAATTCGGGGCCCTGCTTAGGCTGGGCCCGTGCAAACAGATCGTTCACCTGGTTTATTTTCATAAACTCCATCAGCAGGTTGGCTAAACCGGGCATTTTTAGCTTATCCAGCTTTGTTGCCTTGGCAAACTCCTCCTTGGTAATGATCTTCATAAATTGGTTATTATAAAAATACGCTTAAATATGATTAAATATATTTATTTTAACGGCTCATTGCCCAACCTGAATGAAAAATGCACTTATAAAGTATTTGTCCGTCACCAAAAAAGAATGGAACGGTTTAGTAATACTTGTTATATTAATTACAATTGTTTTGTTTGCCCCTATTATATATCAATGGCTTTACCCTTATAAACTTATAGATTTGAAAGGTTTTGATGCTGCCGCCGCACAATTAAAATATGCTGGAAGTGATAGCAGGAGAGATGAACATTCGCAGTTGTTTCGATTTAACCCTAATAAGCTCTCAACTGCACAGTGGGCAAAGTTGGGGCTCAGCCAGGCGCAAATAAAAGTGATTAATAATTATCATACAAAAGGCGGGCGGTTTTATACTAAAGAAGATGTTAAAAAAATATATGCTATAACGGATGATGACTACCAGCGCCTATCGCCGTTCATTGATCTGCCGGAACGACCAGCCTATATTAAAAAATCCGATGTTATTGTGGAGATCAACAGCGCAGATACAAGTAAATTAATGCAGATACGCGGTATTGGCAGCGGCTTTGCCGCACGCATACTCCGCTATCGCGACAGGCTGGGCGGCTATTATAATAAAAAACAACTGAAAGAAGTTTTCGGGGTAGACTCGCTGATGTACCTTGATATAGCACCGTTTATTAAGGTAAACAACCGCTTAATAACTAAAATAAACCTGAACAAGGCCACCATGAACAGCTTAATGGTGTTCCCATACCTCACTTATAAACAAAAAAATGCCATAGTAGAGTACCATAACCAGCATGGCGACTATAGCGGAACCGCTGATTTAAAGAACATCCCTATTATTGATGATAATATTTTGCGTAAAATTGAACCATACATTTGTTTTAAATGATAGATCAGCAAATTAAAGCCGCCATACGCGATATACCTGACTTCCCGAAACCAGGCATTGTTTTTAAAGACATTACGCCGATACTAAAAGACCATGCACTGTGCAACAGCATACTGGATGCCTTTGCAGCGCAATTAAAGGATATACCTGTAGATGTGGTGGCAGGGGTAGAAAGCCGGGGCTTTTTATTCGGGCTGTCATTGGCCGGGCGCCTTGGTGTGCCGTTTGTCCCGGTACGCAAGGCCGGTAAACTGCCTTACAGCATTAAACAAAAAGTATACGAACTTGAGTATGGTACTGCCACTATTGAACTGCATACCGATGCCTTTGAACCCGGACAGCGTATACTGATACATGACGACCTGCTGGCCACAGGCGGCACGGTAACCGCCGCCAGTGAACTGATACAGAAAATGGGCGGCATAATAGCTGGTTTTAGCTTTGTAGTTGGGCTGGGTTTTTTGAACGGGAAAGAAAAGATTGCTCCAATAAGCGATAATATCTGGGTGCTGGCGGAGTATTAAATCCTTCGTAAAATTAGTGAGTAGTTATTCAGAGATTAATGACAGAAGTGTAATGGAAAAAGTGCATGACATTGGGGTTGCGGAAGATAAGATCCCCTATTACCGCAAGGGATACCAGTATCATGAGGGCAAACATGCATATGCTGTAAAAATCGCGCCTGGTAATGATCGTTTTAATGCATAAAACTGTTATTCCAATTAACAGCGGGATACAAAATATCATAGTATTAAATATGGCGTTAATTACTATTGAGATAATTAACACTAACCAAATAAATAGCTGATCGCGCTGTATCTTTACCGTATCCATTTACAACTTAGTTGTTTTACGAATGCTTTTTAACGAATTTTTCAATATAAAGTTCTACATGATCGATAACCGGGGTTTAATTAATGCTGAGTAAAAATAACGTACAGAATGGTATGCTTACTGGTTCAATACTGCCTGTTGTATCGCTTTTAATGTTTGAAGTTTTCACTACCGGCAAGCATGCTGTATACAAACCCGGATTGCCTTATTTTATAGCAGCCGCCATTAATCTTATCTTATTAAGATATTATGCCCGCAAGCATCACGAAAAAACTGCGCAGGGTATAGTACTGGTTACCTTTGTATTTATGATATTGATCTATCTATTCAGGTTTAAGCAATGAGATACTATCTTGTAGCAGGCGAGGCTTCAGGCGATCTGCACGGCGCTAATTTAATGAAGGCTTTAAAAAATTTTGATGCTAATGCGCAGTTCCGCTTTTTTGGCGGCGATCTGATGCAGGCGCAGGGCGGCGAACTGGTGAAGCATTATGCCGATATGGCCTTTATGGGGTTTTTAGAGGTTGTGGTTAACCTGCGTACCATCCTTAAAAACCTTAAACTATGCAAGGCCGATATTAAAGCCTGGCAGCCGGATGCATTGATACTGATAGACTTTCCTGGTTTTAACTTAAAGATAGCGGACTTTGCCAAAGCGCAGGGTTTAACGGTGTGCTATTATATATCGCCCAAGGTTTGGGCCTGGAACCAGAAGCGGGTACTGAAGATAAAACGCGTTGTCGATCACCTGTTTTGCATTTTACCTTTCGAGGTTGATTTTTATAAGACCTGGGGCATGGCGGTAGATTATGTAGGCAATCCGCTGCTGGATGCAGTTACGGCGTTTAAACCCGACCCTAACTTCCTTCAAAAAAATAAAATTGCCGGTAAAAAGATCATTGCCTTGCTACCGGGCAGCCGCAAGCAGGAAATAAGCCGCCTGCTGCCGGATATAGTACAGGTGGCCATACAATTCCCTCAATACCAGTTTGTAGTGGCCGGTGCGCCATCTTTTACTGCCGATTATTATACAGAATATCTGAGTGGGCAGGCGGTACCAGTCATTTTTAATGCGACTTATGATCTGCTGACTAATGCTGACGCTGCTATAGTAGCATCGGGCACGGCTACGCTGGAAACTGCTTTATTTAATGTGCCGCAGGTTGTTATATATAAAGGCGGCGCTATAAGCATTGCCATAGCCCGCATGGTAATATCCATTAAATATATTTCACTGGTAAATTTGATAATGGATAAGCCTGTGGTAAAGGAATTGATACAACAGGACTGTAACCCACTGCAGATAGGTAAAGAGCTTGATCTGCTGCTGAACAACCCCGCCCGCCGGGCAGAAATGTTAGCGGGCTACCAGGCATTACATGCCAAAATGGGGCAGCCAGGCGCATCAGCTAAAGCCGCCAGCCTGATCATTAAATATATCAGCAAGGGGCGGTAAACCGCTTGGTTTATTATTGGTGCAATAAATAAAAAGTCCCCCGAAGTTTCGGGGGACTAATAAATATCAACTTTTCGGATTATATCTATTTGGTCGATATTCTCGACCCTGTGTAAGTATATGTTTCATCAACGGTGTAAATGCCTGCAGTATATTTAGCCCGTATCACTTTTGTAGCAGGGTAATACCCACTTACATTAGCATCAATTGCGGATGGGATAAAAAATCCTGGCAGCGAAATCCCTGTAACCGGATAAAAACCGGCGGCATTAAGGGTAGTACTAAACGTATAAACAGCAGTACTTGCGTAAGAAGGATTTTGCAGGAACGTTGTTGTAACAGAGTTTGCGGCAGAGGTAATAAGCGCTGCATTTGTAGCAGTTAACGGTGTTACAACATTATTTGAAGTATTAGTAAATGAGCATGTATACGAATATAAACCATCATACTTATTAGCTGGAGCTACAGAGTAAATCACTGTACCATAGTTACCGCTGATACCGCCATAGGTGGTTGAGGTAATGGTCACCGGCAAATAATAAGTTTTTGTCGGGTCAAGCAAGGTAGTGTTTAAGGTAATATTTACGGTAGCGTCACGTGTGCCTTTAGCTATAGTAACCGATGGGGGCATGGTGTAGCTTGCGGCAGGTAATTCGGGAATGGTAGTTACACCGGCAACATAAGCGGTATAAGCCGCGTCGCTAACACCTAAACCTACGGTAATGTCTGACGGCGCAGCGCCTGAGCCGGTCAGGTCTACCTGCAGGCCCATGTTTATTGATGTCCCGATAGGATAAATCCGTGCATAAAGCCGGTATAATGATGTATTCGAGTTTTTTGGTGCATCATCAATCTGTGCGGTTGACCATTCTATAACCGGCGGCGAAACAGGGGCGCCGGGACCCAGGTTAACGTTGCCGTCTTTTAAGCAGGAGGTTAAACTAACCAGCGCTGCTGCAAACAGTAATATATTTAATTTTTTCATCTTTATTGCTCTTTAATTTTAAATTAATTTTTTGGCCTGGCATCCCAGAATACCAATGTGGCATTTACGTCAACTACAGGCACATTGGCGGTGTTATAAGAATACTCAGAAGATGGGTAAAGTATACGGCCTGCTAAACCATCTGAACGTGGTGTTGTTATTGTCATATAACTTGGCGCGATACTAAAATCCGGATCTGCTGCATTAGCAGTAACCGAAGGTGGTACAGACCTTGGATAGCCTGTAGCTGGAGTTAAAGCGGTATTCCAAGTCCTTCTAAACTCATTCCAGCCTTCATCACAGGTAAGCATATTCATAGCTATGTATTTTTGTGTAATGATGGCTTCGAGGCGCTGATCATTACTGTTGGCCAAATTAAAGTTTACCAGGTATGATGTTGGATTTGAGGCTTTATAAGCGGTTAATTGTGCAGCCGGGACCAAATTTGCATTTGATATTACATCGGTACGGTCCTTATCTAAGTAGGCAAAAGACGCGGTTATACCTTGGTCAAAAAGGGTTGCAGATGTAGCTGCACCACCAATTAATCCTATCATAACGGCCTCAGCTTGTAAAAAATAGCTTTCAGCTGCCAGCATAATGGGCTGTCCCATATCAAAGCCCTTCATTATACCGTAACCATCGGCTGCCAGGCCGCTTGTAGGGTAAGCAGCGGGTATAGCCCCTGGCACAATATTGGCCTTTTGAACATACCACTGGCTGCCTGAAGCGGGCGATGAAGGTTGAAGCGCAGAATTAGTGCTCTGGAAACCCAGCTGGTTACTGTGGGTATAGTCCCTCATCACCAGGTTACCGCGGCCGTAATCAGCAGGTACAGTGTAAGTAGTAGTACCTGAAGTAACTATTGTCTTTGTTCCATCAGTTAATTTAACACCGTTATAAAAGTCGGTAACAAACTTGGTGGGGATATAGCTTTTAGTTGCCGAACTACCGGTGTAAGAA
>CAZZVY010000005.1:0-44103 GCA_964657585.1 uncultured Mucilaginibacter sp. | reverse complement strand
CTTTAAGCAAGCGCATTAAATCTATCCAAAAAAATATTGTATCTGAAACTACTGCTTTAGCTGGCTCAACTACCGAATCGTTAAGAAACATTGAGCTGGTAAAAAGCCTGGGCCTGGCCAGCCAGGAAATTGCACGACTTAATAACACCACCAATAAGATACTTGACCTGGAATTAAAAAAGGTAAAATTTGTGCGCAGCATGAGTTTTATACAGGGCACTGTAGTGAACCTGGTACGCAGTTGCATGGTGGTTATTTTGTTAATGCTTATATTTAACAATACGCTCACACCTGGCAGTTATTTCCAGTTTTTGTTTTATTCATTCTTTTTGTTCAACCCCCTGCAGGAGTTGGGCAATGTAATTCAATCATGGCGCGAGGCGCAGGTATCCTTAGCTAACTTCGAGCGCATCCTGCAAACGCCAATTGATGTCAAGCCCTTAAAACCGGTATTAATTGAACGCATCAACGCACTTCAGTTTAACAATGTCAGCTTCAAGCACCTTACCGCTAACCGCAATGCGCTTAACAATATTAGTTTTGGGGTTTATGCTGGCGAAACTACAGCCTTTGTAGGGCCGTCAGGCTCCGGTAAATCTACACTGGTAAAATTATTGGTGGGTCTGTACCAGCCGTTGGAGGGTGATATTATGTACAACGGTGTGTTAAGCAAAGAGACAGACCTTGACCAGCTGCGGGAACGGGTTGGCTTTGTTACGCAGGATACCCAGTTATTCTCTGGCACCATACGCGAAAATTTATTGTTTGTCCGTCCAGGCGCTACTGATGAGGAATGTATGAATGTACTGCACCGCGCCGCTTGCCAAACCCTGCTGGCCCGTGCCGATAAAGGTTTAGATACCTTGATTGGCGAAGGCGGCGTAAAAGTATCCGGCGGCGAAAAGCAGCGCCTTTCTATTGCCCGTGCGTTGCTGCGCAGGCCGGATATCCTGGTATTTGACGAGGCTACCTCATCGCTGGATTCTATCACAGAAGAAGAGATCACCGAAACTATAAAGGATGTATCAGACCAGACTAATCACATCACTATCCTGATAGCCCACCGTTTATCTACCATTATGCATGCCGATACCATCCATGTGTTGGAGAAGGGCCGCATTATTGAATCAGGCAAACACGCTGAGCTTTTGCAGCAAAAAGGCCTGTATTACGCCATGTGGCGTCAGCAGATAGGAGAAAAGCATACTGCGGAAGAGGCAGCGACAATTTGATCTTTAAGGCGAACTTACACTTTAAGGCTTCTGCTTTAGAGAGGAGTAAAGAGAGGTTTTAATATGTTAACACTACATGCGGCTTATAAGTATCGGTTTTAACCTCTGCTTTTAACTCATGCAGGATATTATATAAGCCAAAATTGGTGCGGTTAACATATATAAAATGCTTTACGCCCCGTGCTTGTTTAAATTCGGGCATTTTCGATATTTGCTCGCCAAAACCGTACAAACGGTCAAAGAAGTCATTTTTACTGAAATCAAAACTGCCTGTAATGTAAGGTTGTGCAAACAGGCTGATCATTTCCTTATACATCTTATAATAAAATTCAACCTGTGCGGGTTTATCTGAAGGTAATATCATTTCCAGCAGGCGAAACGCTTTAATGGTTTCCTCTTTATTTGTCAGCAGATCAGAAGCAGTTAAAGAAAAGAATGGCGTATAAAAGTCTTCTGGCAGTTCCTTGATACAGCCAAAATCAATGATACCCAATTTACCATCCGGTGTAATCAGGAAATTACCCGGGTGCGGGTCGGCATGTACCGCGCGTATCTCGTGCTGCTGGTAATTATAAAAATCCCAAAGCGCCTGCCCTATCCGGTTCCTTACCTCCTGTGATGGGTTGGTAGCTAAAAATTCGCGCAGGTGCTGGCCTTCAATCCAGTCCATAGTGATAATGCGCTTGCTGGAAAGTTCAGGGTAATAAGTAGGGAACACGGTATTATCCAGAATAGAGCAAGCCTGGCTAAACTCAATGGAGCGGCGCACTTCCAGTTCGTAATCTGTTTCTTCTATCAGGCGCTCTTCAACTTCGCGCATGTAAACGTCCAGTTCCTTTTCGCTCATACCCAGCAACCGGAAGGCGAACGGTTTAACCAGTTTCAAATCAGACGAAATGGAGTCGCCTACGCCGGGATACTGTATCTTCACGGCCAGCTTTTTGCCATTCAGTTGGGCCCTGTGCACCTGGCCGATGGAAGCAGCGTTGGTTGACCGTATATCAAACTTATCGAATATTTGTTCAGGCGTTTTGCCAAAGTATTTACGGAAGGTTTGTACAATAAGCGGGCCTGATAGGGGCGGCGCGTTATATTGCGATTGCGAAAACTTATCTACATAAGCCTTTGGCAGCAGGTTTTTATCCATGCTCAGCATTTGCGCAACTTTAAGTGCGCTGCCTTTAAGCTCGCTTAACGAATCGTAAATATCTGCGGCATTATCTTCATTCAGTTCCGTTTTATCCATGTCCGGATTAAACAGCTTTTTTGAATAATGCTTAATATAATTACCTCCAACCTTAAGGCCGGTAGTTACAAACTTAGCCGATCGTTGTACCTTAGTAGTGGGTATGCTGTTTTGTTCTTTAGGGATATCACTCATAAGTTTTATATCACTCTCTAAGTTACAGAAGATAAACTCAGAAAGAATTACAAAGTCCTCCCTTTAAGGGAAGTTTTGGAGGGGTTAAAAACCCATCGCTTCTTTAAAGCCGCCATTTTTAGCCAGGAACTTGCCGTACTCAAACAAATTATCGATTGGAGTACGCTGAAAAAGGTCGAAAGTTAAGTTAACGCCTTTTTCAATGGCCTCATCAGTTTTTTCAAAACCTGCCGAACTGTCCTTTATCCAGAAGTTTAGCACAAAGCCAAGCTGCAGCCATAAAGCGTCTTTGTATTTTTTTGAAAAATATTTTCGGTCCGTTAATTCCGAAGACTCAATCCCTTCATTTAATATTTGTTGGGCAAAGCTTTCAAATATATTTTTCATGCCTTCAAAAACCCGTGGAGAATTTAAGCCGCGCGGTATTTTCTTATAGCTATACATTACAAAGCTGCGGTTGCTTTTCAATAGCTCAAAAAAACTATAAAAAAAAGACAAGGCCTTTTCGCGTGCTGTATACTGCCCCCAAACTTCCTGGGTTTTAATCTCTAAAATGGTGCGCTCGGTAAAATCAGCCCAGATACTTTTTTCAAGCCCTTCAAACGATCCGAAAAAATTATAAAATTCGGTTTCTGTTATTTCGTTTTTAGAGGCGAATTTATAAACAGACTCAGGCTCATGTCCTTCAGTCAGTACATAGTCGATATACGCTTTACGGATGCTATCAATGGTTGCCATTTGCAATGTTAAAATTAATATATAAAGTTACAGATTGTTGAGTGTGCAATTGTCATGCCTGTATATAATTTCAGGCGCTAATTTTTTGATTCCGGATTTGTCAGCTAACTTTACATCAACGGCCGGGCCAGGAAAGCGATGTAAATATAATGATCAAATATACTTCCGTCGCCCAAATATTCAGGCCTACCGGCTGTAACATAATGAGCGAAAGAATAATATTGGTTTGGTTCAGGAATGACCTGCGGATTGAAGATAACGAGATTTTATTAGAGGCTACACGCAAGGCTGATAAAGTTATTCCGGTTTATTGCTTTGATCCATTTTACTTTAAGGCAACTGCGTCAGGATTAAAGACCGGGCCCTTCCGCGCTAAATTTTTAATAGAATCTGTAGCGAACCTGCGTGATAATTTGCGGGCGCTGGGTTCAGATTTGATTGTACGCCAGGGTTCGCCGGACGAAATTATTCCGCAGTTAGTTGATGAATACCATGTTAACGAGGTTTATCACCACCGTGAGGTAGCTTTTGAGGAAACCGGTATATCTGAACAGGTAGAAGCCGCACTCTGGAAGATCAAGCTTAACCTGAAGCACTTTATTGGTCACACCCTATATCATAAAGAAGATTTGCCCTTTCCTATTAAGGACATTCCCGACAGCTTTACAACATTTCGTAAAAAGATAGAGCGTGAGAGTACTGTGCGCCGGGTAGCCCCTGCGCCTGCCCAGATACCTACCCCTGCTATTACAGATGCTGGGGAAATACCAACGCTGCAGCAGTTAGGATTAAGCGAACCGCCTGCTGATCCGAGGGATAAATTTAGTTTTACCGGCGGTGAGACCATAGCACAGGAACGCCTGCAGCAGTATTTTTTGAATTTTAACCATGCGCTTAACGGCAAAAATGTGCGTAATACCGCATCAGGCTCACAGCTTTCGCCCTGGTTAACATTTGGCTGTATTTCGCCACGACAGGTATATTGGGAAGCTATCAGGCATGAGCACAGTACCAATCACTCGCTGATATTGGAGTTGCTCTGGCGCGATTATTTCAGGTTTATGTTTAAAAAATATGGTAACCAGTTTTTTAAAGCAGATGGCTTTAAAGACGAGGCGCCCGCTGTTAGCACCAATCAGCATGCTTTGTTTGAACAATGGAAAAATGGCCATACCGGGGTACCGTTTGTTGATGCCTGCATGCATGAATTGAATGCTACCGGCTACCTTAGCAATTATTGCCGCCAAACCGTTGCAACGTTCTTGGTAAAGGATATAAAGGTAGATTGGACCAGGGGCGCCACGTATTTTGAGCAGCAGCTGATAGACTATTCGCCGGCCAGCAACTGGGGCAACTGGGCCTTTATAGCCGGAGTTGGCAGCGACCCGCGCGAAAATAAATACTTTGCTAACTTCAAGCCGGCTGCGGAACATGATATAAAGGAAGATTTTATACAAACGTGGTTGCCTGAAGTAATGACCAGCTGAATTTAAATTAATCGCTTGTCATAACAGCACGTGATGGTAGTTTAATATCAGATACCTATATTTACCTTACCAATTGTGAATATGAAACAAGTTATAGTTTTACTTACCCTGCTTACTAATACGCTGTTTTCGGGGTTTGCTGCGGAATTGCCTCAAAAATTATTCATAGCGCCTGGAACGGTATCTGCCAGTTCAGTTACCCTGATATGGGATAAGCCCGATAATTTTAATGATATTACCGGCTATCATATTATTTTAAATGGTAAGGACGTGGGTATCGCTGATAAATGCAACTATATAGTAGCTAACCTGCAGCCTTCAATAGCTTATAACTGCACTATAAAGGCAGCCGGTAAGGATGGCAAATTAATATCAGTTGGCAACCCGGTAAAATTTGTTACCAAACCTAAAGGAAAAGTGCTTGATGTTACGGCCTTTGGCGCCAAAGGTGATGGCAGCGCCTTAAACACTAAAGCCATCCAGGCGGCCATTGATGCCTGCCCGGTAAATGGAACAGTGCTGATACCGCAGGGCACATTTGTAACCGGCGCTTTGTTCTTAAAAAGCCATATCACGCTGGAGATAGCTAAAGGCGGCGTGCTTAAAGGAAGTGTAAATGATGCAGATTACCTTCCCTATATTAATAATCGTTTTGAGGGCTGGGAGATGAAAACCTATGCCAGTTTAATTAATGCCGGTGTTATGAATAACAAAGGTGGTTATGCGGCAGAAGATATTTCGATAAAAGGCGGGGGTACTATTAGCGGTGGCAGTAATACACTGGCTAAAATAATGATTGGCAAAGATGGACTGAGGTGCCGGGGCCGGCTTATCCTGCTGATGAACTGCCGCAATGTGGAGATACAAGGTTTAAATATTCAGGATTCGCCCAGTTGGACGATCCATTACATTTACAGTAAAGGTATCACCTGTCACGATCTGAATATTGTTAGCACGATACTGAACGGCGATGGGTTAGACCCTGATTCGTCTGAAGACAGCTATATTTTCAACTGCACTTTCTCCACCGGCGATGATTGTATTGCTATTAAATCGGGCAAAAACCCCGAGGGCTATACCATTGGCAAACCCACGCGTAATGTGCGCATTACTGATTGCAATTTTGTAAAAGGACATGGCATATCCATCGGCAGTGAAATATCAGGCGGGGTGAGCGATGTGCTGGTGCAGGATTGCAAAGCCGGCGCGTTGCTGCATGGTATGCAGATAAAGGGCACTAAGGAACGCGGCGGCTATGTTAAAAATGTGACCGTTGCAGATTGCCAGCTCCTGCAGATTACCGTATATTCAGTATTGAACTATAATAATGACGGCGCGGCAGCTCCTGAACCACCGGCTTTTGAAAACTTTGTTTTCAGAAATATAGACCTTTCTAAAGCTACCGGGAAAGCGCCCGTGATGGATCTGAACGGTTTTAAAGACGATGCCCATAAACTTAAGAACTGCACATTTACCGATATCATTACCCCCGAAAACGCCCGGATAGTAATAAAAGATGCCGATCAGATAAAATTTGTGAATGTCAAATCGGCAACGGAAGCTAAGCCAACTTATGAAGTGACCGCCAGTAATAGTATAGTTTATTAACCAGATACGTAGTAAATATCAAAGTAAATTAAAACTGAAAATATGATAAAGCCTTCCCTCACCAAACTTGTTATGCTGCTGCTTTTTGCCTCCTCCGCGGCTTTTGCGCAAACCGGCCCTATATCAGACAAGAAACTAAACATTTTTACTCTTGGCGATAGTAACGGTACCTTTCCGTATAGCTGGCCGCAACAGTTAAAGATTGCTTTGCCAAACGCACAGGTATTCAATATCAGTAAATCTGGCCGTACGGTAGGGTTTGTGAACCTGAACGATACCACCTTAAACTCGCTGATGGTTATAAATGAAAACTTAAAAAAGGCAGCAGATTTTACTAAAGACCGCCCCTTTGATTTTATAGTATTAGAATTAGGAACCAATGATGCCAAAGCTGTTTTTGACGGCCGGCAAAACGAAGTGGCCGAAAACCTTGATAAGCTGATCAAAATAATTAAGACCTGCAGTTACCCCACTATCAGTAAAGCAAAGATCATTATAATTTCGCCGCCCCACTATGGTCATAAAACTGAAACGCAGGAAAAGTACATTGGCGGCGACAAACGGGTTGAGGCGATGGGCAAATCGTTTGAAAAGGTTGCCAGGAAGAATAATTGCCTTTTTGTGAATGGTTACCAAACACCCGGTCTGGACATGGAGACCATGAGCGCCGACGGCCTGCACATGGATGCCGCTGGATCGCGTAAGTTAATTGAACCAGTTGTTGCGCTGATGGTTAAATAAAATAAGAACGCTACTTGCCTCCATAACTGGCAGTTACCGCAACCGGTAAGCCGGTGTTTGTTATGCCCTGTACTATCACCCTGCCCTGGGTGGCGCTGCTGTTGTTAAAACTAACCGTAGCCTTACCTGCAGCATCCGTTTTGATATTCGGTTCCCAATGGATGGTGGTACGGATGTCGGCAGCTTTAGGGTTGGATGGTTTAAAAAAAGTACGTGCCTGGTAAAAGCCATTCAATTGCAGCTGGGCCACATTACCGCGCTCGGCATCCATAGCGCCGGGTTTAAGTGTCAGATAAATAACAAAAACCGTTTCGCCCGGTACCACAACGCTTTGTGTTGCAGAGCCAGCCAAGGTGGAAAAGGCATGTTTGGGCGCACCAATTTTAGGCGGCGTTAAACCGCGTTTGATAACTATTTTTACAGCTTTATCTAACGGAAGGTCGAAATACTGGTTATAAAGGTTGGTTTTTATGATTTCATCATCGCTGCTGTAGTTGCTTGTGGGCAGTTCGTATCCATTCACAATAAGCCGCGGGTCATGTGTTTCACCGTCTGCATAAAATACCATCCGGTTAACCCTCAACTGATCGCCTGATTTGCCTGCGTTGGCCGATGATTCATTTTCCATTCGCGCCTGTTTGGAAACCGACAGGATATATTCGCGGATGGTTGTCTGTTTATCAGCAGGGCCGGGTGTAAAGGTCTCATCCTCGTAACCCATAGTGGTAAGGCGGGTATCACGCAGCTGAATGTAGTTTACTGCCTTAACTTTCACCTCTTTAAGTTTGGTAACGCTTGCAGCCGCCTTCTGCTTTTCAGCACGATCGGTCAACAAAGCATATGATGGATATTGAACCGGCAAGTATGGCCTCCCCTGTAAGAGTGTTGTGCGGCCAGAGTCTATTACAATGCGGCCCGCATCTTTACCGGCAGCATCACGTGCCGTAAGCACAACAGGCCCGCTGCCGTATTGCAGTATATTGTTAAAATAGAACCGACCGGCAGTATCTGTAACGGTTGTCAGCAATTTATTACCAACGGCCATATCAGCACGCAGACTTACGTTTGCGCCAGGTAAGGGCTTATCGCTGTTCTTCTCTGTCACTTTCCCTTGTACCTGCAGGTTATATTCAGCAGCGTAACTGATATGGATAGTGGTATCGGCCAGCCGCCTCCAAACAAAGTCGCGCCAACCCTGGGTCATCAGCAGCAGGTCCAGTTGTTTATAGCGGTTAACATTGGTTGTATCAAAATAACGGTGCGCATGTTCAATGTTCCCCCTTATTTCTGACCCCAGCAGCACGTATGATAACATATCATCTGCCTGTTGGGGTATCACCCCGGCATCAACCACCGCCATAGACAGGCTGGCATCTGCCCTGGTGTTGATCTGTACAGTTACCTGTTCTTTAGGCTGATACGATTTTTTGTTCAGGGTTACCACCGCATTAGCCGCATTGTTAAGCTGGCGTATGTAAACCAGCCGCTCGCAATTAGGTTTGTTATTTTCATCATATAAAGTAACAGCACAAATACCTGTTGGTAATGAAACGGTGGGTATACGTACCGGGATTTGCTGCGCGATTAATTGTATAGGCTGATTAAGCAGGGTTATGCCGCTGTGCTTAACCGTTAGCATATAAGTTGGTTTCACTGCCAGCGATGACGGATCAGCACTGCTGCTGATGACCACACGCATTAGTGAATCGGTTTGCCTTATTTGCAGGGTTATGCCTTTGCTTAACGCCGCCGGGAGGTTAAATAACTGTTGCTGACCGCCTGTTTTAGTCACTGCATGATAGTTAACCCCCTTTAAAGGCAATATAGCAAACAGGCCCATGCCTAAAGTATCACAATTAAAACTGGTTATTGTGTCACCGGCGGAGGACAGTACCGCACCGGAAATATTAATACCCCTGCCAACCCCATCCTCAGCCTTTACAGCAATCATGGAATTTACCCCCTCCACCATTGACCCGCCTTCAGGATAAAACCTTATGACCGGTTTGGCGGCAGCAGTAGCAGTTACAGCGGCTCTTGTGATTGTATTAGCAGCGGTTATCCCTTTGGCTGGTGCTGCTGTTATTGCACCTGGTGCTGTACCTATAATTGTAATTTCTTTTTCAAAAATGAAATTATCGCCAAAGTTACGCATCCAATTGGTATAGGCGCGCAGGCGGTATGTTCCGGGCGCAAGTGTATCGGCAATAGCCAGATCACCGTTACCCGAACCATTATCCAGCCGGATCAATGCTGTATTAATGGCCTTGGCCTCAGGTGATATAAATTCTACATGCAGGCTGCCGCTGCTGGTAGCAGGGGTGTTGTCCTGCGCATTCAGCAGGTAGGCTTTAAAATAAAGTGTGTCGCCCTGTGCGTAAGCATCCCGGTCGGTATGCAGGTAAGCTTTCTCAAACACCAGTTTAAAGGCAGGTTTGGCAGCCGGCGGAGTTGTTTGTGCACAGGTGCTTAGTACATACAATAATATAAGCGCGCATGGTAAAAGGCTTTTCATGGAAGGTTGTTTTATAGGGGTAACCGGCAAACCAAATATAATGATTGTTTATGATTTGCTTAATAATATAAGCTATTAACTGTTACCTATTGATTATTGTACCTCATAAGCTGCGCTGCCGGCAACTGGCAAACCATTGGCTGTAACCCCCTCGGCTATTATCCTTACTTTTGTTTTTGGGTCGGCGTTATACCAGCTTAATTAACGTGAGTGGGGTTAAGGCCTTTGTACCTTTTATAACCCCTTATTAAAGCTACTGCAAGTTGCACCTCTTAGTGTTCCCCTAAAGTTTAGGGGAAAAGTACCAGCAGTACTAAAGAACTGGCTTTAATAAGGGGTTGAGGTAATATGCATTTGCCGTTTTGTTATCCGGAACTCACGTTAATTAAATAATTCGTTATGCAGATACGTCTTTTCAAAAAACAATCTGAAACCCGGCTTGGCAGGTGCAGTTATATTTTGGCGCACGAAAAACTAAGCAGAATAGTAAAGCTATGCCCGGTAAAAGGTTTTTTACGATGGTAAAGTTGGTACTGAAGTTTGATCGGTACACCAAATATAATGAATATTTACTTTTTAATGTAAGCCGTCGTTATCATAAAATCCCCAAAAAAGGTTTTTTCATCAGTAATCTCATATCCTGATATTTTAAAGCGTTGTTTAATTGCGGGCAGATATGATGTTTCCATACAGCCTAATAAATTAAAAAAACTATACATAGTGGTAAGCAGCAACTTTTGCCACCATTTGCCTGTCAGTTGGAAATCGGTATTAAGCCATAAGCCTGCCGGCTTGAGTAAATGATGCAGGGTGGAAAATACCTTATCAAAAGTTTCCGGGGTAAAATTATCCATCAGGAAGGGGGTGATCACCACATCAAAACCTGGTTCAAGCCCGGCGCTCTCAACAGCGGCATTTATATAGTGGATATTGTTTTTACCAGTATTGCGTTCTTTTGATAGCGCCATCATTTTTTTGGATATTTCCACATAAGTAATCTGCAGGCCCGATGGATGGATTGTTGCAATGTCTTCAATAATGCGACCGGTACCGCCGCCGGCTATCAATATGTTAGATTTTGCAGGAATAAGATGTAAAAAAGCATTCTGCGCATTGATCAGCGCTTTGCCATACACTACCCGCGAGAGGCGGTCGTAAAACCAGGAAGCGTTATCATAGTTTGATGCCACTGTTAATTGAATATCAGATTAAAAATAATCAATACCAGGTACTGCAATATAAGTACCCCATCCATATAAAGGAAATAGTAATATTCGTCCTTCTCTCTTTTTGATTTAAAAATAAGCCAGCCGGTTAACATAACAGTGGTTGTTAATGCCCAGAAATTGGTGTTAAACCCGTTACCCCTGAACATAAAAAGCAGGAGGGTATACCCCGCTAAAAGTATCTGGCAAAAAAGGTAGGCATTCTTTTCTCCCAATGCAACGGGAATAGTTTTTAGGCCGGTTGCCTTGTCGTGAAAAAGGTCGCGTATGTCAAAAGGGATGGTGAGCGCACCAATAAACAAGAAACGTTTGGCAATAAGCAGGGTAGCATCGCGCATGGAAACTATGGGTTGCTGCATGCCCTGTGCTTCCAGCACAGGCAGCAATACACAGCTTAGGGTCCACACCAGTGTTATTAAAAAGGGCTTTAAACCCGGTATATGCCTTAAGCCAAACTTATGTTCGCCTATGGTAAACAGCGGCAGGCTATAGCCAAGGCATAATACGCTTAAAAATATCAACAACAGGCGCGACTCGATAGAAATAAGCAGGAACAGTGGAATGATTAGCAGTACCGATACAATAGTGAAGGTAACCATTAACCTGTGGTGTGCAAAAAACCAGCGTACACGGCGGAACGGTGAACGTTGTGGTTGCGCTGGTTTGCCTATAAGTATGCTAAAATTGTATTCGGCTAATGTGGCAGTAAACAAAAGGCCCAACACGGGGTATGCCGGCTTGGCGCCAATTAAATGAAAGGTGACCATTGCCTGGGCTACCGCACATAACGCCATAAAAACGTTGCTGAACAATATAAAATCAAGAACCGGCCTATATAATTTTTTCATTTGTAGAAAAATAAGCCGGCTGCCAGTATTAGGTAGTTTTTAGCAACGGGTCGGCAGCTGATCTTAATGTAAATATCGTTATCTCGGGCAATATTCCAACCCTGCCGGGGATACCAATATACCCGTAACCTACATTTACATATATTTGTTGCCTCGCCTCGCGGTAAAGGCCCGCCCATTCGGTGTAAAGGTACTCAACCGGGCTCCATTGAAATCCGGGAGTTTGTATGCCAAATTGCATCCCATGGGTATGGCCGGCAAAAACCACATCAATATGCGGATAATTTTTTACCACTTCAGCGCGCCAGTGAGATGGATCATGCGAAAGCAGTAATTTTACGGGCAGGTCATCAGTGTTCTCTGTGGCCAGGTCCATACGGCCGTATTTAGGGAACCGGCTTAGTAAACCCCAGTTTTCTATACCTAAAATACCTATTTCTTCGCCATTTATTTGTAAGCGCCGGTTTTGGTTAAGCAGCAGGTTCCAGCCATAATTTTTGTGGATACCCAGCATAGCTTCGCGGTTTTTGCGGCGTGCTTCGCCAACCAGATGAGAGTAATCGCCATAATCATGATTACCCAAAGTTGAATACACGCCCAGCGGCGCTTTGATATGCTGGAAAATATCATAAGTGTATTTAATGTCTGATGCCTTGTCGTTCACCAGGTCGCCGGTGAAAAAGACCAGGTCGGGTTTTTCGGCAGCCAGCATATCAATGCCTCCTTTAATACGTACACGGTCGCGTTTATGGTAACTGCCTGAATGAATATCCGAGATTTGGCCAAGCCTTAAACCATCAAATTTTTTTGGCAGATTGGGCAAATACAAGTTAAGGCGTTTAACCCTGTAATCAAAACACCCCACCCGACTGATAACACCTGCACCCATTGCTACCACCGGCACTGCCGTAGCCATAATACCGGCCTTCATTAAAAATATTGAACGGCTGATGGGTACCGGCTGAGTTGCAGGTTCCGTGTTAGTCAGCAATATCGCTTTCTTTTTATTTTTTTTGCCGATGGCAAACCTGCGGATATCGTCAATCAGCATAAACGGCAAAAAGCAAAGCTTGGCGGCTTGTGTAACAAAAAACACCACCATAAAAGCAGCCCTTATGCCCACATTCAGTTTTACATAGATACAAAGCAGTAAGCCTGTAACCATACCAACACATAGTATCCAATAAAAAAGGTTAAAATATTTTTTGCGGATCACAGCACTATTTGCCAACGCTGCACGTAAACCGTGTAGCAGATAAGCATCCAGCAAAAGCAGGATTGCGGCTACGAATATTAGAAAATAGGGGCTATGCATTACCAGCGCCCTCTAAATATATCCCTGAAAGGCAAACTTTGTTTATAATTGATTTAAGCCCCCTTGCACCGGAAAAGGGTTGAGTTAAATTTAGTTTAATACCTGTCATCATTTAAATCCAGGTCGTCGTCATCGGGCTGCAGGTTAAACAGGCTGTCAAACATGTCTGAAAAGGCAAAGCCGTTATCCAGAAAGCCTTTATTTAATTGAGAGAACTCCGCCAACCCATGCAATATAAATTCCATCAATAACAGTTGCTGGTTCTCACTTAATTTAGGATGGAAAGTTTTAACGATGTCCCTTAACCCGGCAACCGAATTTAAGGCATCTTTATATTCCTTTAAAGGCAGGTCATCTATCAACGCCACATTATTAGCATCGCTGAACCAGGCGGTAACTGCCGCATATGGATTGGCCTTCTTTGATTTTTTGGCCTTCTCCGGATCAGGAAAATATTGCAGCATCAGGGTCTTGATGGCTTTGCCAACCAAAATGTTAGCCACTTTGGCCGGGCCTTCCAGTTCACCCTCATAAACCAGTTCTATTTTACCGGTGATGGCCGGGATAACCCCTAAAAAATCTGATATACGGACAAATGTGTTTTTTTCGCCATTCATAAGCATGCGCCGTTCGGCATTGCTTATCAGGTTCTCAAAGGCAGAGATAGTTAAACGTGCCGATACGCCTGATTTTTTATCTATATATTCCGAATTGCGGGCTTCAAAGGCAATTTGTTCAACCAGGTCTTTAACCAAACCATCTGCTTCAACGGTTAACTTTTGCTCCGGTGTAAGCGATGCCTCCTGCTGGGTAATCTTACGCGATATTTCTACCGAGCGGGGATAATGCGTTAATATCTGGCTTTCTATGCGGTCCTTCAAAGGCGTAACTATCGATCCGCGGTTAGTATAATCTTCAGGGTTGGCTGTAAACACAAACTGAATATCCAGCGGTAAGCGCAGTTTAAAACCGCGTATCTGTATATCTTTTTCCTGCAGGATGTTAAACAGGGATACTTGTATGCGGGCCTGCAAATCGGGCAATTCATTAATTACAAATATGCCCCGGTGCGCACGTGGTATCAAACCAAAGTGCAGCACCCGCTCATCAGAATAAGTCAGCTTCATGGTGGCGGCCTTTATCGGGTCAACATCGCCAATCAGGTCGGCTACTGTTACGTCAGGCGTAGCCAACTTTTCGGTATAACGTTCGCTGCGGTGTATCCAGGCAACAGGGGTGGCATCGCCATGTAGTTCAATCTGGTGATGGCCATACCATGAAATGGGGGCCAGCGGATCATCGTACAATTCCGATCCCTCGATATATGGCACGTACTCGTCAAGCAGGTTAACCAGTAAACGGGCAATACGGGTTTTGGCCTGCCCGCGCAAACCCAATAATAATATATTATGCCTGGAAAGGATAGCTGTTTGCAGATCAGGGATAACTGTATCCTCGTAACCTACAATGCCTTCAAAACCGCCTTCGTGTTTCTTTAATTGTGCAATAAGGTTTTCGCGCAGCTCATCTTTAACCGACCTGCTTTTATAACCGGTTTGTTTTAATTCGCCTAATGTTTTTATGTTTAAATTATTATTCATAAGCCCTTTAAATCTTCCCCCGTAAGGGAGATTTTAAAATTTGTATTTTTAATGTTAAGCCCTCGCTTCCAAAAGGTTTTGGTGGGGCCATTACCTCACCGTTTTCCTTCTGTTCTTTATGTAATCCTCAAAAATGTACTCGCCCAAGCCGTTAAGCGAACTGTAAAAAGCCTTACCGCCGTTAGTTTCCGTAAACTTACGTACAAATTGCTGCAGGTATGGGTCTTTGGCAATCATAAACGTGGTAATAGGTATCTTAAGGCGCTTGCATTGCGCAGCCATATTTAAGGTTTTGTTTACAACTTTCCTGTCCAGCCCTATACTGTTTTTATAGTATTTGGTACCTTCTTTCAGGCAGGTAGGCTTGCCGTCGGTTATCATAAAAATTTGCTTGTTGCTGGTTTTGCGCCGCCGCAGCAAATCTGTAGCCAGTTCCAAACCGGCATAAGTGTTGGTATGGTAAGGGCCTACCTGCAAGTAAGGCAAATCTTTTATAGCTATTGGCCAGGCATCGTTACCAAATACTACAATATCTAAAGTATCTTTAGGATATTTGGTTTTAATAAGTTCAGACAAGGCCATGGCCACCTTTTTCGCCGGTGTAATACGGTCTTCACCATATAATATCATGGAGTGCGATATATCTATCATAAGTACAGTAGAGGTAAGGGTTTTAAAATCCATTTCTTCTACCTCCAGATCGCGCTCAGTCATCATAAAATCGCCGATGCCGTGATTGACCTGCGCATTGTGGATAGATTGTGTCATATCTATCTGGTCCAGGCTGTCGCCAAACTCAAATTCGCGGCGTTCAGAGTTGCGTTCATCGCCCTGGCCCGATTGCGGCGACCGGTGGTTGCCCCGGCCTGATTTTTTGAGTTTGCCGAATATCTCCTCTAATGCTGACTGGCGAATGCTTTGCTCTGTTTTAGCCGTAATACTGAACCCGCCATCCTGGTTATCCTCATTAAGGTAACCCTTCTGCTTTAATTCATCAATAAAATCACCCATGCCGTACTCGTCATTGGTAATGTGGTATTGCTTATCCAGTTCGTTCATCCAGGCCAGGGCTTCGCCGGCATCGCCTGATGTATAGTTAAGCAATTCTAAAAATAACTTTAATAATTCCTCAAAACCGCCTTTTGGTATTTGGCGTGGAGTAAATTTGGAAAACCCAAAACCGCGCATAGTTGCCTTTCTGTTATAAAATAACGGATTATTTTTCTTAAAAGTTTTGCTATTATATTAATAAATTAAATTGTTGGTTATTAATGACAATCCAGCGCCTGCAAGGCTTGTTCGCCTACACTTAAACCTCAATTATTGCTTGTTAAAATTTATCTGTGAGGGTATAATGTCCGCTTAAAAACTTACTTGCAACTATTGCCCATGCCGGGGATTTTTTTCTACGTGATTTTAGCAATATATCGTTGATTATCAATAAGTAGCTTATAAATTGCGTTGGTACGATGTTAGATTACCTTATCCAGATAAGTACCATCTTAAACATGAAAACTATGGACACAATTAAAAGCTTTACGGACAGGGTAATAACCGGAGAATCGTCATTAACCGAGGCCATGACCGTTTTTTTGGTAATCATATCGGTAGTAAGCGCCTGTATTTATTTGTTTGCAGGGAAGTAGGCAGGGTTATTTTACCAGTGCGGCAACCTCTTTGCCATATAATGGGTTTGCCCCACGTTGTGTAGCCACATAAGCGCTGATGCTGCAGGCTTTTTCCAATAACTGAGGGATAGGGTTACCAGCAAGCATACCTGCAATAAAGGTAGCTAAAAACGCATCGCCAGCGCCTACTGTATCTGCCACCTCTACCTTAAAGCCGGGGTGCTCATAAAATTTTTCGTTATGCCATATCATGGCGCCATCAGCCCCGCGGGTAATGATGATGGTTTGGTTATGATAGGTTTTTTGAAATTCAATAACTTTTTGCTGCAGCTTTTTGCCGCTGCTGCTGCCAATAAGCAAACTGGCTTCTTCCTCATTCATTTTGATAATGTTGGCCTTGGCAGCCAGCAACTCAATGGTAGCCAGCTCATAGTGCGGGTGACGCAGGTTAACGTCAAATATTTTGATAGCCGGGCTTTCATCAAGCAGCGTACGCAATGTATTGCGGCTCTCGGAACTGCGGCTGGCCAGGCTGCCAAATACAATTGCGCTGGCATTTGTTGCGGCTGGTAACAAATTTTCGGTTAACTCGATGTTATCCCACGAAACAGGTTTAGGTATAATGTAAGTGGCCTGGCCTTTGCTATCCAGTTCAACAGTTACCTCGCAGGTGGGTAATTTAGCGTCTTCCTGTATCAGGTTTGAATACAGACCGCTGTCCTTCAAAAACAACACCAGTTCGCGGCCGGCAAGGTCATCGCCTACGCGGCTGGCAAAACGTACCTTAACATCCTGTTGTACCAGGTGCCTGGCAACATTCATGGGGGCGCCGCCGGCGGTTTTTTCATAACCGAACGTATCCCATAATACTTCGCCGAAACATAATACCTGTTTGTTCATCGCTCAGTTAAAAGGCTGGTAAAGCAAAGCTAAATGTTTTTATTACATTAGCTTAATGAAAAATATACTGTTGTGTTTAATTATACTAACATTTGTTATTAACGTTTGTGCACAAGATAAACAAACGATATTGAAGGTGATGGATACCCAAAGCCAGGCCTGGAACAAGGGTGATATTTCCGGCTTTATGCAGGGATACTGGCATTCTGACTCATTGTTATTTGTAGGCAGCAAGGGGCCTACCTATGGCTGGCAAAAAACATTGGATAACTATAAAAAGAACTATCCGGACAAGGCCAGTATGGGCATTTTGAGTTTTCACGATATTAAAATTAACCTGCTTGACAGTAATAACGCATTTGTATTAGGTGCCTGGCAGTTAAAACGTGAAAAGGATACCCCCAGCGGTTATTTTACCCTATGGTTCAAAAAAATAAAAGGGGAGTGGAAGATAGTGGTGGACCATACTTCTTGATTTTGTGACTTCGGATATTTGATTTCTGATTTGCTGGTCGGCAAAATATCCAGATAATGTTAAATTGATGAAAAAATGTTATGAGGTAATTGCTTACGTTAATTTGATATTTTACTTTTCTGCAAAGCCCTATCTGCCCTTTTAACCGCCAGTTCCTCTTTCCAACTCATATACTTCACCCTGAAATTCTTTTTCATAAAATCATCAAACTTGCGTTGAATGGTAAGGTTGTACAAACTTTTAGCCTTAATACCCCATGAGCTGTCCCAAGCGCGCAGTGAAATGGAAAAAGAACCATCCAGATATTTCATCCAATGCCAGTAGCCTGTTGGCATAAAAAGGGTATCTCCGTGTTCAAGTATCACTTCCTGTCCTTCTACACCGTCTAAAGCCGGAAAATTTTTGAGATCAGGATGTTCAATATCATAATCTTCAAGCGCGTAGGTAGCGAAAGGGATGCGGTACAGGCGTTCGCTCCATTTATTTTCAAAAAGGATAACGTGTTTGCGGCCGTTAAAATGGGTATGGAAAATGTGTGCCAGGTCAATATCATAATGTAAAAAAGTGACCGAACCGGCACCGCCAAAAAACATATTGGGATATTTATCCAGGAAACCGCCCATTAGCTCTTTTGGCGCACGGTAATCATTTAGCAGTCCGGGTGCATGTTTAATAGGATCGAATAAAAAGATGCGCAAATCAGTCGGTTGTTCCCGGATCAGGTTTATATAATCGCCAAAATTCATTTCAGATGCAGCGGAATTGATCGGTTTCGACGGGTCGGCCTTTGAACTATCATACAGCGGTACGGTAATTTCACCCACCACTTCTTTAATATATTCAAATGTCCATTTATGCAGGGCCGGCCAGCTTTTAGTAGCTTTGCGAATTACCAGCGGTTTACGCTGTGTTAAATAATTGTTGATAAAATTGTCCTTATCTATATCATCTACCCTGTCAACAGGCGTTAATTTTAAACCCATGTACATATTAAATTAATATGCAAAAGTAGAAAAAGTTGGGATTTTTAGTTTGCAGCGGGCAGTTTACAATTTGCAGTAATATTTTATAACACAAAACCCCGGCGTTCTCACAACCAGGGTTTTGCTTCAGTCAGCACGCACCGACTGATCGCACTCACTTATCAACCACTCACTATCTTAATTAGGCATTAATACGGTATCAACCACATGTATAACACCATTGCTTTGCATAACATCAGCAATGGTAACTGTCGAAGTACCGCCTTTTTCGTCGGTAAGCACAACCTTTTTACCATTCAAAGCTGCGGTTAAAGTACCGCCTTGTACGGTTGTTAACACGGCTTTGCCGCCGCCTTTTTTGATCATGGCTACTAATTCAGCCGCGGTAACTTTACCGGCAACTACGTGATAGGTCAAAATTTTGATCAAGGTAGCTTTGTTTTCAGGTTTCAGCAGGGTCGGCACGGTTTCTTTAGGCAATTTATTAAATGCCTCGTTTGTTGGGGCAAATACAGTAAACGGGCCTGCGCCTTTCAAGGTTTCAACCAGGCCGGCAGCTTTTACTGCAGCTACCAGGGTGGTATGGTCTTTTGAGTTTACAGCATTGTCAATAATGTCTTTAGTTGGGTACATAGCGGCACCGCCAACCATTTTAGTCTGAGCATAAGTTTTTGGTGCAATTACAATAGCTGCTAAGGCAATTGCTGTGATAAATAATTTTTTCATAAGGTATCTTGTAATAATTTGAGAGCACTAACGAAAACGCTGTCTAAACAGATTTTATTTATGCAGGTATTTTTTCAAAGATTTGAAAATCAGAAGTTTATAAGGTAAATAGCATAGAGCTAACAGTTGTGCCTTAAAACACAAGTACCCTTTTAATAAAAATGACGCCTGCTAAGCGGGATGTTCAGGAAATATTCTCTAAATACTTATAACCGCTGCCTGTGTTCAGCAATAAAACTGTATGGCCGTTTTCCAGCCAGTTACTGTTTTTTAATTGTTTGAAGGCATGCCATAAAGCGGCGCCTTCCGGGGCTATCAGCATACCTTCGTTACGGGCAATTTCTTTTAGGGATGCCTCCATATCAGTATCGCTCACGCTAATGGCATTGCCGTGGCTTTGGCGCAATACTTTAAGCAGCAATTTATCGGCATAAGGTTTTGGTACGCGCAAACCGTTAGCTATAGTAAAGCCGCCGTCAGTAAACTCTGATACATTATGCTCACGATGAAATGCCTTTACAATACCATTACAGCTATCGGATTGTACCGCCACCATTTTTGGGCGATCGCTGCCTATCCAGCCCAGGGCTTCCATCTCATCAAATGCCTTCCATATGCCCAGCAAACCTGTTCCGCCGCCGGTAGGGTATAATATTACATCAGGCAGTTGCCAGTTAAACTGCTCGGCAATTTCATAACCCATTGTTTTTTTTCCTTCCAGGCGGTAGGGCTCTTTTAAGGTAGACACCTGGAACCAACCATTTTTTACAGCATCATCGTTAGCAAGGCGGCCGCAATCGCTGATGCTGCCCTCTACTTCAATCAACTGTGCGCCGTAAAGTCGGCATTCGTCCTTGAACAATTTAGGAGTAAGCTTAGGCATGTAAACCACCGCTTTTATACCGGCCCTTGCGGCATAAGCTGCCAGTGCGCCGCCCGCATTGCCTGCTGTGGGGGTAACAATGGTATCAATACCCAATTCTTTTGCCTTAGAAACAGCCATACTAATTCCCCGTGCCTTGAAAGATCCTGTAGGGTTGCCCGATTCATCTTTCCAGTACACCTGTATATCACCGGCTACTGGCTGCAGGTTTTGCAGCGGCACTACCGGTGTAAAGCCTTCGCCCAGAGTAATAATATTTTCAGGGTCAATTACGGGCAGCAATTCGCGGTAGCGCCACATATTAGCCGGTCGGCCAATGAGCATTTCTTTGAGCAAGCCTGTATTTAAATCATACTCCGCATATAAAGATGAATGGCATTGCCCGTTGCTACACACGGTTTGTATTGCTGAGGCATTGTATATTTTGCCGCATTCAGGGCAACGCAAATGTACAAGCAATGATGCATTATCATTGCTAACAAGTGCCGGCAAGCTATTAAGCGTTAACATGGTATAACTTTAAATACTAACGAAGATGCAATGTAACGATCAATACGTTTAACATATCCGGCTTGTTGCTGGGAATTGCACAGTATTTTTTTATAGGTTATTACCTTTAGTAATAGTTGACTTGAAAAGTTCACTATGATTGCACTTTATACAAATTCTAAATGAGAATTTCACAATCCGAAATTATGAGATACATTTGTGCATGCCTTATAAAGAGAAGGAGATCAACAAGATGTACTACACCATGGGCGAGGTATCGGCCATGTTTGATGTAAATCAATCGCTGCTGCGTTATTACGAGAAGGAGTTTGATATTTTGCAGCCAAAAAAGAATAAAAAAGGTAACCGTTATTTTACCCCGGACGATGTTGAAAACCTGAAGATCATCTTTCATTTGATCCGCGATAAAGGTTATACACTTGCAGGCGCCAAAGAACATTTAAAGAACAATATGGCCGGAACTAAAGACAACCAGAGCGTAATCAATGCGCTGGAGAACCTCAAGAGATTTTTGCTGGAGGTTAAGGAGCAATTATAGTTTTATAAACCGGCACCTCAAAATGCCTGTTAATACCATCAATAAAGTTTAGCACTTCATCCTTACCCAGCATACTTTCTGACGATGTGATAAAAATATCAGGCACTTCCTCAAAACTTTTCAGCAGGGCGTTACGAAACAGGGCAATATTCTGGTCGGTTTTTGTGGCGGATTGTTTATCAGCCTTAGTGAAGACAAGCACAAAAGGCAAGCCTTTTTCGCCCAGCATATCGCAAAATTGCAGGTCTATCTTTTGCGGCTCCAGCCGGCTGTCTATCAATAGCATCACACATTGCAAGTTTTCGCGCTTGGTAAGGTAGTTACGGATAAACTTGTCCCAATCTTCCTTTTTGCTTTTTGATATCTTGGCATAACCATAGCCAGGCAAGTCAACCAGGTACCAATGATCATTAATTATGAAGTGATTGATCAATTGCGTTTTACCAGGCGTTTGCGATGTTTTAGCCAGGCCTTTTTTATTGACCAGCATATTGATCAACGATGATTTGCCCACGTTAGACCGGCCTATAAAAGCATATTCAGGCCTTACCGGTGGTGGTAATTTTGATATTTGTGTATTACTGCAAACAAACTCGGCTGATTTAATGATCATGGAACAAAGGTAGTGATTAGCGATTAGTAAATTAAGGATCAGGCAATCAAGAGATAATCAGCTTTATTATTCAATTAACTAACCCAATTTACATCCTCCCGGGCATTATTAACATTGGCCCGGCAGCCGGTTTTTTGGCATCTTCTTTTAAGGTTGATTTGTTGAATTTGATCAGGAGGGTTATCATAAAATATCTTTTTACAATCTCTGTCTGGTTATCATAAATGCTGTTAAAACTTACATACCGGGTAGTGCTGATGCTTTGGTTCAGCATATCATAACAGGATAGCTTGATCTCGCCGCGGTCCTTTTTCAGGAATTGACGAGCTATAGCAATATTCAGTAAATTGCTGCTTTTCTGAAATCCGGGAGATACCTGTGGGTTATAATTGTAAGTATAATTACCATCTATGTTAAATTTTTTTGGCAAAAAGAAAACGTAGCGCGTATCCACCGTATGTGTTAAATTGCTCTGGTTGTTATAGGCAACGCCTGTGTAGGTGGTGTAAACATTGTTTAGGTTGTATTGCGGGTCAAGTTCAATAATGTCTTTGTAATTAAGAGATATATGTCCGGATAGCATAGTGCGGTAACTGTTTTGGTAACCGTCCATTTGGTTAAGTATAAAGAAATCATGACCACTGTTAAAGCTGATATTAGCGCCAAATCTTAAATTAATATTTTTCTCCTTTGGGATTTTTATCTGTTTACTGTAAGAGGTATTGAAGTTATAATTAAATCTGCCATTACGGTTAATGGGTGTACTGGTCTCTACCAGGTCAGCATTTTCTGTACGTTCCCTAAAAATGCTGTTTTGTTCAAAACTATAGCCGCCGCCAATACTAAAATTGGTACCTTGCTGAAAATTAAATTTACTGTAATTAAGGGTGTAATTATCGCGCAGGGTGGCTTTCAGGTTAGGGTTGCCGGTAACGGAATATAAAGGACTAAATACAACCGTGTACGGAATAAGGTCGCCGATGTTGGGTAGCTGCACGCTGCGGTTGTAAGATAAGTTTATACCCTTATAACTGATATTAGCGCTTGGCAGCAAATTAAAGTAATTACTTTTTAAATTGGGGAGGTCGCGGTTAAAAATATTGGTTACCTGCTGCAACTGCGGGTTAACGTGTGCTATGATACTTAGCCCCTTCGGGTAAGTAAGGCTAATGCCTGTAGTAACACCGTGGATAAAATTATTGCGTACAAGGTCATTGCTTTTCATCAGCAAAAAACTATCATACAAGCCGGTTACCGGGTTATAATCATAAGTTGAGGTTTTATCAACCGCATTGCTGTATTGTTCGTTAATACTTATGTCTGCCGTTAACTTTTTACTAAATGGTGTGCGGTAACTTACATTTACACCGGCGTTGGTATTACGGTTTACACTATTGCTTTCCTGCCGGTATATATAGGATGGGATTAACGTATAGGAGGTGAAGTTTTGATTATCGAAACCAGTTCCCGTACCCGGACTGTACGAGAAACTGTGATTAATGCTGAATGACGCCCCCTTCTTTTTTAACTGTTTATTATAATTTAACGATTGCTGAAACGATAGGCTGTTATGTAGCGAATTACCGGTATTAAGCGAATTATTGATTGGATTAATGAAATTGGTATAGCTATTACCCATACTCATGTTATTACCATTATTGTTGATAATGCTAAGTCCGGGACTGTATATCAACTGTGTGGTGTTATCAGGCCTGAGCGTCAAAGTTGCTGTTACATTGTGCGAATTGCTGTAATTAGTGCTGTTGCTAATGGTATTGGTAGTTGTAGTGGTGTCTGCTAAAAACTGCTGACTATTGCCAAGCGAATTATTAACGGTTTTAGTGTGCTTGATCAGATAGGCAATATTCAACTTAAATTTTTTGCCATAATCTGTATTGATGTTAATGCCCGCTAATGTGGTGGTCAGCCTCCCCCTGGCTGCAAAACCCCCTGCATACCCGCCAAAGTTAGCTACACCCCTAAATGCATCACCGCCCCGGTTAAGGCCGCCGTTAGTGTAAAGGTCATTAAAATCAAAGCCTGTATTATTGAGGTTATTGTTGAGCCCTAATAAGCTTACCTGTAAGGTATCCCTGAACATATTTATTAAGCCGCCGGTTTGGTAATGGCTCTGTGTGCCCAAGCCGCCGTATAATTTACCAAAAATACTTTTCTTAAGCTCTTTTTTGAATTTAAGGTTAATTATTTTGCCCACCTGATCGTCTGGTATCAGGTGATCGGGGTCGTTTTCACGGTCGTCATAAACCTGTACTTTGGATATCATATCTGCATCCAGGTTTTTAGTGGCCATCCGTATATCACTCGGGAAAAACTCCCGCCCGTCAATTAGTACTTTACCTACGTTTTTTCCCAAAACGGTGATCTTGCCGCTGTTCTCTACCTCTACACCGGGCAGTTTCTTCAGCAAATCCTCCACTACGGCATTCGGACGTACCTTAAAAGCTGCCGCATCAAACTCAATCGTATCTTTACGTATCACAATAGGCATACGTTCGGCCTGTATCACTACCTCATTCAGTTGCCGCGGACTTAACTTGACTACTGCCATATTTAATACCTGGTTCTTTATCAGCGTAAAAAATTTGATGTAAGGTTTATAGCCTACATAGGATATCACGATCTTAAGCGGAACGCCCACTGGCAGGTTGCGGATGGAGAATATGCCCTCCTTAGTGCTTTGCGCGTAAGATATCAGCGATGAGGCCGTGGTATCACGTGCATTTAACACTGCAGCAGTAGCCAGCTCAAGCGGCTCGTTTCTGATCGAATCTGTTATGGTTCCTTTAATCTGTGCGTTTTGTGCCATGGTAGTAAAGGCCAACAAAAAGAGGGCGGGGAACAGAAAAAATCTATACATTAGCAACTATAAGGTTAGTTACCAAAGATGTATAAATATTTTTAATTATAATAAGCTACCAGATATATTAATGCGTTATTAACGTTGATTAGTGAAAAGTGTAGAATTTGAATCCGTAAATTTTATGAATTCAGTAGTTGATATACACTTACCTAAAAACATCCCTGGCACCATTTATTAATCTATCTCTAAACAGTTAATATGGACAATTATAAGATACCTGCCCAAACCCGCATAGGCCATGTACATTTGAAGGTGAGTGACCTTCAAAGATCCCTGGATTTTTATTGTGGCTTGCTGGGTTTTGAATTAATGATGAAATATGGCGACCAGGCCGCTTTTATTTCGGCAGGAGGGTACCACCACCATATTGGTTTAAACACCTGGCACAGCAAGGGAGCGCCGCCTGCGCCGGAATTTGCACCGGGCCTATATCATACGGCCATATTGTTTCCTGAAAGGAATGGTCTGGCTGTTGCCTTTAAACGTTTATTAGATGCAGGTTACCCTATAACGGGCGCATCAGACCATGGCGTGTCTGAAGCTATATATTTGGATGACCCCGACAAAAACGGTGTTGAACTTTACTGGGACAGGCCCAAAGAGAATTGGCCGCTTGATGCCGATGGTAAACTGACCATGTTTACCCGCAGGCTGGATGCAGAGGGGTTATTGAAGCTGGCTGTCTGATCAGGATTTAGGATGAGCGAATTTACAGGATTCTGATAATTCCAAAATTCTTAAATTTTGATACAGACAAATCAGCTATCACATCAAAAACTGAAAACTGACAACTGAAAACTGCTAAATGTTCTTACCTTAGTGTCCGTGGATAATTTTATAGTTTCGGCCCGAAAATACCGCCCTGCTACTTTTGAAACGGTTGTTGGTCAGCAGCATATCACCAACACTCTTAAAAATGCGATAAAGAACAATCAGCTGGCTCAGGCATTTTTATTCTGCGGGCCGCGTGGGGTAGGGAAAACAACTTGCGCACGTATACTTGCAAAAACAATTAACTGCGAGGAACTGCAGCCTAATGGCGAAGCTTGCGGGCATTGCGGCTCGTGCAGGTCATTCCAAAATGGCCACTCCTTTAATATTCATGAGCTGGATGCTGCATCCAACAACTCGGTTGATGATATCCGCAGTTTGATTGAGCAGGTACGCATACCGCCGCAGGGGGCAAAGTACAAAGTATATATTATTGACGAGGTGCACATGCTGTCGGCATCGGCCTTTAACGCATTCCTGAAAACACTGGAAGAGCCGCCGCATTATGCCATTTTTATATTAGCTACTACCGAAAAGCATAAGATATTGCCTACCATACTTTCACGCTGCCAGATATTTGATTTTAACCGGATACGGGTAGAGGATATGGCTGCACACCTGGCCTTGATTGCCGGTAAGGAAGATATTAGTTTTGAACCAGATGCCCTCCATATCATAGCCCAAAAGGCCGATGGCGGTTTGCGCGATGCACTATCGATGTTTGACCAGATCGTAAGTTTTTCGGGCGGTAAAGTAACCTATGCCTCGGTAATTGATAACCTGAACATACTGGATTATGATTATTATTTCAATATAACCAATAGCCTGCTTAGGGAAGATACCGCTAAAACGCTGCTGCTGTTTGATGAGATATTAACAAAGGGGTTTGACGGTGCCCACTTTATCAACGGTTTAACCGTACATTTGCGTAATTTGCTGGTTGGGAAGGATACTAATACCTTGAAATTGCTGGAAGTGAGCGAGGGTGTTAAAAACAGATACCTGCAGCAATCACAGGCTACGTCGGTTTCATTCCTGTTATCGGCTATTGCCATAGCCAACCAATGCGATCTGAATTACCGGTTGAGTAAGAACCAGCGTTTACAGGTGGAGCTTGCCTTGCTAAAAATATGCCACCTGCCGTCGGCCTTTAATATGGCGGCCCAGCCTGCTGCAATGCCCGACGGGCAGTTAAAAAAAAAACCTGATAACCCAGCAATAGCGCCGGTTGATGAAAAAAAACCGGCCATGCAACCAACAGTTGTTGAAAAGCAAACGGCTGCACAGCCTGAAAAAACAGACACTATTACTCAAAATAAGGACAATGCAGTTATTGCCCCGGGCATTGAAAAGCCGGCAGCATTTATCCCTAACCAAAATAGCACTACCACATCTATCAAGATACCTTCGCTTAAGGATATAGGTAAACAAGCCGAAGCAGATGCTGCAAAGGATGATGACCCCTATTTAAAAGGCACCGATAAAGAAGCATTTACGCTTGATGATTTCTTGAAATGCTGGAGCGATTACGCTGCTGATATTAAACGGTCAGGTAAACCAAGCAGCTTATTAACCATTTTTACTGCTACAGCCCCGGTTATGTTAAAGCCTTACGATTTTGAAATAAGCGTAAGCAACAAAACGCAGGAAAACTGGTTCCGTGATGAAAAGCCTGCCTTGCTTAATTACCTGCGCACAACATTAAAAAACTTTGATATTACCATACAAACACGGGTTGACGAGCAAATCGTCAGCAAACGCCCTTATACCGCAAGCGAAAAATTTCAGCACATGGCATCAAAAAATCCGCAATTAGTTGAGCTGAGAAAGCGGTTTAATTTGGAGTTGGAATAATTCCCTTTAATATCCTCCGGGAGCGAATTAAGAATTAATTTAAGCCCTCTCTTTTGGAGAGGGTTCAGTGCTTCTTACTTTAAGTAATCTGCGTCATTCTTGGGGTAACCTTCTTCATCAAGATCGTCACGCTCATCTTCCGGCGTACGGGCCAGGGCTTCATCAGTCGGGTCAAGCTCTACAATTTCTCCGCTGTCAATATGCATCCCCAATTGGTCAACATCTGTTTCTATGGAACGGGTTGAATCATATTCACCGTTTACATCATACGGATTGGCTTCATCGTAAGTAGAATTAAAGTCGTCGCCGTTTTTTACCGTAGTATCGTAAGGATCAGGATGGTCGTAATCCGGGTCATCGCTTTTAACATCATATTCAAAGCTGTTCTTTTCGGCGTTATAGTTCAAGCTTTCTTTGTCAATGGTTTCGCCTAACGTATCTTTTAGTGTTTTGTCGCGGTCCTGGTTTTCGTCATCAAACGCAGGAAAAAAGGTATCTGGGGCCATAAGTTTTAGTTTTACTGGTTATACAGTAAAAACCCTGCCAAACTTAGTGGCTTATTATGTTATCAGTAATTGATAGCTTTGCGGTAGGATGTGCGGCCGCCTATGCCAACTTTAAAACCAATAACAAACTGTGTAAAGGCATCATTGTATTTTCCGTTAGTATAGCCGTCAAAATTATCGCTTAAAATATAGTTTACCTGGTAACCAATATCAATTTTAGCCCATGGTTCATTGTAATCATTAAACAGTTTAGCTTCATATCCTATTTTAATTGGGATAAAAATATTGCTGCCATGGGTTTCAGAGGTAGATATATCTGCCTGGCTGATGTTAAGGTCAGTATAAATTACCCCGATGCCGCTGCTTAAATAAAAGTTTTTAAAACCGTTCTTAAATGGCGATTGCGAATAATCTATTAACTCGCCTAACTGTAATTGTGCCCTGAAAGCAATACTTGTATAATTATTATTGAAGGCATAATTGCCCACGCCGCTGATACTGTCGGCTTTAACCGAGCCTATTTGCAACTCGGCTATGTAATTTAAAAAAGGGGTATAGTTATAAGTAAAGTGTGCATGAAAAGCAGCGGAGCTGTGAGGGTTTTGAAAATCTGTTTTGGGGCTGATAAAGCTGGCCGACAGGCCAAGATCATATTGTGAATAGTTATACCCAACCTGGGCCTGTGCAGCCATTGCAGTAAGGCCAACAAATACAGCAAGGATTATTTTTTTCAAGTGAAAAGTTTTAATTAATTCAATAATTATATAAAACGATGAGTGTAAATATATTGTTATCCCAAATGTATATAAATTTTTACATTCATTCTTAAAGCCGTTCAAAAAATGAAAAATCAGTAAACCCAATTTTATATATTTGAAAAATTTACAAAGACACCCAAATAAAATATTATGTCAAAAATTAAAGTAGCAAACCCGGTAGTTGAGTTGGACGGGGATGAAATGACCCGTATTATATGGCAGTTTATAAAAGATAAACTGATATTTCCTTACCTGGAGCTTGATGTGAAATATTATGACCTGGGTATAGAATACCGTGATGAAACCAATGACCAGGTTACTATTGATGCTGCTAATGCTATAAAACAATATGGGGTAGGCATTAAGTGTGCTACCATTACGCCCGACGAAGCACGTGTAAAAGAGTTTAACTTAAAACAAATGTGGAAATCGCCAAATGGCACAATCCGTAACATTTTGGATGGTACCGTTTTCCGTGAACCGATTGTGATGAGCAATATCCCACGCCTGGTACCCAACTGGACAGCTCCGATCTGCATTGGCCGCCATGCCTTTGGCGATCAGTACCGGGCTACTGATTTTGTTACTAAAGGCAAAGGCAAGCTAACAGTTACTTTTACACCTGAAGATGGCGGTGCAGAACAATCCTTTGAGGTATATAATTTTAAAGGTGATGGCGTTGCTCTTACCATGTATAATACGGACGAATCTATCCGCGGGTTTGCACATGCCTGCTTTAACCAGGCGCTTATGAAAGGCTGGCCTCTGTACCTGTCAACTAAAAATACCATCCTTAAAAAATACGATGGCCGTTTTAAAGATATTTTCGAGGAAATATACCTGGCTGATTATAAAGCTAAATTTGACGGGGCCGGCATTACTTATGAGCACCGGCTGATAGACGATATGGTAGCATCGGCGCTTAAATGGAACGGCAACTTTGTTTGGGCCTGTAAAAACTATGATGGCGACGTACAGTCTGACACCGTAGCGCAAGGTTTTGGTTCCTTAGGGTTAATGACATCGACGCTGGTTACGCCCGATGGTACCGTTATGGAAGCTGAAGCTGCGCATGGCACCGTTACCCGACACTACCGGGAGTATCAGAAAGGTAACCCTACATCAACCAACCCTATAGCTTCTATATTTGCCTGGACACGTGGTTTGGAGTTCCGCGGGATTTTAGACGATAACCAGGAACTGATCAATTTCTGCAAAACTTTAGAGCAGGTTTGCGTGGAAACTGTAGAAAGCGGCAAGATGACCAAAGACCTGGCCATAACCATTAAACCGAAGGTTGAGCACGGTACAGACTATTTGTATACTGAGGAGTTTTTAGAAGCCATTGATGAAAATTTGAAAAAGAAGTTAGCGTAAATAAAAGCAATAGTTTCCTATAAACATTTAAGAAGCTGTCTCAAATAGGGGCAGCTTCAATAATTTAAGTCTGAGCGCCACCCGAAGCTTTATAAGATACTTTAGAAAGTGCCGAAAAATAGTCCTCTACACTACCGCATTATCATTTGAACAATTCGTAGCTGATATTAACACACTTGATGCGGTGATAAAATTTTTGAAATTATAGTTGAAGCTTCAAACAGGCTTCCAGAAGTATTCATAGAAAACAATGCTGATATTGATTGGTTTAAAATACGCGGTTTTCCGTAACAGAATAATCCACAATTATTTTGGTATTAACTATCAACACTTTGAAGTGTTGGGGAAGATCAGATACCTATTCTTACTAATGCAGTTAAAAAAATGTTAAATAGCTTATAATCTAAAACTCCTATGTCTACTTTATACCCATTACAATTCAAAACCATTTTTAAAGATAAAATATGGGGCGGCCAAAAAATAAGAACTTACCTGCACAAGGATTTTGGCGAACTGCCTAACTGCGGCGAAACCTGGGAAATATCCGGGGTTAAAACCGATGTGTCTGTTGTTGCCAATGGCGCACTGGCCGGGGAGTCCTTGGCCGATATTTTAGAACAGTACAAGGATGAACTGGTAGGCAAGCATGTATATGATCATTTCGGCAATATCTTCCCGCTGCTGGTGAAGTTTATTGATGCTAATGACGAGTTATCTATACAAGTGCACCCTAATGATGAACTGGCTAAAAAACGGCATAACTCCTTTGGTAAAACTGAAATGTGGTATGTGATAGAGGCCGACCCTGGATCGACACTTATTGCAGGCTTTAATCAACAGCTGGATGAACAGAAATACCTGCAGGCCTTTAACAGCGGCCATATCATGGATATCCTGAACAAGGAGCAGGTAAGTGCGGATGATGTGTTCTTTTTACCGGCAGGACGTGTGCATACCATTGGCAAAGGATTGCTGATAGCCGAAATACAACAAACATCAGATATTACTTACCGCATTTACGACTTTGATCGGGTAGATGACAAGGGCCAGAAACGCGAACTGCATACCGACCTTGCCCTGGCTGCCCTTGATTACAACGTTTACCCTGATTATAAAACCGAGTACCAGCCACAAAAGAATACTGACGTGCACCTGGTTAAATGCCCGTATTTTACTACCAATGTGATGGATTATACAGAAGGTGTTAATAAGGATTACAGCGATCTTGATTCGTTTGTGATTTATGTTTGTGTAGCCGGTGCGCTTACTGTTAAATATGATGGCGGGGAAGCTATTCTAAAAATGGGGGAGTGCCTGCTGCTGCCAAAGGTTATAGACCGGGTAGAACTGGCTACTGATGGCGGGTTTAAGATTTTAGAGAGTTATATAGAGTAACCCCTCCCACTTTCCCAAAGAGGAGGACAAATCTTCGATTCAATTTTGCAAGGTTCTAAAGTCCTCTCTTTTGGCAAGGATCAGGATAGGTTCATTTCTGGCACGTATCCTTCAACTATCAGTTTACCGGCGGTAGCTTTTATTATATCTTCAATACTAATACCGGGTGCACGCTCAATCAGCTTAAAACCGCCGCAGGGCAATACATCCAGCACGGCCAGTTCGGTCACTATTTTTTTTACGCAATTAATGCCGGTAAGGGGCAGTGTACAGGCCGGGAGCAGTTTAGATTCCCCGGCCTTATTTACATGCTGCATGGCTACAATAATATTCTCGGCGCTGGCCACCAGGTCCATGGCGCCACCCATTCCTTTTACCATTTTGCCCGGGATTTTCCAGTTAGCTATATCACCGTTTTCAGATACCTCCATGGCGCCTAAAATAGTGAGGTTTACTTTTTTTGCGCGGATCATGCCAAAGCTCATAGCCGAGTCAAACACCGCGGAGCCAGGCAGCATAGTAATGGTTTGCTTGCCTGCATTAATGGTATCCGGGTCTTCCTCGCCCTCAAAAGGGAAGGGGCCCATACCCAATAAGCCGTTCTCTGATTGCAGTACTACATCCATCCCGTCGGGGATATAATTAGCCACCAGGGTAGGGATGCCTATACCCAGATTGACATAATAACCGTCCTTAATTTCTTTAGCAATACGCTTGGCTATACCCTGTTTATCTAACATAATTGGTTATGCTCATTGCCCGGTAACATTCGCTGTAAGCATTACAAAGATGCAATTTGTTTGGATTTAATAGCTATTAGACCGATTGATTTTTACCGATAATGTCGCTTACTAAAGTATTACTTTAATTAAAAAGCACTGATTTTAAAATTACATAATTTTTAAATTATTAATTTATATAATTTATATATAATACTGATTATAAATATTTTAATTTTTATTTCTTTATTTAAATACAGAATTTTTTACATTGTTTTTGACCGGTTAGTAGTAATATTTAAAATGTTGCTTTAGTAATGCAAATCTTCGCTCAATTTATTTTGCTAATTCTTGAATTCTGACAATTCTAATTCAGATTATTTTTTTGCGTTAGGGATGGCAGCGGATACAGGCTTGTGGCTAAGGCCTGTGTAGTATGAGCGGAATCCCAGCCCAAAGGCAACACCATAATATCTTGACCATGATTGGACATATTAATAAGATTGCCTGATTATTTTCATTAATAGTGAATAGTATAACCTAAAAGCATGGTACACTTCTCCCCTACCCAATGGGGTATTACAACCGGCATATTTACATTGGTTAACCGCCCGTGTTCACGCTTATTAAATTTAAAATCAACACTTTGATACTTAATAAATACTTGCTACATTTGCGTCCCCGTTTTATAAATCGGGAATAAATAAAAATCAAATAAATGCAACAGTACGAAACCGTAATCATTCTGACCCCGTTGTTATCAGAGGAAGCTGCGAAAGAGGTAATTGCCAAATTCGCAAAGGTCCTTACAGATAACGGAGCCGAAATTATCCAGGAGGATAATTGGGGTCTGAGAAAATTAGCGTACCCCATCCAAAAGAGAGCGACGGGATACTATCACCTTACTGAATACAGGGCTCCGGGTGAATTGATCAGCAAACTGGAGATTGAACTTAAGCGTGATGAGCGTGTGGTACGTTTCCTTACTATTGCTTTGGATAAACATGCCATAGCTTACAACGAGAAAAAACGCAGCGGTGCGTTCAACAAGAAACCAGCTAAAACGGAGGAAGCAAAATAATGGCAAACGAACAGATTCAATATGTTACCGCCCCCAAGGTGGACGATAACCGTAAAAAATACTGCCGTTTTAAAAAGAACGGTATCAAGTATATTGATTATAAAGACGCTAACTTTTTATTGAAGTTCATTAACGATCAGGGTAAGCTTTTACCGCGCCGTTTAACCGGTACTTCGTTAAAGTTTCAGCGCAAAGTGGCCCAGGCCGTTAAACGCTCACGTCATATAGGTTTACTGCCGTACGTTACGGATTCATTAAAATAATCGGGAGGTTTAAAACATGGAAGTTATTTTAAAACAAGATATTAAGAACCTGGGCGAGAAAGACGACATAGTTAACGTAAAACCAGGATATGGCCGTAACTTTTTGATACCGCAGGGATTTGCCCAGTTAGCTACACCGTCGGCACGTAAGGTATTGGCCGAGAACATTAAACAGGCGCAATTTAAGCAAGAAAAAATCCGTAAGGATGCTGATGCTATTGCTGCTAAGTTAGAGGGTGTTAAATTAACCATTGGCGCTAAGGCCGGCGAAAGCGGTAAAATATTTGGCGCTATCAACACGATACAAGTAGCCGATGCCTTAAAGAAACAAGGATTTGAGGTTGACCGCCGCCGTATTACATTTGAAACCGAACCCAAAATGGTTGGCGAATATGTAGCAAACTTAAACCTGCACAAAGAAGTTAAGGTGCAGGTGCCTTTTGAGGTAGTAGCAGAGTAAGTTAAATGTGAAGATCGGGATGTGAATTTCGCGAAATGATATTAAGGGCGTTCGGTGATCCGAACGCCCTTTTTTGTATTTAATATTTAAACTTTGCTTCAGTACACTCATCTCTGCTTACTATATTTTGTATCTGTTGTGGCGATGTTAAATACTTTCTCATTTGGCAATCCGCATTTCGATTTTAATTATTTTAGTAGCATGAATGGTATCTGGAAACTCATCTGGCGCATAATTAAATTATTCCTGATACTTTTTGTAGGGCTAAGCGTGCTTTGGGTTTTATTGTACCGCTTTGTAAATCCGCCGATTACCTGGCTGATGATAACGCGCGGCTTTGAGCGTAAGGCTGACGGTAAAGAGTGGAAGATAGATAAGCATTGGGTGGACTTTGATTCGATAGCCGAACCGATGAAACGCGCTGCTGTAGCTGCCGAGGACCAGAAGTTTTTAGACCATTACGGCTTTGATTTTAAGGCCATGGAACGGGCCATAGATAAAAATGCCAAAAGCCATAAACTGATAGGGGGCAGCACCATATCGCAGCAAACGGCCAAAAATGTTTTCCTGTGGCCGGGGCGCTCTTATGTACGTAAAGCCTTTGAGGCCTGGTTTACTATGCTGATAGAAATTTTCTGGAGCAAAAAGCGCATTATGGAGGTTTACCTGAACGAGATTGAAATGGGGGACGGCATATATGGCATAGAAGCCGCCTCACAGGCTTATTACCATGTGCACGCTTCACAACTCACCAAAAAGCAAAGTGCTGCTATAGCCTCTATATTTCCTGATCCATTGAAGTGGTCGCCAACCAACCCTGATTACCGGGTAAGCCATCACCAATACCTCATCTTAAAAAACATGCGCCGACTGGGGCCGCTGGATTTTTGATAATTATCTCAGTGCTATAATTTGCTTTTTCTGCGAATTTCAGAGTTAACCTTTAATTAAATTAATTTTTAAGTAATTGTTTTTCAAGATATTGTGATAATCATATGAGCCGTAGGTTAAGGTGAAATAGCTTTAGTCGAATTCTTGAACAGCAAAACCCGTTATTAACTAAAAAGACGCCCTGATACCAAGGCGTCCTTCGCAAATCGTTATCCGCGCTAAAAACCGCCGCCGCCAATCTGATAATCAACAGGGGGTTCAACACCAAGCAGGTTTTTTACAAAATAATCCCAGCGGCGGCGCATCATGTAGCTGGAATACTGTCCATAGCCATGCGGGCTGTTAGGGAATATCACCAGGTCAAAACTTTTGTTGGCACGTTCCAGCGCTTCGGCAACTAACAGCGTGTTCTGCGGAGGTACGTTATTATCCATTAAGCCATGGGCCAGCATAAGTTTGCCTTTAAGGTTTTTAGCAATGTTCTCGTTGCCTTGCGCCGGATAATCGGAGTTACTGACAAGGCCGTTATAACGCTCGCCCCAATTATCTTCATAGTTCAGGTTCTCGTGGTTGCCCGACTCGGCTATACCTACCTTAAAGAAATCAGGATAGCGGAACATAGCGCCAGCGGTAGCAAAGCCCCCGCCCGAGTGGCCCCAGATGCCTACCTTATCAATATCCATATAGCTGTACCTGGCAGCTAACTGCTGTATGCCGGTCACCTGGTCGGCCAGCGTGTTATCGCCCATGTTGCCATAACTCATATCATGGAAGCTTTTTGAGCGGTACGGGTTGCTGGTACCTTCAATTTCAACAACTACAAAGCCCAGTTCGGCCAGTGCATTATTATCTCCCTTGGCAACCACAAAGTTCCAGCTGCCAACGCTGCCGCCCTGCGGGCCCGGATATATGTAATCAATAACAGGGTATTTCTTACCGGTCTCCATATTGCGGGGCGTCCACATAATGCCGTAAATATCGGTTTTACCGTCATGCGCCTTTACAGAAAAAGGTATGGCAGGTTTCCAGCCCGAGGCAACAAGTTTAGACACATCTGTTTTTTCCAGTTCGGTGATCTGTTTGCCCTTCAAATCGCGCAATACAGTTACCGGTGCAACATCAGGTTTAGAATAGGTGTCTACAATATAATTGCCCGATGGCGAAAAGGTTGCCGAGTGGTTACCGGGGCCGGGAGTTAATACGGTAAAGCCCTTGCCATCAAAACCAACCTTGCACAGCTGGCCGTAATAAGGGTTTTCCGGCTCCAGCCCATCAGCCATAAAATAGATGATGCGGTTCTTTTCGTCCACTTTTTCTAAGGCTGCCTGTACCCAATCGCCTTTGTCTATCTGGTTCTTTAATGTACCTGTATTGGCATCGTACAAATAAAGGTGCCCCCAGTTATCCCGTTCCGAAAACCATAATATTTCGTTGGTTTTGCTGAGATAGCGCCAGTTAATGCTGCTCCAGCCCGATTCAAACTGGGTTTTTACCGTTTCCTGGAATATTTCACGCACTGCCCCCGTTGATGCATCGGCCATGCGCACTTTTTCCGTTTTATGGTCGCGGTCTGTCGAAGCGAAAACCAGTTTGGTAGCATCATCGCTCCAGTATACATCGGCCCATCCTTCGCCGCCCTTAATATCATCGCTCAGGGTAGAGCGGTGCGGGTCGGGCGCGCACTGAAGGCTGATCACTTTAGGCGTTTCCACATCAATAATTACCCTGCGCAGCATCGGGATAACTTTATCGCCGGGTAAAGGGTACTTCCAGGCGCGCAGCACCGGTGCGCCAACCTTGGTATTAACCAGGTACATATCATTTACGGTACGTTCATCCTGCTGAAAAGTAGCTATCTTTTTTGAATCAGGCGACCAAACCAGTATTGGCCTGGTACCCTGCGCCCAGCCGGCATTATCCGTAGCGTAGCCATCATCCTTAACCCCATCTGTAGTTAATTGCGTTGTCTTGTTGCTGGCAACATCACGCACATACAGGTTAAAATTGTTAATGTAAGCCGCTTGCTTTCCATCCGGAGATAATACCTCATTAGGGTTACCGCCGCGGCCGCCGCCACCCCTGCGGCCACCGCCCCCACGGCCACCGAAACCACCGCCTGCAGCCGCCGGGAATTGTACCGGGGTACTATCCGGTGCAACGCTGGTGCTGTTAAACTTCATTTGTTTACCGTCAACCATAAATATCACCCCTTTCCCGTTGTCTGCAAAAACTATGGCATCAAACGGCAGGGCAGCGGCTGTATAGCTTTTGCCTGTAGCGGTTGACAGCGCCGCCGCCAGTTTTGCATGGTCAAAAGCCGGCACCTTTGTCCCTTTGGCCGGATTAAACAAAATGAACTGGTTGCCTTCGGCGGCAGAAGTGCGGTACCAGAATTTATCGTCAGCCGTCCAGTTGGGGCGTATGCCGCTGCGTGTAACCAGCGGACTAAGCGCTGCCGTCATCTGGCCTTCGGCACGTTTATAATCATCGGCGGTGTAAGCTTTGGGCTGTTGCGCGTTAGCTGTTAATGCTAATGCCAGCGGAATAGCAGAAAGGAAAAATTTATTCATTTGAACTCAATAGTGTAAAGTTTTCAATACAATTTTAAAAAGCAAGATAGGCTAAAATTACGGATTTCAAAGTAACGTTTGTGATAGGTATTGGGCGCTGCAATACTGCAGCCTTATTTAATTTATCATTGTTTTTTAATATCTTGGCAGTCTAAACCATTAATAATGTATAGAGCCTGTTTATTAATTATAACCGCCTGCTGGTGTAATTGCTTATTTGCACAAAACTTACCATTAAAATTTGAAGGCCGATGGCGAACTCAGTTAAGCAATGGACATGCGGACGACCTGTTATTTATTAGTGACAGCAAAGGCGCAGTTGTAACACCTGATAACAGGCTGTGCGCTTATTTTAATTATCGCACACGAACTGGCGGAAAGGTTATCAATATTGATTTCAGTTTTGATGTAGATCGTGAAAAGCACCCTAATTATCAAAAAGCGGAAATCACTTTTTTGAACGACAGTACGTTTATATGCCATGGCACCTTTATCACGAAATTTGCCAGTTACCTGACTAAAAATGACAGGACCTATACTAAAGTAAAACCTGATACACACGAAACGGACTTACGGCCGGTTACCTACAAAGATTTAAAAGGCCGATGGACAGGCAATTACTTTAATAATGATAATTATGAAACAAAAAAGCCAGCTGATATAAAGCTATTTTTTGTTGATGATGATATTATGATTGAAATGCATGGCGACTCGGCCTCCAATGTTAAGTATAAGATTGATTTTACAAAGCAGCCGTCGCCAATGGAATTTACGTATACTTCCTGCAGTTGTACGGTTGAGGCGTTGTTAATGTTTACAGGCACCGATAAAATGCGGATACAATGGTTCCCTAACCATAACCGGGGAGACCATTTTACTGATATAGGTTACAGCATGTGGCTGTTAAGGGAAAGTGGATCTAAAAACAACAATTCTATCGGCCCAATCTCTGCCAGGCAATGATCAGCATAAAGGTTCCTTTTGCAGCCGCAACTATCGCAATGGTTATGCAGTGTTGTAAGCAGCACAACTGTTTGCCATTACATATCCCGTGTTAAAATAGGCGCTCTTAAGAAATTGGTACCTATACCTGCCGCACGTTCTTATTTATACCGTCAAATTATTATCTTGCCTGAATATGGTTAACTTACTTGATAACTTTTTGATTATGAGAAGATTATTAACTTTTATATGCTATTTTTTAATTATTGCTAAATGTTATGCGCAAAATACTGACTCACTGCAAGTAAATGCCGGCTCTATTGGTACTATTGCCAAAGATGGTTACCAGCCGCTTTGGCTGGTTGCTAACCGCTGGGGTGCAATAACCGATAAACAGTATGATGCTTCAACTTATGTTGGTTTTAGCAACGCCAGTTATTTTGGGAAAAATTATATTAGTCTGTCTAACCCCACAGGCATCGCACAGCCGGAGTTTTATGTAAAATATGGCGCTACCGTTATCAATAATAATCATTTTAATGATAACACACTGCAGGAGGGCTATGTTAAACTGGGTTATAAACATTTAGAGATCAGGGGCGGCCGTTTCAAATATATTCCTGGAGAAGTAGATCAGGACCTGTCAAGCGGGTCATTGGGCGTAAGCGGCAATGCCTTGCCTATACCGCAAATTACTATTGCCTTAACAGATTATGTTAACGTGCCTTTTACCAATGGCTGGCTGCAGGTAAAAGGTGAGCTAAGCCACGGCTGGCTGGGAAGCGACCGCTATCTTAACTCGTTTTACCATGAGAAGAACTTATACCTGCGGGCTGGTAAACGGAAGTTCAGGTTTTTTATCGGCGCCCAGCACTATGCCGAGTGGGGCGGGGAACGGCCTGGTATTCAGTTAGACCGTTCATTCAACGGGTTTTTAAATGTGTTTTTTGCCAAAGCCGGTGCCGATGATGGTACCGGAACTGATCCGTCAGGACTTATTTACGGGCCTTACCATGCCGGTGACCAACGCGGGCTGGTTGAAGCAGGTTTTGATCTGGAGACAAACAGTGCGCTGATCCATTTTTACCATCAAACTCCGTTTGACGGGCCTGAAGGGGTAGACATCCGTAATATTGATAACCTTTCGGGCATCAGCTTTAAACCAAAAAGTAAGTCGGCACTGGTAAAGAAGGTACTGGCAGAATTTATTTATACCAGGCAGCAGGAAAATTATGCCCCGGTTTCAACAAGGCAGGGTTTATACAATAACGGATATTACCGTACAGGCTGGGAATATGATAATATGATTGTGGGCACACCGCTTTTTGTTAACCGCTACCGGGCACAGGATTATGCGTATTACCAGGCACAAGGCGTTAAACCGTTTGAATGGAGCAGCAATGCGGATATTCCTGGTAATTCAAATATTATCTTTAATGCCATTGTAGGCGGTAACATAGGGTTGCTGCTGCAGTTCAGCAACAAGCTATCTGGCAAAACCAGATTGACCTATACCAGCGGGACGCCGCCGGGCAGCAACGCTCACCTTAACCAGTTCTATAGCTTGCAGGAATTGTATTACAGTGTATCCAAAAATGTAAACATCTCTGCTGGCTTTGCGCTTGACGCCGGCAATTTTAGCGATAACACCGGCGGCTTGATAGGCCTGCACTGGCAATTTAATAAAGAATGGCAAAGGTAGCATATCGTTGAATAATGGTTAGCAACAAAAAACAGGTGTATATTATAGATATGTATAAATAAGATACCCTCTAATTATTTTTATTGATTATCAGCAGTTTAAAAATTTGTCCTACTAAATCTATAGAATTTATTTGTATTTATAAAAACAGCACTTATATTTGCTTCCGTAATCGTTCTTTATTTACTTATCCAGAAAGACTGAGGGAAAGGCCCGAAGACGTCTTAGCAACCTGTACCATGCCTTAGGCGGTAATAAGGTGCTAATTCCTGCTCCGTTACTATGCGGAGAAAGATAAGCGAGTGAACAAAACTCCCTTGCCGTTTACGGTGCTCCCTCTTTCAAATTTCCGGATAGCTATTAGCAAATTAATCCTATTAAATCAGTTTAATGTTAACCGGTTTAATAACAAATAACTTAACAATAAAAACATGAGTATACGATTAGGCGATGATGCGCCAAATTTTAAAGCACAGACCAGCCAGGGCGAAATTGATTTTTACGAATTTTTAGGCGATAGCTGGGGAGTACTGTTTAGCCACCCGGCCGATTATACGCCGGTTTGCACTACTGAACTTGGTAAAACCGCCGGGCTTAAAGAAGAATTTGCCAAACGCAATGTAAAAGTGGCCGCGCTTAGTGTAGATTCGGCCGAATCCCATCAGGGGTGGATAAAGGATATCAACGAAACGCAGGGCGTTGAAGTAACTTTCCCTATTATTGCCGACCAGGACCGCAAAATTGCCGAGGCGTATGACATGATACATCCTAACGCCTCGCTGAATGCCACCGTAAGGTCGCTGTTTATTATCGGCCCGGATAAAAAGATAAAACTCATCATTACTTATCCGGCCTCAACAGGGCGTAACTTCCAGGAAATTTTAAGGGTAATAGATTCCCTGCAATTAACCGCTTACCATAGTGTAGCAACCCCGGCCGACTGGAAAGACGGCGAAGATGTAGTGGTGCTGCCGTCTATCAAAACCGAAGATATACCGGCTAAATTCCCAAAGGGGCATAAGGTGATAAAGCCATATTTGAGGACCACGCCGCAGCCTAATAAATAGTTTGGCTTTCGGCGCTTACTTTCTTTCCTAAAGCGCAAGATGCCCCGCCCAAACCCTCCCCTGAACCGAGGGCTATAAAAAGCATATATGTCTCCTTCAATAAAATAAAACTGTGCAAGGTTTTAAAAAGTCTCCCCCCCCTACGGGGGAGATTTGAGGGGATGATTGCAAGGGGGAAATTTTTATGGAAAATTTTAGTGTTTAGTTTTTTTAAATCGAGCTCCGTACAACGCGGGGCTTTTTTTGTGGAAAATCAATGGTACCGATGTAAATTACGTATTTAACCATATATATCATATCCCGCCGGGTCTGATTTCCGTATTAAGGTGATATAACAATATTAAATTTGTTATGCCTGCATATAATTTATTATTTTTGTATACCAATTGTAAGTAAACTCATCCAGAAATGATTACATTAGCCCATACCCTTGCTGTGCTTTGCCTTATTATATTGCCATTAATTACAAACAACAAAAGAACTGCGGAAAGCAAGCCGATGGTTTATGAAAATAACCCAGATACGATAGGTGCCCGGTATGCTATAAACAATAGCGGCTATTTGGAAGAGATATCGAACGATAAGGTGCAGGACCGCGATTAAATTGATTGATAGCACCCTGATTAACGTATTATTCATTTTACAAAAAGTAAGCTCATTAAGATATTATCGGTTTGGATTTTAACGCGTAACATTGTACACTTGCATTTATCTGCAATATAAAACTTACCGTTAATTTTTAAATATCTTGAAAGTAATACACAGCGTACACCCCGAGGATTTTAAGGCATATCAAACTGCGCAAATACGTGAGCGTTTCCTGTTGGATGATATTGTTAAACCCGGGGAATTAAACTTAACCTATACCCATTACGACCGCATGATAGTAGGAGGTGCATCGCCACTGGGCGAGGCATTAAACCTGCGTAATTACCCTAACCTGCGCGCCGGATATTTTTTAGAACGCCGCGAAATGGGTATTATTAACGTTGGCGGCAATGGTACTGTAACAGCCGATGGTACAGCTTACAGTGTAAATAAGCTGGATTGTTTATATTTAGGCAAAGGCACCAGGGAGGTAAGCTTTGCCAGCGCAGATACAGGTGCGCCTGCAGTGTTCTTCATTTTGTCATCGCCTGCGCACATGACCTATCCAACCGTATTAATGACTAACGACGATGCTGTTAAGGTACACCTTGGAGCCATGGAAACAGCCAATAAACGCACCATTAATAAGTATATTTTTTTAGATGGCATCCGCAGCTGCCAATTAGTGATGGGCTTAACCATTCTGGAACCGGGCAGTGTTTGGAATACCATGCCAGCCCACACGCACGACAGGCGTATGGAAGCATATTTTTATTTTGATGTTCCAACCGGCAATAAGGTAGTGCACTATATGGGCGAAGGGCAGGAGACACGCTTGATTATGATGAACAATTATGAAGCTGTAGTTTCGCCGCCATGGAGCATCCACAGCGGCAGTGCTACCAGCAATTATAAATTTATATGGGGCATGGCAGGCGAGAACCAGGACTATACAGATATGGACCCGATTGCCATCCCTGACCTGCAATAGTTTTTATTTATCAGAAAGGACATCATCACATTGGAAAATAATTATTCATTAGCCGGGAAGGTAATTGTAGTAACCGGCGGAACCGGTATTTTAGGAAAATCATTTATTGATGGTATTGTGGCAGCCGGAGGCGCTGTGGGCATCCTGGGCCGCAATGCCGAAGTAGCCGAACAGCGCGCTGCCGAAATAAACGCCAACGGCGGTAAAGCCATAGCCCTGATTGCCGATGTGTTGAATACCGGCGAACTGATGGCTGCCAAAGAAAAGGTTTGGGCCGAATTTGGCCGGCTTGATGGTTTGGTAAATGCTGCCGGCGGCAATATGCCCCAAGGGGTACTGATGCCCGATCAGGACATATTTAGTATGAATATGGAGGGTATGAAACGTACTACCGAAGTAAACCTGTGGGGCACGGTGATCCCTACGCAGGTATTTGGCGAATTGATAGCAAGAACGGGCAGCGGCAGTATTGTGAACATCTCATCCATGAATTCCAAACGGGCAATTTCGCGTGTGTTAGGTTATAATATGGGCAAGGCCGCGGTTGATTGTTATAACCAGTGGTTTGCGGTAGAGCTGGCTAACCGTTACGGCGATAAGATACGAATGAATGCCCTGGCGCCGGGTTTTTTCCTAACGGAACAAAACCGCAACCTGCTAACCACACCGGATGGCGGCTACACCCAGCGCGGTGAGGCGGTTATCAAGCAAACGCCGTTCAAACGGTTTGGTAAACCTGATGAACTGATAGGCGCACTGGTATGGCTGTTAAGCGATGCATCGGCCTTTGTAACCGGGTCAATGATATGCGTGGATGGCGGATTTTCAGTATATGGGGGAGTGTAAGGAAGCCCTACTCAACCCTCCCCGGAAGGGGAAGGCTTTAAAAAATAAACAATGCTCCAAAAGTCTCCCCTCCGGGGGGAAATTTAGAGGGGGCTTAATTATAAACCGATAATATGAAAAGACATTTTAAACTCTTGACCATGCTTGCGGTAACCATTGTACCCGCAATAACCCGCGCGCAAACTGTTACGCTCGATTACTATTTTAACCACGAAGTGCATAAAGGTGCCGATGGAAAAGACGAACGCTTCCATTACCTTTGGGAAGAGAAGGACCTGAACGGTTACAGCAACTGGGGAGATGCCTTTGTAAAGGAAGGCGCCAAATTGAAATCGCTGGATACTGCGCCGACGGCGGCTAACCTGAAAGGTACCGATATTTATATTATTGTAGATCCGGATACTAAAAAGGAAAGCCCTAACCCTAATTATATTATGCCAAAGGACGTTGATGCGATAGAGCAATTTGTTAAAGCCGGCGGTGTGCTGGTAAT
>CAZZVY010000004.1:10101-46268 GCA_964657585.1 uncultured Mucilaginibacter sp. | reverse complement strand
CAAGATGGCGACTGGTCGCGCCGGTGCCGCGGCAGCGATGTCGCACACCGGCTCGCTGGCCGGCTCGAACGAGGCATTCGCCGCCGGGTTCGCCCGCGCCGGCGTAGTGCAGGTGGACCGGCTGGAGGCGCTGGTGGAAGCTGCCGCATTTTTATCAGGCCTGATAAAGATTGAAACACTTGATGCTGATGGCTTGCCCCAGGAAGCCTGGCGCCCTAAACAGGTGCTGCACTTTATACAGGATAATTATATTAAACCTGATGTGGTTATTGATGTTAGTGACTATTGGGACAAAAAAATGGTCAGCGTTTTCGCCTATGAATCCCAGTTTTATAACCCCGGCTGGAACGAGGATGAACCGCAAACATATATATCCTCGCCTCAATTTACCGCCGTGGTTGAAGGGCGTGGCCGAGAGTTTGGCAAGGCCATTGGCGTAAAATTTGCCGAAGGCTTTACCAGCCGTAAGATACTGGGTGTAGACAGCTTAATGGATTTAAGGTAAAAGAATCAGTCACAAATATTATAGGGCAAATAAGCAAATAAACAGTTAATTAGTCTTTTTACTGTACCGAAACCACCCCTTCAAAACTTTTTTTAGTTACTTGCGGCGAAAAGCACGACATCATTTCTTCTGCCTTATTTACCATGTTCTCTGAACCAATAAAAATGGCCGAACGCTGATGCAGTTCAGTTACTTCCAGGTCTAATATCCGGTTATAACCATCAGTGGCCCTACCGCCTGCCTGCTCAATAATAAAGGCCATAGGGTTACACTCATAAACCAAACGTAATTTGCCTTTAGGAGATTTTGCGGTGATAGGATAAATAAATATACCGCCTTTGATCATATTGCGGTGCAGATCAGCCACCATTGAACCAGTGTAGCGCGAAGTATAAGGGCGGTTGGTTTTATCATCCTCTACCTGGCAAAATTTGATGTACTTTTTTACGCCGTCAGGAAAATGGGCATAGTAACCTTCATTTATTGAATATATCGTCCCATCCTTAGGGATGGTCATGTTAGGATGCGATAAGCAAAATTCGCCAATGGATGGGTCAAGTGTAAAACCGTTCACACCTTTGCCAGTAGTGTATACCAGCATGGTTGATGAACCGTAGATGATGTAACCTGCAGCTATCTGTTCTGTGCCTTTTTGCAGCACGTCTTCCTTAGTGGCCTCACCATCTTTGCTTTTACGGCGGAAAATGGAGAATATAGTACCCACACCTACGTTCACATCAATATTTGAGGAACCATCGAGTGGATCCATGGCTACCACATATTTAGCATTTTTAGAAATTTCTGAGTCAATATAAATGTACTCATCATTTTCCTCTGATATGATGGTACAGCACTCACCGCCGCTTTTCAGCGCAGCTATAAATTGCTCGTTTGCGTAAACATCAAGTAGCTTTTGGCCTTCGCCCTGCACGTTAATACTGCCGGCATCGCCAATAATATCTGCTAAACCCGCTTTATTAACCTCCCGGTTAACAAGTTTGGCAGCAATGCCAATATCCCTCAATAACCGGGAAAGTTCGCCTTTCGCGTATGGGAAATCAGCCTGCTTTTCAATAATAAACTGTCCTAATGTTTTAACTACCTTCATATACTTAGTGTATAATTTACATCTATTTTAATAACTCTACTGCTTCTAAGTTATGTATTTTTTCGTCAGAAATACAAAATTTAATTAATGTCCTTACCTTATGCCAACCCTGTTTACCTGCTGCGCCAGGATTTACACACAGGCATCTAATTTTAGGATCAAACATTACCTTTAAAATATGCGAATGGCCGCAGATAAATAGTTGCGGTGGCTTAGTGTACAATTCTTTTTTTATGGCAGGATTGTACCTGCCCGGATAGCCGCCTATGTGGGTCATCCAGATACTTACATTTTCACATTTAAAATGCAGGTGTTCGGGGAATAACTTCCGCAAATCCGCCCCATCTACATTCCCATATACCGCTTTCAGTGGTTTGTGTTCGGCCAGCCGGTCTGCTACCTCTTTGTTACCCAAATCACCGGCATGCCATATTTCGTCACAATTATCAAAATGCCGAAGAATCTTATCATCCAAGTAGCTATGAGTATCAGATAATAGACCAATACGTGTCATTCAGATCAAGAAAATATAGTGAAGAAATCCTTTAAAACGGTTTTGTATTGCTCGGAATACAGTTTGGGCGCATCGTATATAATAAAATTTGCAAACATTGTTTTTACATAATGCAAACCAAATACCAAAATTTCGCGATGCGGATCCGAATAGCGATAAGACCGGATGTTGATGACCTGCTGTAAGTGTAGTTCGGCGCCATGAGCTAATTGCTTAACCAAATGTGCGGTGTGTATGGGTAATATCATCCATAAAAGCCCCGTTTGATTAAGTTGAAGGGAAGCACTATTTATAAGACCCCTAAAAAAATCTTCATTGGCATGTTTCGCTATCCTTTTATTAGCTTCCGGCGATTGCAATGAGTTGATATAAAATGGCGGATTAGTTACAATCAGATCATACTTTTTATCAGGATAAGTTTTAAAAAATGTTTTAAATGAAATATGGTACAATTTTATCCGCTTGGAGAAATGCGAATTTGAAAAATTGCTTTTTGCAGTAACGGCCGCAGATTTTTCAATCTCTATGGCATCGACGACTGAATTCTGAAAACGCTGGGCCAGCATAAGCGCTATTACACCTGTGCCTGTGCCTACATCTATTATGTTTAATGGATTATCTGCTTCGGCTATAGCGCCTAACAATACACCGTCTGTATTGATCTTCATAGCGCAATCCTGCTGATCTATGCTAAATTGCTTGAAATGAAACATCAGGACTTGATTAATTATTCGCCCAATATCACATGCAATACATTATCATAAACCAGTTTTACATCCTGGATATTGCCAAATAATTCTTCATCTATCATTAAGTTCCCTTCATGGGCAACAGTGCCTAATAAACTAAAATCTATCTCGCTGGTAGCCATCAACTCAATAAAGCGTTCCTGGTCTGCAGGGGCAATGCTTACCACAATTCGTCCCTGGGCCTCGCCAAAGAGGAAAGCATCTTTACGGATGCTGTTATCGCACGAAATATCAAATCCCAAACCGTTTGGCATGGCCGACTCAACCAGTGCGATGAATAAACCGCCATCGGCCACATCATGTGCAGACTGGATAATTTTATGCTGTATTAGTTGTTTAATAACCTGGTGAGTATCATATTCTTTATCCAGATCAAAATAAGGCGCAGGCGCTTTTGTAATTTTATGATAAGATGCCAGGTATTGCGATGAGGCAATATCATTAACGGATTCACCTATCAAATATATCAGGTCATCAGGCTGCTTAAAGTCTAATGTCATCAGGTTATCACGGTCATCCATTACGCCTAACATCCCTATGGTTGGCGTAGGGAATACCGGCCCTTCATCAGATGACTGGTTATAAAAGCTAACATTACCGCCGGTTACAGGTGTTTCAAACCTGGTGCAGGCCTCTCCCATTCCTTTAATGGCCCCAACAAACTGCCAGTATACTTCGGGATTGTATGGGTTGCCAAAATTTAGGCAGTTAGTGATAGCTACCGGTTCGCCGCCTGCACAAGTAATATTACGGGCGGCTTCGGCTACGGCAATAGCACAGCCTTTATGCGGGTCGGCGTATACATAGCGCGAGTTGCAGTCAACGGTTAATACGATAGCCTTATCTGTACCTTTTACGGCCACAACGGCAGCATCGCTGGGGCGGTTGGTGGTTATAGTTGAGGTACCGATCATAGAATCGTACTGATCGGTCACCCAGCGTTTGGAGGCAATATTAGGATGCGATATCAGGTGCTCAGCTACATCTATCAGGTTTTCCGGTTCTTTTACATCTTCTATGTTGAACTGTTGGTTTTCGGCATAATAGGCAGGTTCGCGGTATTCACGTTCGTAAACAGGTGCGCCACCCCCTAAAACCAGGTCGGCAGCAGGTACATCTGCTACCAGTTCGCCGTTCATGTAATAATGCAGGCGTTTAGTATCGGTTACTTCGCCGATAATGGCACAGTTCAGATCCCACTTATCAAAAACGGCTTCCACTTCAGCCTCTCGGCCTTTATGCACTACGATCAGCATCCGCTCCTGCGATTCGGAAAGCAGTATCTCAAAGGGCTTCATGTTTTCCTGGCGGGTTGGTACCTTATCGAGGTCAATGCGCATCCCGTGTTCGCCTTTGGCGCTCATTTCAGAATTGGAGCAGATGATACCTGCCGCGCCCATATCCTGCATACCAACTACAGCGCCGGTCTTAATTACTTCTAACGTGGCCTCTAACAGTAATTTTTCCTGGAACGGATCTCCTACCTGCACCGCCGGCAGATCATTCACCGAATCCTCGGTAATGTTTTTAGAGGCAAAGGCTGCGCCGTGTATGCCGTCCTTACCGGTAGCCGAACCTACAATATAAACCGGGTTCCCTACCCCGTAAGATGTGGCCGAAACTGTTTCACCTGCCTTAACTATCCCGGCCGAGAAAGCATTGACCAACGGATTGATATTATAACATTCGTCAAAAGCAAGTTCGCCGCCTACAGTCGGTATACCAAAGGCGTTACCATAGTGGCTGATGCCTTTTACGACGCCTTTTACCAGCCACTTGGTTTTATCCAGGTTCAGATCACCAAAACGCAGGGAATTTAACTGAGCAATGGGGCGTGCGCCCATGGTAAATATATCACGGTTAATGCCGCCAACTCCTGTTGCCGCACCCTGGTAAGGTTCTAAGGCCGAGGGGTGATTGTGTGATTCTATTTTAAAAGCGCAGCCAATACCATCGCCAAGGTCAACCAGGCCGGCATTTTCCTCACCTGCCTTGGCCAGCATACGCGGGCCATCTTTAGGCAGTGTTTTTAACCAGGTAATGGAGTTTTTATACGAACAGTGCTCGCTCCACATCACTGAGAAAATGGAAAGTTCGGTAAAGTTTGGCACACGGCCTAATATTTCAATTATGCGGTCATATTCGGCAGGCAGAAGGCCCAGATCTTTAGCAGTTTGGACGGTGGTAAGTTGCTGTTGCTCCAATGTATGTTGAGTTGGTGAGACAGTGCAAAAGTAATCATCTGTATCAGAATTTGCCGAATTAAGGCACTAAAGCAATTAAATATTTTACTGGCGCGGCGAGGGCCGGGGTCGGCCACCTCGGCAACCCTCGGCCGGGGGTGAGCCACCCGGTCGCCTGTTTTGAAACCAGCATGGCTAAATTTCCTACCAGCAAATTTATAACTGGTTGCCTATATTTACCGCGCCATAAATGCTTATGAAAGCCCTCTATCAAAAATACAAACCGCATTATCATGAAAATTTGAGGCTGGCCATCCCGGTGGTGGTATCACAGTTAGGGCATGTACTGGTACAAACCAGCGATAGCATTATCGTTGGTCATTTTGCAGGTACAATAGCCCTGGCGGCAGTATCATTAGTAAACAGTATATTCACTGTAGCCATGGTAGTGGGCATAGGGATAAGTTATGCCATCACCCCGCTTATTGCACAACAAAATGGCAGTAAGAACTATGCCGAATGCGGCCGGCTTTTATCCAGCAGCTTATTAATAAACATTATCAGCAGCCTGGTACTTTGTTTGTTGATCTGTTTTGGTTTTGAGTTGTTGCTGGGCAATTTAAACCAATCGCCCGAAGTGGTTAAACTGGCAAGGCCATTCCTTATTCTGCTGGGTTTATCACTGATACCCATGCTTGTTTTCAATACTTTCAAGCAGTTTGCTGAAGGCCTTGGCTTTACTAAACAGGCCATGTATATTTCTATATGGGGTAATGTACTTAACATATGCCTGGGGATAGTTTTTGTAAAAGGTTTGTTTGGCATACACCCTATGGGCGTAAAAGGCGTAGGTTACGCTACCCTGATAGACCGTTGCACCATGGCCTTTGTAATGAGTTTTTACATTTTCCGGTCAGCTAATTTTAAACGATACCTTAAAGATTTTGCCTTAACACAAATAGACAAGTTACGTTGCCTGCGCCTGTTAAAAATTGGTTTGCCTGTAGGTTTGCAATATGTGTTTGAAATAAGCGCTTTTAGCGGGGCCGCAATTTTAATAGGGACAATTAGCCCGGTTGCGCAGGCAGCACACCAGGTTGCCATTAATTTAGCCGCCATGACGTATATGATGGCCAGTGGCGTTTCAGCTGCTGCTGCTATAAAGGCTGGCAACAACTTTGGCTCAAAAAACTATGCAGGTTTACGGCAATCGGCCGTTTCAAGCTACCATATCGTGATTATATTTATGGCTGTAACAGCTGTAATATTTACCGCTTTTAACCACTTGCTGCCCCTGGCCTATACCACAGATACCCGTGTAACAGCCATTGCAGCGCAATTACTTGTTATTGCGGCGGCTTTTCAATTATTTGATGGCACGCAGGTTATAGGCTTGGGTATTTTACGGGGACTCGGTGATGTTAATATCCCCACTATCATCACTTTCCTCGCTTACTGGATATTAGGCTTACCTGTAGGTTATATATTAGGTATATATTACCATTTAGGCGCAAACGGTGTTTGGTATGGTTTAACGCTGGGGTTAATAGCAGCATCGTTATTGCTGTTTTTCCGCTTTCAGGTTATAAGTAAAAAGTTCAGGTATCCCGAAGCGGCGATTATCAGGCGCGAGTAGATATACCTGCTGCCCAACTTTACATGGGTGCAGGGACAAATACTGCCTAATCAATATCTAAAAATACACATCCATTGCCACCCTGTACGTATTGCAATGGGCTTCCACAATATCTTTGATCTGCGGCGAATAGCCGCCGCCCATACTTACCTGTACTGGAATATGATGTTGCAAACATTGCTCAAACACAAACCGGTCGCGTTCTCTGCATTCGTCAATGGATAACGACAGTTTGCCTAATTTATCGGTAGCCAATACATCAACCCCTGCCAGATAAAATATAAAGTCAGGCTTTTGCTGAATAATTAGCCGAGGCAGTGCTTCTTTCAGAATACTTAAATATTCACTCCCTGTAATCCCGTCTGGTAATGGAATATCCAGGTCAGACCGTTCTTTCCGGTAGGGAAAATTATTAGCCCCATGCATAGAGAACGTAAATACCCGCGGTTCATTTTCAAATATCTGTGCCGTGCCATTGCCCTGATGCACATCTAAATCAACAATTAATATAACTGATAATAATTTATTATCTAATAACCAGTTAGCAGCAATAGACTGATCGTTCAGCATACAAAATCCTTCTCCCCAGTTAGTGCCTGCATGGTGTGTGCCCCCTGCTATGTTAAATGCAACGCCGTACTGCCTGGCATACATACATCCTTCTATTGTTCCCTTAGCTATCCGGCGTTCGCGTTCAATAAGTTTTGCAGATAATGGGAAACCTATACGGCGCTGTTCCTTAGCGCTTAAAGTAAGTTCACTTAATTGTTTATAGTATCCCGCATCATGCGTAAGCAGGATAGTTCTTTCATCCAGTTCATCGGGCGAAAACAGGTTTTCCTGAGCGATAAGTCCTTCATGCAACAGCTGGCCGGGTATCAACTCATACTTCAACATCGGGAAGCGGTGGCCTTCCGGCAATGGATGAGCATATATCGGATCGAAGGCAATCTTCAGGTTGGTCATTTCACTTTGTTGTCATTCGTCATTTACGGCACTTTTCTTTGTTAGCCTTCTTTTTAAGCTTTTTCCACCTTCAGCTTCCTGCTTTCAACTCTAAGCTTTCAGCCAGTAATACCCCTGTCTGATATATGTCCATATAGGTATTGTAAAGTGGTACCGGGCTAAGGCGTATTACATCGGGTTCGCGCCAATCAGCTATAACGCCATTGGATGTTAAATAATTAAACAGGGCTTTGCCGTTTTGTTTGCAAATAACGGATAACTGGCAACCGCGTGCTGCCGGATCTGTGGGCGTTACGATCTGGAATATTTCCCTGCCGATGTTGTTGTTGATCCCGGTAATCAAGTATTCCAGATAGCCGGTTAGCTGCAGGCTTTTATTGCGTAATAGCTCCATACCGCCTGATTTATTGAAAATATCGAGCGCGGCTTTATGCACTGCCATCATCAATACCGGGCTGGTGCTTACCTGCCATCCCCCTGCCCCTTGTTCAGGTTCAAAATCTTTAGCCATTTGAAATTGCGTGTCTTTACGGTTACCCCACCAGCCGGCAAAACGGTTTAGCTTTTTATTATTAAAGTTTTTTTCATGTATAAATATACCGCTGATACCGCCCGGCCCCGAGTTCATATACTTGTATGAGCACCAGCAGGCAAAATCAACTTCCCATTGATTTAATTGAAGCGGTACATTGCCGGCTGCATGAGCCAGGTCGAAACCGGCGTATACTCCTGCGGTATGTGCAGCTTTAGTAATGGCAGGTATATCAAACCATTGGCCTGTATAATAATTGATGCCCGAAAATAGTACTAAGGCCAGTTCGTCAGCGTTGTTGCTAATGGCCTTTATAATATCTTCGGTACGTAAAATATATTCTCCCCTGCGTGGAAATATCTCGATAATGGCAGACTCCGGATCATAACCATGAAAACGGACCTGGCTTTGCAACGCATATTGGTCTGACGGGAAAGCCCCGCCTTCCATTATGATCTTATATTTTTTATTGTTTGGCTGGTAGAAACTTACAAGTAACAAATGAAGATTGACTGTAAGTGAATTCATTATCGTGATCTCCTTTTCCCTGGCCCCTAAAATTTTCCCGAGTGTGCTTTCTATTTGCTGATGATAATTTAACCACGGCTCATCGCCGTTAAACCAACCCTCTACACCTTTGTTCGCCCAGTTATCCAGTTGTGCGGCCAGAACGGATTGCGTTGCCTTAGGCTGTAAGCCCAACGAATTGCCGCACAGGTAAATGGTATCCCTGCCATTATGCTGCGGAATTATAAACTCGTTACGCAGCTGTTTTAAAGGGTCATACTCGTCAAGCTGCCGGGCAAACTGGGCGGTGTTTTGAAAATTCATGGGTCAATATTATGGGAATAAGGCGAAAGATAAAAGGGCTTAAGTATCGTGTCATGATTTAATATCGAAATGTCATGCCTGATTTGTTCGGCACCTTATTCTAAGGTCGACTTTGCAGTTGTATCTTGCAGGTGAGCTGCCGAAATAAGTTCGGCATGACTTTTTACTTTTGCGCTTTCAACTTTAAGCTCCCCCCTTTGTGCTTCCGGCTCACATAGGCATTCCCTTTCACATAAAAGCGGTAAGGAAGCAGCGCATCACTGCCGGCATAATCTACCCCTATACGCGGCGCAGCTATCATCTCATCATCCTGAAAAGTTAAGCCCTGGTCTTCTATCCATAGTGTGTCGCTTTGCAGACTGATCGCATTTAATTTACGCGAGACACCCAAAGCTTTGGCCACCGACCCCGGCCCCATAGTAATACTGGGTTTAATAACAGCCATGTTGCGGCGGGCTTGCATAATATCTAATCCAACAATAGGGTTAACAGCGCGTATGAGTACGGCATGGGGCTGGCCTTTTACCGATGTTACTATGTTCAGCATTTCGTGTATCCCATAACACAGGTAAACATAGGCAACGCCGCCCTGCATAAACATGGTACTTGTGCGCGGCGTTTGCCGGTTGCCATAAGCATGCGAGGCTTTATCAATTATGCCGTTATATGCTTCTGTTTCAACAATATAACCACCTGTTAATAAACCATCTATACGGGTAAATAAGTACTTGCCAACCAAGTCGCGGGCTATGGCTGCCACATCATCATTTAAATAATAGGATACGGGTAGTTTCAATTGCTGAGTATGTTTGCCAGTATTGGGTTAATGTCTTTAGCCCGGTCAAAGATCATGATATGCGTACCACCTTGGATAATGATCGCATCCTTGATCTTTTGATAATAAAATATCAAATCCTTGTTGCCGGTGATGTGATAAAGGTTTGGCGGGATGGTTTTGTTTGTCCATTTCAGTGCGGCCCGCATAGCCCACTTAATAAATACCGGCGATGTATATTGCAGCATGCTGTTAAACAGATAAGCATCAACCGAATACATTTTACCAAACAAAGGTTCAATCAGTTTACCCATTCTGGCAAACAGGCTACCCGGAATAAGATGATAAACAGGGAACCAATTAAAGAAGGTAAAGTAAAAAGGGGCTTCGCTAATAGTTTTGATAGAGGATATCAATATCACCTTATCAAGCTTGATTTTATTGGCAATTTCCACTGCCAGCATACCGCCCAGCGAGTTACCGATAACAACCGAACCGGGTGTGATATGGTACTGATCTATCAACCGTTGGGCATAGCTTGTTAAAGTATCTTTTGGATACGGAAGCAGCCAGTCCACATAAATTCGGTCGTCGTCATCCGTACCGGCTTTAATGTTTTTATAGATGCGTTTATCTGCACCCAGACCGGGAATTAGAAATATTCTGCGCATTAAAACCTGATAAGCTTTACTATCTGCTCCAAGTACACGGCATCGGTGTTATCAAACTGGTCCGTTTCCGAGGCGTCCACATCCAAAACAGCTATCACGCCTAAGTCGCCAAAAACCGGTACAACAATCTCTGACCTGGAAAGCGAACTGCAGGCTATATGCCCGGGAAAGGCATCCACATCAGGTACTATCAGCGTTTTAGCCTGCTGCCAGGCTGCACCACAAACGCCCCTGCCTCTGGCAATGCGCGTGCAGGCCACCGGTCCTTGAAACGGGCCTAAAACCAGCTCATTATTTTTAACAAGGTAAAAACCTACCCAAAACCACTTAAACTGTTCTTTAAGCGCCGCGCAGACATTGGCCAGGTTGGCTACAAGGTCTGTCTCGCCATAAAGCAAGCCTTCAATTTGCGGAATCAGCGACTGGTATTGTTCGGCCTTATCGGTAGATGTGGTGATAGATAGATCTTCTGCCATAGTTCAAAGTTACAACACCCGAAGCTGAATTAAACAAGCAAATTACCATATTTAATCTTTTATTTGCCCGAAAGATTTTGATATGAGAATTATTGCCGAACTCCCGCACCCAGATATGAAAATTACCATTATGAGCATGAACCAGAAATTTGTGGTAAAGATGGAAAAAGGGGTGTATGAACAGATCTTTAAAATTGCCGAAATGGATTTGACCGACGGCGTAAACAGCGTATTTGAATTACTGGATGAGGATTTTCTCGCCAGGGTTGCTGAGCGTTTTAAAGAAATGAATAGCGATTACCGAGCAGCATATAACAGGTATAATTACTAAAGATAATCTGAAATAACATACTGATATACAAAAGCTTAATATATTAATATTTCCTATGCAAAATAATATTTGGCAATTTGATTTCATTAAAATATAGTTTGATTTTTTAAATTAAACTAATACTATAATTAAAAAACATAAATGATTGATATATATAAATATAATTTAATAACAAAATATAATTTGGCATTTAAGCACCTGATATTAATCTATGCTAATATAGTTCAAGTTGCAAACAGGTAGTCTTTGAAATTTGTCAATAGCAGATGTGAAAACGTTGCAGTATGTCTATACTATTTTAATGTTAAGCCCGAGATCTTCAGTACATAGGCATAATCACACGGTTTTTCGACAGGGAATTTTACATGCAGCCCGGCATTGTCCTGGGTAAATGCCAAGGTGCCCTTGTGCCCCAACAGTTCTATCTTGGCAATCTTCCCTGCTGGCGCTTTGCCTGCCGCTAAGGAAGTAATCACAGCTTTCTTGTTATCCGGCCAGTGCATCACGGTGGTATATAAGGTATTATTTCGAGTAGTAAAGCGGATATCCTGCGGGGTATAGCCTTTACGGGGCATACCGCCGCCGCTAACTGCCTGATTGCCCTGATTTTGCCCGTTTATTCGGCCAGCAAATCCTTTTGCACGGGCGGCAGCCATAGCTACCGCCGCCGAATCAGCCGCAGGGCTTTCGCCGTATTTTATCCATGGGCGCGAGTAATATATCGCTTCGCCGTTAACACATAGCCAGGCGCCTATGGCCAGCAATACGTCTACCTGTTCCTGCGGAATGGTACCATCGGCCTTTGGCGAAATATTGAGCAGCAGGTTGCCGTCTTGCTTACATTCTCCACTATCTTCCACACAAACTGGTCAGCAGGATATGGGTGCTGCTCTTCCACATAACCAAACTTGTTGGTTATCGGATCGTCGGGCTGCCAAACCCAGTCGGTCAGTTCCAGCGGCGCACGGCCTTCGCGCTCGTAATCCATAATCTGGCCGGAAACCCATGCGGCCGCTTTAGCGCTTATACCCACCTGTTTACCCTATTGCTTGGCACGGTCAAAATAATAAGCGGCCACCCGTATTTTAAGCGGGTCCCATTTATGATCGGTGGTCATATCAAACCAAAGCATATCCGGGCGATATTTATCTATGGTCTCTATTCGTTTGGCTCCCCAGTCATGCATAAACTTAATACGGGTGCTGTCGCTCCTATTGGCAACGTTATAAAAACTGGCCCATTTAGGGTCGTATTCGTCACTGCCGGGCAATGCCGGGATAAATTCAAAATGAAAAGCAGAATGATCGAAATTACGGTTTTTAGCCCAGCCTTTTCAAGCGCTTTAATAAGGTCGCCATCCAGGTCGCGGTGTGGCCCGTAATTCTTAGCATTAAACGGGTTTATGGCGCTGTCCCAGTTAGAAAAGCCGTCGTGGTGCTCGCCCGGCGCCAGTACATATTTAGCGCCAGCCTTTTTAAAAAGCGCAGCCCAGGCATCAGGGTCCCATTTAGCTGCCGTATACATGGGTAAAAAATCTTTATAACCAAATTTAGTTGGCGGCCCGTAATGCTCAGTATGCCATAGCATTATGCCGGCATTGCCGCCGTACATATAGCGCACATACCACTCGCTGCCATGTGCCGGCATCGAATAAATACCCCAGTGCATCATAATGCCGAATTTGGCATCGCGGAACAAATCGGGGTCCTGGTAATTTTGCGCTATAGATTCCCACGACTCTTTTACAGGCCCGGGCGGAAGTGCCGGGATGCCTTTTAACGCGGCAGCAATCATTTCGGGTGTATCATTCGGCCGGTAAAAGCTGCCTGCTACCGCCTGTTCTTCTACACCAAGCGTAGCAGGCTTTGCAGGGTTAGTTTAAGCATTTGCTGAAAGGGACGATGCTGCTGCAAAGGCAATAGCCGCACTCAGGCAGGTAAGCTTTTTTTTCATACGAGGAAATAATCGGTTATGCAATATAAAATAAAATAAACCCATTATCCATGATGCACTGTGCTGCAACGAGTTAGCCAGATATAATAATTGCGTTAGGCAGTTACATTTTTGTTAATACTGCAATGAATAACCCCAAGATTATCTCTCAGCTGCAATAACCAATGCGGCAAAATCAAGCATGGCCCCGCCATCAGGGTTGCGTGATTTAAATAATTCAGCTACCTCGGTTTTTATCAGGGCTTTGGTACCCTCGTTCGCGCCAGACATTGCTGCTACTATAGGGGCGCCTACATCGAGCATCATGTCCCAGTATTGGTTAAAATTGGTGTAGTCAACACGTCCGCTTACAGGTACTTCGGTAATATCTTTGAACCCGGCATTGGCAAAAATATCAGCAATAAAGCCTGACTTGCCGCACCTGAACATGCCCGGGGCGCCAGGCACCGGCGGTGGCAATGTGATATGTTTTTGTATCACACTCATTATAGTGGTTACCCAATTGTTGCTATCGGGCAAACCCCAAACTGAAGCGGCTATTTTTCCGCCCGGCTTTAACACACGGTACATTTCATTAGCGGCCATTTGCATATCGGGGAAAAACATAAACCCCATTCTGCAGCTTACGGCATCAAAACTGTCATTGTTAAACGGCAGTGCGCAAACGTCAGCCACGGCTGTACCATAATTTGCAATACCATTTTTGTGCGCATTTTCCTGCGCAATGGCCAGCATATCTTCGGCAAGGTCGGTACCGGTAACCTTCCCTTTTTTAACCATGCCGGCAATAGTAAGGCCTGGCTCGCCGGTACCGGTAGCAATATCCAATACATTATCCGTTTCCTTTAGCTGCAGTTTGCTTATGATGGCATTGCCCATAGGGCGTAAAAAGCCCATATTAAAATAATCCCACTTTTTCCAGCCGGATGAAAATTTATTCCAGGAGTTTTTTTGCTGCTCGCGGATCTGTTCAAACTGTGTTTCCATAAATAAATATATTGATCGGTATGTAAGCTAAGGTAAGTAAATATCACATTAAGATGCAGATACAATAAAAAATGTCATCCTATTCTGTAAGATGACATTTATTATTAGCGTCCAATTTCCATTCATTACTCATGGCCAGATGCCTAAATTTTGATATGATACCGCTATTTTATTTATTGCACCAACAAAGGCAGCGGTACGCAAAGTATCAATGCCCTCTGTATTCCTAAAGGTTTCCCTTATCTCGTGGTAACTGCGTATCATAGTATCTTCCAGACCCGAGTTAACCAGCTCCAGTTCGGATGCGCCTTTTACAATAGAGGCACGCTGTACATCAGTTAAGGCTACCCCGGTGATGCCTTCTACCATATTTACCAGATTAAGATTAGAGTTTTCCTCAAAACGGGGGTTCATGCGGCCAAAGGCTACATGCGAAAGATTTTTTAACCACTCAAAGTACGATACCGTAACCCCTCCTGCATTTGCATACATATCCGGCACTATTATTCCCCCGTTGGCATAAAACACAGCTTCAGCTTCAGGGGTAGTTGGCCCGTTAGCGCCTTCTACTATAATTTTAGCCTTGATGTTACTGATGTTATTAATAGTTAACTGGTTCTCCAAAGCGGCAGGCACCAACATATCACAGGGCTGTTCAAGGCCTTCGCCGGAATTGGTGAACGACTGGGCGCCGGGATAATTCAATATGGAACCGGTTGCTTTACGATGCTGGAAAACAGCCTCATAATCTAAACCATCGGCATTGTAAATAGCGCCTTCAAACTCGCAAAGGCCAACAATGGTAGCGCCAAACTCGGCCAGGTATTTTGCCGAGTAATAGCCTACATTACCCAGGCCCTGCACAATCACCTTTTTACCGGTAAGCCCAGCAGTGAGACCTAATTTCTGCATATCCTCGCCAAAACTAACGCATTCGCGGGCGGCTATAGCCACACCACGTCCAGTCGCTTCGCGGCGGCCTGCAATACCATGCAAAGCCAGCGGCTTGCCAGTAACTACTCCCATAGCATCAAGCTGCCCGGGGTTCATGGTAGCATAGGTATCAGCTATCCAGCTCATTTCGCGCTCGCCGCTGCCATAATCAGGCGCGGGCACATCAATACTGGGGCCTATAAAGTTTTTTTTAGCAAGCTCGACAGTATAACGGCGGGTAATATTTTCAAGCTCCTGTGTGGTATAACTTTTGGGGTTTATCCTGATACCGCCTTTAGCGCCGCCAAAGGGTACATTCACAATGGCACATTTATAGGTCATTAAGGCGGCAAGGGCCATTACTTCGTCCTCGTTTACCATTTCGCTGTAACGTATGCCACCCTTTGTAGGCGACTGATGATGCGAGTGCTCTATCCGCCAGGCATCAATTACTTCAAAGCCATTGCCCCGGCGTATCGGGAAACGAAAACGGTAAACGCTGTTGCATGATTTGATCTGATCCAGCAGGCCGGCATCATGTTTGGTAAATTTAGCTGCGTGGTCAAAATTTTTACAAACATCAGCAAAGAAGTGCATATCCTGCATGGCAGCTTTATTATTGTTAGCCATAAATTGAATAAATAATTGGTTTAAAAAGTGTGCAAAGGTGCGGTATTTTTTTCCATATATGCAAATTGTATTAAGGCTGGTGTTTTGAATAAATTTGATAAACAGCCATGTTTTGTGTTAAATGAAACAGGCCGTTATTATGGGTTATTTTTCTTTTTCAATTTTTTTTAGCCGTCTGTCCAACGTAAACAGATAAACTGCCAATCCGGCAAAAACAATAACAATAGTAACTATTACCACATATATTTTCCCGGAACTGCGCATTGCATCGGCCATCTCAATATCACTCTGAGCAAATACGGTTAGGCAGTTTGAAAGCAGTGCAATAATTAATATCAGTTTTTTCATAAACATGGTAATCAGGCGGTTTCTCTTTGATATTCAATTGTACGTATCCTATAGCGCAATGAGGCTATCCACACCCCTAACAAACTCCAGCCTAAGAATGAAGGGTACAATACTAAACGCATGTTATTGCTCATATCCATTTTACCAAAGGCAGGGTTGCCGCCGTTACCGGGATGTAACGAGTCGGTAAGCCGGGGCAATACCATAATCAGCACAATCATTATAGGGAAGGCAAAAATATTATAAATGGCAGATATTTTGCCGCGTTTTTGTTCCTCATTAATTGAACTGCGCAGTACCGAATAGGCACAATATAATAAAAAAGCTATGGCTGCGCTGTTTTGCTTGGGGTCGTTGCTCCAATATTCTCCCCAGGTATATCTGGCCCATATCATACCGGTTATTAGGCCTAAAACAAAAAAGAACATACCGGTATTAATGCATTCAACTGCAATAAAGTCATATACTGCGTTACCAGTATTAAGGTATTTGATGCTGTAAATAACTGATATGGTAAAAACTGTAAACATGGCCATCCACATAGGTATATGATAATACGTATTTCTGATGGTTTCATGCAGTAAAGGCAGGCGGGGCACATCTATAAGGAAACCAAATATGAGTGTATAAAATATCAGCGCTACGCCTAATATCTTCCACCAAGATTGATAAATTATCTTCATAAAGTTACGGGGCAAAGCTATTAATTAGATATGAGATATGAGAATGTATAAATGAGATAGTTTAGGAGTGCCTTATCACAATACCAAATCTAATGTATCCCAATTTATATTAAAATTTCAATCCGGGGTCATCCTTAATCACCATATCGCCGGGTACATAATCAATTGGCAATAATTCCGCTACTTTATTTTTTGACCAGGTACCCTCAAACAGGGTGCTTTGCGATGAAATGATGGAGCCATTCATATCAAACAAAGCATAAGGTTTATATAATGTAATTACGCTGGTTTCATAATTAGGCATATCCAGCGGGTGATAAATATCCTTAAAATCCATATTCTCACGCTTTTTGGTGTACATTACATATAAATAGTTGGGGAAAAACAGTGCGTATACCCCAGGCTGATCTGTGGCCCTTGCAATATCGGTTTCCTTTAATGGCTGCCTTATCAAAGTCTCGTTGTATTTAGGTAAGTTGTATAAATTTTTCCAGTGATTGGCAGAATCTATAGTTGCGCGTGTATATGGTTCGGCTTTGGTATACTGGTCTATTTTTTTAAGTATCAGGTTTTGGTCTGGCCGTGCAGTATTGGGCTTTCGGATAAGCATCATTACCAGAAACCCCTCCTCGTTCATTTTTGCATTTAATACCGACCGGAAAAAGTGCATATTGGAACCGTAATAAATATCATTGCGCTTAGCTTCCCATAATTTTTTTTGCGATGCGCTGGCCGGTAACTCTGTATAAAGCACTTTCCCTTCCCAAGATATTATCTCATTTATGCCATCGCTGGTAAAAGATTTGAGCATAAATTTTACCTTATAACCCAAGGCCCTGTTCTCTATTTCGATAAAATCGTCAGACCAAGCCTCCAGTGTTTGTTTTGCCTTATGGTATATAAGGTTTACCGCATGCGGGTTAAGTACCTTGCATTTTTTAGCATTTTCAGATTCACCCAAAAACTGCCTGATAAACATGTCGTAATTTTTTTTCCAGTTAGCCGGTGTTGTAATTACAACTTCATGCAACTGTGTTGTTTTAGGGAGTATCTGCGCATCTATCTTAATTGGCTCCTTGCCAACCATTACGGTTTGGTTAAAATCATCAAACCCTATCATACTCACTACCAGTTCATATTGGCCAGGCTTAACACCTGTTAAGGTAAAGGTACCATCGTCATTCGTTATAGTGCCGTATGATGAGTTACTTAAAAAAACGCTGGCCTTACCAAGCGGGGCCCTGGTATTCATATGGGTAACTTTACCGGTTATGGTGCCGCTTTGCGCCAATAATACAAAAGGGAGCAATAGTAGTATGATAGTTAAGCGCAAACGCATAGATAAAATTACTGGTATTTTTTTCCTCAGCGTATTTGTAACAAGGTTTTGGCTAAATCTTAATTATTTCTTCATTTTTAATGAGGATTAATTTAATCACGCCATAGGTAAGGGAATAGTATTAATGAGGTACTTACTACAATTACATTAATGGCAGCCAGTAAAATTATTTGCTGGCTGTTGTAACTATTATCAATACCATCCATGGCATTTTTACTTAACTTAATAAGCACCAGTATAACAGGGATAATTACAGGGAAACTTAATATAGCCATTACCCCGCTGCTGTTGCCCGTTTTAGAAGCAATGGCCGATACCATGGTAAAAATGGTTGAAAAACTGATACTGCCCATTATTACGGCAATAAAATAATATAAGGGATTGCCAAGTGTATTCTTAAAGAAAAGCAGGTATATTAATAAAGTTAACAGGCTTATGATCACCATTAAAAATACGTTATATATAATTTTTGATAATATAACCGCATGTGCGCTGGTAATGGAGTAATAGTAAAGCATACGCGCTTTATTCTCCGTCATAAAACTTTTGGATATAGCGTTGATGGCCGAGAAAAGCATAATTATCCAAAATAAAACATTCCATGTGATAGGGTAACCCGGACTTTCAAAAAAACCATCGGTAAGTTTAAAGGAGATGTAGCACACAAATACCGTAGATACCACATACAGCAAAATACCGTTGAAAGCATACTTTGAACGCCATTCTATCCGTATTTCTTTTTGCAGCAAGTAACGGGTTTGGTTAAACAATTCCATGAGCAGTAAAAATAGTGATTGTAGAACAAAGATTTAAGATGAGCGATCAGCGATTGGTAAATAGTAAAAAATAAACCGGAATCATTGTAACTTTACAGCAAGTAACTTTAATTAGCTAATTTCAACACGGTGTCTGTTATCTATCACCCCACTCCTATCGGTTTTGCACGTATTGAAGCTGAAGGCGATTATATAGTTTCAGTAACAGTACACGAAACGGCTGCGGATGATGCGACAAATCAATCAGTTGTAGTTGAAACAGCCAGTAAACAACTGGATGAATATTTTGCTGGCCAGCGCAAAAAATTTAATTTTCCCTGCAGGCAAAACGGGACGGACTTCCAACAAGAAGTTTGGAGAAACCTGTCTGACATTAATTATGCCGAAACCATAACTTATACGCAACTATCCAAACGTATGCAAAATCCGCTGGCCATAAGGGCCATAGCATCCGCCAACGGTAAAAATAATTTATGGATCATAGTACCCTGTCATCGCGTTATCGGGGCAAATGGCAGCCTTACCGGCTATGCCGGCGGTTTATGGCGTAAACAATGGCTGCTGGCGCTGGAAGCCAGGGTACACGGCGTTGGCCAAGCAAATTTGTTCGGGTAACACGTTAGCTTTGCAGCAATTCAAATATGTGGTTGGTAGATAATACATATTGCGCTGCGCCTAAATGTATAGCTGCCAGTGGCATTTCCTGCATTTCAGCTTCATCAGGGTTTTGTACAATGGTAAGTGCGCCGCTTTGTTTTAGCTTAAGTAAACCTGCGGCACCATCCTGGTTAGCGCCTGATAACAGAATTGCCGTGCAGTTTTGTGCGTAAACATCGGCAGCACTTTCAAATGTTACATCAATGGATGGTTTGGAGTACCATATCGCATCGGATACATCCAGGCTGAATGTTTTTTCGCGCTCTATCAGTACATGATAGTTTGCCGGTGCTATATAAATTGTATTGTTTATTATAAGGTCTTTATCTGCAATTTCGCGCAGCGCCATACGGCTGTTATCGGCAAACATCCTTTCTAACTCGCTGTAAAAGTTTTTTTTACGGTGTAGGATGATGATGACCGCCTTGTTTAATGCATCTGAAAAGTTTTTTACAGCCTGGAATATTGGTTTGAATGCCCCAGCCGATCCGCCGATCAGTATCACATCTGACTGCTGCCAGCGTTGAAGGATATAATTATTTAATGCCAATTTTCTGGTATATGTTTTCTTTCTGATCAATCACTTTAAAGCGCTTCCTAAAAAAATCAGACCGTATGGTTTCCTTACTTCCAAGGCATAAAAAACCAAAGGAACATAAACTATTATAAAAGAGGTCTAAAATTTTTTCCTGTAATTCCGACTCAAAGTATATAAACACATTACGGCAGCTAATTAACTGAAACTCATTAAAAACCGTGTCTGAAATTAAGTTATGTACAGAAAACAATGTATTTTGTTTTAACCCGGCATGAATGCTGGCGGCATCATACATTATGGTGAAATGGTCTGTAAGTGTGCCCGGCAGGCCAGACATCTGATAGTTTTCTGTATAGCTTTTAATTTTGCGCAGGCTATAAATGCCCATCCGGGCTTCTTTCAACACTTCGGTATTAACATCAGTACCGTAAATAAACGATCGGTTACGCAAGTTAGCTTCGCTGAGTAAAATAGATAATGAATATACTTCTTCGCCGGTTGAGCAACCCGCGCTCCATATTTTGATATGTTGATATGACGACAAATAAGGCAACACTGTTTTAGCCAGGGATCTGTAAAAAGACGGGTCGCGAAACATTTCAGTAACATTTACGGTAACCTCTTCAAGAAAATCCTGAAACATGGATTGATCGTTCACTAACAGATGTTTCAGATCATAGACCGACAGCTTTTTAAATTGCATGATACGTATTAGCCGGCGTTTTAAAGATGCCTTTGTGTATTGCGAAAAATCAAACCCGTGAACTTTTTTTATAATGTAGATGAGTTCAAATAGCTCAGGGGTTGTTAAATTGCTATAAACAGGTGTTTCATCCATATCAATTTTCCAGCCAAAGCTGTATTAAGGAAAGCAGCCTGTCTATATCAACTGGTTTGGTGATATAGTCGCTGGCACCGGCAGCTATGCACTTCTCCCGATCATCCCTCATGGCTTTGGCAGTTAAAGCAATTACAGGCAGCCTGGCCCATTTGTTTTGCTTACGTATATAACGGGTGGCCTCGTAACCATCCATTTTAGGCATCATAATATCCATCAGTACAATATCAATATCGCCTTGCTGTTCTAATTTGGCTATGGCCTCTTCGCCATCGCTGGCAATCTCCACCTCCAGATCGTATGAGCGTAATGCACTTGTCAGTGCAAAAATATTGCGCATATCATCGTCGGCTACCAGCACTTTTTTACCTTTAAGTTTCTGCTTGCCTTTTAAAAGCGGTGCAGTTGTGCTTCCTGCCCCGGCTTGCGTAGTGCTTATCTTATGCAGAAATAGGTTTATTTCATCTATCAGCCTGTCTGATGATTTGGTGGTTTTTACTACCATGGCATTGGCGTATTGCATTAGCCTGTTAACTGAAGTTTTATCCAGTTCCATTGCGGTATTCACTATTACAGGCAAGCCGGAAAATTTATCTGTTGCTTTAATTTTATCCAGCAGGTCAAGGCCCGATATATCCGGCAAATTAAGGTCAAGTATCACGCATTGATACTCGTTGATATTGAGCTTTTCTAATGCCGATGCCCCATCAAAGGCCTGGTCAACCGTGATGCCTTGTTTTTGCATCATATCTTTTAAAGCTTCGCTTTGCGCCTGGTGGTCTTCTACTAAAAGTATCTGTTTAAATACTACTCCGCTTTGCCTGGCCATATCGCCAAAAAGTTTATCAAGCGTATCCGTATCTATTGGCTTCTTCATAAAACTTATAGCCCCCTCACGCTGTACCTTGTTAGTGGCCGCATCGCCAGCCGACATCAGATGTACGGGTATCCGGGCCGTTTCCTCAATCCGTTTCAGTTCCTTTAATATCTGCCAGCCATCTTTCCCGGGCAGCATAATATCCAGTATTACTGCATCCGGCTGGTTTGCTTTTATAATCTCAACAGCATTGGTACCCTCATTAACAAGTATAGCTATGTAGCCATGGTCGCGGGCATAATCCTTTAGTATATCTGCAAAATTTTTATCGTCTTCTACTATTACTACCGTTGGCTGTTTATCAGGGGTTTTGCTATTAATCTGATTGGCAGGTTTTAAAAACTCTTTCGGCGGTATAAAATTATCAACAGTGGGTACTATTTCGTCAGGGCTTTTAGTAACAGTGCTGTTAATTGGGATGGTTAACGTAAACTCACTGCCTTTACCCGGCTCGCTTTTTACAGTTATTGTACCTCCCAACAGCGCTGTCAGTTCCCTGCTGATAGACAAACCTAAGCCGGTCCCACCGTATTTGCGGCTGGTTGAGCCATCTGCCTGTTGGAATGCCTGAAATATTACCTTTTGCTTATCAGTCGCAATACCAATGCCATTATCTTTTATTGTAAAATCAATGGTACCCGGCAAACTCCCCGCGTTAACGTTAATAGCTATCCGGCCCCCATCCGGAGTAAATTTAAATGCATTGGACAGCATGTTTTTAATGATCTGCTCTAACCTCGTTTTATCGGTATATATTTTTTCCGGAATGTTACCTGTCTGGGTTGTAAACATAATCCGCTTACCGGCTGCCACTTCATTGAACAGCATTTCCATATCACTTAAAACGGTCCTTATTTCTACTTCGTCGTTAATTAATTCCATCTTACCTGATTCGATCTTCGCCAGGTCAAGGATATCATTGATCAATGTAAGCAGATCATTGCCGGCATTAAATATTACACCGGCATATTTTAGCTGATCGTCAGAAAGGTTTCCGCCTTTATTATCTTTAAGTATACGTGCAAGTACCAATATGCTGTTTAATGGCGTGCGCAATTCATGGCTCATGTTGGCTAAAAATTCCGATTTATACCTTCCTGTAGCTTCCAGTTCATGAACCTTCAGATTGATCGCCGCACGGGCTTCCTCTATCGCCTGGTTCTTTTCTTCCAGTAAACTGGCCTTTTCTTCCAGTTCAACATTGGTTGACCGCAATTCTTCCTGCTGTACTCTTAATTCCTTTTCTGATGCTACCAGCATTTCTGTTTTGTTCAGCAATTCTTCATTGGTAACCCGCATTTCTTCCTGCTGGGCCGATAGTTCTTCGGCCTGCTGCTGGGTTTCCTCAAACAGATCATGCATTATGCTGCGGGCCTGCGCGGTGTTAACTGCAATGCCGATATAGTCGGCGGCGGCCGAAATAAAATCACTAATGTTTTGGCTAAAAATATCCTGATAAGCCAGTTCAATAACACCCTTTAATTTTTTATCAAAAAAGAACGGCGCTATTATTATTTCTGATAAATCGCGACTTATAACTGAGGTTTGCAGTTGAAGCCTGTTGTTAAGTGCTGCTTTAATAGTTGTGGCCTGTTTATTGGCAGCAACTTGCCCCAGCCATCCTTCTGATAGTTTAATAGTTTGTTTGACAGCATTCAGGTCATGAAAAGCGTATGAAGATTGTAACTCTAACACTTCATCCTGCTCATTAAACAAATAAAAAGTACCAGTTGCTGCGTTGGTATACTGGCAAATCTCGGCCAGTATATTTTGAGATAACTCTTTTTCAGTCTGCTGGCCCTGCATTTTTGTATTAAGTAAGCCTATGCCAGTAAGCAGCCAGTTTTTATCCTTGTTATCACCCAATACTTTTTCAAGTTCAATATTAGTTACTCTTATCTTTTCCTCGGCTGCTTTCTGCTGATTGAATGTTTTCTGAATGTATTGAAACAATACACTAATGATAAGCAGGAATATCAATGAACCAACCACAATAATAATTATTGCCGTATTAGCTGCCGAGCGCGTTGTTTCTTTACGTTGGTTTAAAGCCTTGTTTTCTTCTGATTTTACTTTAGCTACCAGCAAACGTATGGCATCCATACTCTGTTTACCTGTAAAGAACATTTGGTTTTGTACCATATAGTCCAAACCTTTAATATCACGGGTCTCAATGTTTCCTCTTTGTATTTTCAACTGCTCGGCTACATTTTTAGCTATATTATCAACCAGTTGAGATTGCCTAACATTATTCCGCGTCAGGCTTTTTAGCTTAGCAGCTTCTTCATTAATTATAGGTAGTGCGGCGTAATATGGATCAAGGAATACCTTCCCGTCTGTAGCGCAAAACCCGCGCATGCCGGTTTCTGCATCAGTTAAATGTTGTAATAAGCCATCAGAGGTATCAATAACACTTTGAGCGTGTTCTGCAACAACCATGTCATTTTCTAACTGGTCTATACTTTTATAAGCAAGAATTGCAACTATAATTACCAAAAATACAGAGACAGCAAAGCCTGTAAATACTTGCTGACGAAAAGACATTTTAAACATTATACGGCGTTTAAATTTCCAGAATTGCCAAGATTGTGATAGTGCAAAAAATCCTGCCAAATTTGTTTTGGCGCTATATTTACAATTAAGCGGCGCTAATGTTTTTTTTGGTTGTAAAAATTCCGGCAATGGCTATAACGGGGCCGGCAAACATTAAATACCACCCCCATTTAAATTTGATTTGCCTGCTTAAAAACCGCGAGAGCGAATTAAAAGGGATAAAATTAAAGGCGTGGTATACTTTTAAAACTGCAGCGATATAAACCATTATAACCAGCAATAACGATAACCAGGCACAAAAACGTGCTAACGGTATTTGTTTAAGCACAATGCCCAGGATACCTGTTACAGTTGTAAGTAACACTACCATTCCAAACGGTTTGTTCATATCATAGAGATCCATATTAGCTAACCCAAAGGGGCGCAGTAACGGACAATATGTAGCCGCTAAAAGCAGCATAAAACCTGAAAACGATAAAAGTGATCTGACTGGCATAGCCGCCAAAGGTAATAACAAAAATAATTACTGCGGCAAACCGTTATAAGGTTGTTTAACTAAAATTGTGCCCCTGTCTTTTCTTAATATCCTGTTGAATAAGGATATTTCCCTGTCAAACAAAAACTTAAGCCAAAGTTTGGTCCATGAGGTGTGCGATAACAGAGTATCATAATAATTTGGAGCAGTTTCCTTTATTTTAGGCAGCTTATTCCAGGGAATTGAAGGGAAATCATGGTGTTCATTATGGAACCCTACATTAAAAGACACATTGTTTAACACACCATAATAGCTATAGGTTTCCTGCTCTTCATTATGCGTTAGATAATGTTCCTGCACCCAGCGGGCCCCCAACGGATGTAACCCTACCGAAAAAGAAAAGCTTAATAACAAATATGCTACACCGTGCCATCCAAAAAAATAAGCTATAGCGGTAGTGAATATCACCTGGATAATCAGATTGGTAATAACCCAGCCATCAATACTTTTAATTTCCTTTAAACGGGGTAGCCTGAAAAACTGAAATAAAGGAAAAAACAATAACCAGATAGCCTTACCAAAAAAGCTGTTATTAATTAGTTTTGCCTCCCATTTGCTTGGAAGATCTGCATCCAGTTCATGGATACCCTGAAACGAATGATGTTTTAAATGAAAATGTTCAAACGAGATAGCGCTGGGAAAAATTTGCGGCAAATTGGCTATCATACTGGCCCAACGATTCAAGGAGCGTTTTTTAAATAGTAATTGGTGTGTGCACTCATGTATCATTACAAAAAGTGAATGGTCGGCAAAGGCACCTAAAAAATAGGCAACCGCAAATACCACCCACCATGATTGTGAAGAAACAAGCCACGCAGCAACAATCTGAAAAGCTACCAAACCCAAAATTGCAAAAATAGTATAGGGGTTTTTACCTATAAGGTTACGCAAATGGGGATATTCTTTTAATATTTGCTTTGTACGGATTTTATGCGGTTCAGAGTATTGGGAATAAGTAAAATCTGTCCTTTTTGCCATAATCAGAGAATTGGTATTAGCAGTGCAATGCTTTTTTATAAATACTTAACAAAGTATAATTAGTGTTAAATTGGGATTGAAAGTATGAAATAAATTTAAAGTCCAGTTAATGTTTTTTTTAAAATCCTAAATATCAACCTGTTATTTTTGAAATTACTTTCATTTATGATGAGGCTGAAAAAAATCCCTGCCAGGCAGAGAATATTGATCATCGCTTACTCAAGCAATGACCCAACCTAAACCTTATCACACTAACTATAACGGTGCAATTTTTATTATGGTTTAACTGTACTAAAATATTCTTACAAAAGTTATCGGCACCGTAAACTTTTCAGCATCGGCTTCAGCTTATTTAAATTTAAACACTTCTTCCATATCCGCATTGCTGTGGGTGCTTACTTTAAGGTCTTTTATTTTCCCGGTAGATAAACTATATACCCATCCATGTACGCTTAGTTGCTGTCCGTTTTGCCAGGCATTTTGTACAATGGAGGTTTTACGGAGATTGCCGACATTCTCTATAACGTTTAACTCCACCAGCCTGTTAGATCGTTCCACTTCGTCAGTAATGGCATTCAATTCATCAACATGCAGGCGGTAAACATCCTTAATATGTCGCAGCCAGTTATCAATCAGTCCAAATTGTTTATTGGTCATAGCGGCCAGTACGCCGCCGCAACCATAATGTCCGGTAACAATTACATGCTTAACCTTTAGCACATTAACTGCATAATCCAGTACAGATAGCATATTCATATCGGTATGTATCACCATGTTGGCTATGTTACGGTGCACAAATATTTCGCCCGGGGCAGTATTGGTGATCTGGTTAGCAGGTACACGGCTATCGGCGCAGCCTATCCATAACACCGGTGGGTTTTGCCCGGCTGCCAGGTTGGTAAAATAGTTAGGGTCTTTCTCTAACGATTTAGCTACAAAGCGCCCGTTGCCAGCTATCAGGCTCTCGTAAGTGATGTGGCTGGTATCGTGAATATGTGGTTTGCTCATTGCGCAAATGTATAACGGATATGTTAAATATCATATAGCATCGTTATGTTGTTAGAGATAAAATAACCCGCTGTCATTTCTGAACGATAGCGAAGAATCCCTGTATGCAAGTCCGATATGCAGATCCGCTATCCCTGTGCCGGATCCTTCACTAACGCTCAGGCTGACGGCGCTCTTTATAACGGGATGTCATCTTTTCCTTTCCTCCAGCAACTCATCAATGATATACTGTATATTTAAAAATCTTGTAGCCAGATCCTTTATGATATGCTGCAGGTGATCATTATCAAGATCAACCCAGCCCTCCATTAAAGTTAACGGACCAAATTCACTTTTTACATTAGGCCAATCTTCAGTATATTTCTTAAATTTTTTCCTGAAAGCTTCGGCAAAGTCCCGGCTTTTAATTTTATAGCCGGTCAGTTCGCGCATTTTTAAAGCGTGGATATTATAGTAAAATTTGTTTTCGGCGATGGTGTCGTCACTTACCCAGACAGAAAAGAAAACCGATTCGCCAAATGGGTTGGCAGAATTTTGGTCCAGCCATTCCTTCTTTTGGATCTTAAGAACGACCGAATCCCGCCAAACACCAACCTTTAGATTTAACTGTTTATCACTGAACGCGGCCTTATCCAGCAGATCAGTGCTTTTTTGAAATTTATTAAGGTAATAATTGGTGTCCATATACTTATTTTACCGGTTGAAAGATACGCATGAACTTATGTAATGCAAGCGGCGAAAGATCATAATATAGAATGGTTAGCAGGATGACCGGTATAAAATAAAATATCAGGAAGCCAAACAGATCAAAAAAGTAACCGCCGATAATACCGCCAAAAAAATAAAAGGCAAATATGGTAATGCGAATGATTATTTTATGTTTTACCACGGTAGTAGTTTCAGTTCGAGGGTGAACCAGTTCGGCCAGTTCGGACCCCAAATCAGTAAACAGGCCGGTAAGGTGGGTGGTTTTGATCAGCCCGCCGGATATGTTGGATACCAGGCTATTTTGTAAACCCATTGAAAAAAGAATAGCGCTGATAATGGCCTCCCGTTCAAACATGGAATCATCATAGAAATGGGAGCCATAAATGGCCACCGCAAAAAGTATGATCACCTCCAGCACAATCGGCGTGGCATGCGCCTTGTAACGGCTGCTGCTTTGCAGCGATCCGACGATAAAGTTAGATACGAACGCCCCCGCCAGGAAACAAAACAGCCAGATAACAAAGGTGATGATCTCTTTAAAGTTTTGTTCTACCACATGCCTGGCCAGGTTGGCCACATGCCCGGTAATGTTTGATGTAAAGGCCAGAAATGCCACCACACCCGCCACATTTGTTACGCCCGATACAAATGCGGTTGACGAAGCCAGCAACAAGTTCTGCTTAAGTGTACGGTCTTCTTTAACCTGGCGGAGCATATTAGTTTTTAGTAAGGTTAAAACTTATCGGAACAGTGTATTGACACCTCACCGGCACATTATTTTGTTTGCCCGGCATCCAGTTGGGCGATGTACGCATTACGCGCACAGCTTCGCTGTCTATTGCGGCAGATACACCTCTTACTACTTTTACGTTGGATACGGCCCCATCCTTTTCAATAATAAACGTTAAAAATACCTTTCCCTGTATGTTAGCCTTACGGGCGCTTTGCGGGTAAACAATGTTTGATGACAGGAATTTATAAAATTCTGTTATACCGCCCGGGTACGAAGGCGCATGTTCTACAGCGGCATAAACGTCGTTTGGTGTTTTGGTCAGCGGGCTCTTATTCAAACTAAAGGTTATGGGTAATGTATATCTTGACCGTACTGCTTCGCCGTGCTGTTCGGCAGGCAGCCAGTTGGCCATGGTTGCTAATACGCGCATGGCTTCGGCATCAATATCTGCCGATACGCCCCGTACAAGTTTTAGCCCGCTTATACTGCCGTCTTTTTCAACAACAAACGTGAAAAAAACTACACCCTGTTTATTTGCTTCCCGGGCAGCAGCGGGATATTTAATGTTATGGCCCAGGTATTGGTAAAGCTGCTGCAGGCCACCCGGGTATGATGCCCTGATCTCAACAGTATTATAAATGGAATCAGCATTATTACTCTGCGATTTTGCTGTACTTGCCGTAATCAAAAACAGCGTTGCGATAAGGTATTTTTTCATGCCTTAAATATATAGGAAAAGACAACCCGTTACAAAACAAGGTCTATATACAGATTGATCATCAGATTTTCAAAGTGTTAGCACAACTTCAATTCGTTTCAGTTTTAAAACAAATAAGCCGTCAGTTAAGTATATTTTCTGCTTATCATTTATAAATTATTATTTTTAACGGTTACAAACAGATCTAAATTGGAGAAAAAAATACAAACCCTGCTGCAGAAGCGCGAACAGGCGTTGTTAGGCGGCGGACAAGCCCGTATAAATAATCAGCATAAAAAAGGAAAGCTAACCGCACGCGAGCGGCTGCACTTTTTAATGGATGAAGGCTCGTTCCAGGAAATTGGGATGCTGGTGGCGCACCGCAGTACCGATTTCGGGATGGAAAAGGAACATTATCCCGGCGATGGCGTGATCACGGGTTATGGTACCATTAATGGTCGTTTGATCTACGTTTTCTCGCAGGACTTTACCGTCTTTGGCGGCTCTCTCTCTGAAACCCATGCCGAAAAGATCTGTAAACTGATGGACATGGCCATGAGAAACGGCGCACCGGTTATTGGTCTTAATGATTCGGGTGGCGCGCGGATACAGGAGGGCGTGGTTTCTTTGGGCGGCTATGCCGATATTTTTTACCGCAATACCATGGCATCAGGCGTTATCCCGCAACTGTCGGCTATTATGGGGCCTTGCGCGGGCGGCGCGGTGTATTCTCCGGCCATTACCGATTTTATTCTGATGGTAGAAAATACCTCTTATATGTTTGTAACCGGCCCTAACGTAGTAAAGACCGTTACCCATGAAGTGGTAACATCTGAAGAATTGGGCGGGGCTATCACGCACGCTACCAAATCGGGCGTAACGCATTTTGCGTGCGCCAACGAAATTGCCGCTATACAGCACATTAAACAGTTACTGAGCTATATGCCTCAAAACTGCGAGGAACGTGCACCTGCTATACCTTATGAAGCCGGTAACGAACTGCGGCCCGAACTGGATACTTTTTTACCCGAGATAGCCGCCCAGCCTTATGATATGCGAGAGATCATCAGCCAGGTAATAGATGCCGGTTCTTTTTTAGAGGTACATCAAAATTTTGCCGAAAACATTGTGGTGGGCTTTGCCCGCATTGCCGGGCGCAGTATTGGCATCGTAGCTAATCAGCCGGCGTTTTTAGCGGGTGTACTGGATATTGATGCCTCTACCAAAGGCGCGCGTTTTGTACGCTTTTGTGATAGCTTTAACATACCGCTGCTGGTATTTGAGGATGTGCCTGGCTTTTTGCCGGGTACAGACCAGGAATGGAATGCCATTATTACCAACGGCGCTAAATTGTTATATGCCTTTTGCGAGGCTACCGTTCCGCGTATCACTGTGATTACCCGCAAGGCTTATGGCGGGGCCTATGATGTAATGAACTCCAAACATATCGGCGCGGATATGAACTATGCCTGGCCATCGGCCGAGATTGCGGTGATGGGCGCCAAAGGTGCTGCCGAGATCATCTTTAAACGGGAGATTACAGCTGCGGAAGACCCCGAAGCCAAATGGAAGGAAAAGGAACAATTATACTCCCACAAATTTGCCAACCCCTACCGCGCCGCCGAACGCGGATTTATCGACGAAGTTATCGAACCCGCCGAAACCCGTATCAAACTCATCCATGCCTTTAAAATGCTGGAAAATAAAGTACTGAATTTACCAAGGAAGAAGCACGGGAATATACCTTTGTAAGGATAAGTTTATGGAACTTTTTTAAATCGTTTTTTGAGATTAAGAATTGGTTTTTCAATGATATAATAAGAGAAGAAGCCGACAGCAAATACTACTAATATGTTTTGAGGAAATTTGTTAACCCAAAAAGTATTGCGAGGGGTTAAAAAAAGCTGTTGCCATATATATAATGAATATGATAATACTCCAATTTGTACCAATACTTTTGTATTTAATAAATAGGACAGTTTTGATGGAAATTTTGTAACACAAAAAACAAGCACCATAATAAAGATACTTGTTAGACTGGCACCTATAACTATATCAAAACCCCTTACATTTTTTGAAACGATTGGAGAAAGAATAAATAAGTAAATTACAACTGCTATTAATACCATGTTTTTTGACAGGTATGTTAAAAATTTTTCTTTAAATAAATCCGAATCTTCAATTAACGCGCCTAAGCAACCAACTAATATTGTATCGCCCCCTGTTTGAAGCATCATACCTATTTGACCTCTGCTTCCAGGCATAAAAAAGTAAGTAGCTATCCTCATAAACGGCATTAATAAAACAATTATGCTAACTATCTTAATTAATGATCTTCTGTCAATTTTAATAAAAGCTATAGGCCATAATAAATAAAATTGTTCTTCCATAGATAGCGACCAAAAATGGCCAAAAAACCAATATCCATTATCCGGAATACCCGAGCCTTTTATAAATAAATGCATGTAATTCCATACATATAACATTGCAGCATATAAAAGTCCATAGTTTGTAAAAATTGAAATCAAAATGGTGTTCTTTAATATTACTACTACAAGTATGTATAAGTAAAATATAGGGAAAATTCTGAATGCTCTTCGTAAATAAAAATCTTTCAAACTAACTGTACCATTTTTGTTTTGTTCAATGATTAGCAGTTTAGTGATCAAATAACCACTAATTACAAAGAATATACTAACCCCAATACCTGCATTTTCAAATAGAAATTTATAATTGCTTAAAGGAACGGGCATCGTTTCTGCAGCGTGGGCAAGTAATACCATCAGTATGGAAATTGCCCTTAAACCATCAAGGCTTTGAATTCTTTTCATTAAAAAATTAAAATGTGAACACTCTAAATATATGACAATATTTGTCGCCGCTGCTTATAGATGATGATCTTCCAAATAACTATATAAATTTAATCTTAAGCTTATTCTTCCAGCACCTTCTTCATTCCCTCCAATACCATACCCCAATTCTTTTTCATGTGCTCAACGCCGACCTCATCTTCAATGCCGTCCTGGGTAATGGTAACTGTGCAGCCATCGCCATCAGGCGCTACCTCATTAATTACGTTCACGTAATTCTCGGGTTTGTCCGGTTTGCCGCTCATACCGCTCCAGTAGGTGGTGTGTAATAGCTTAAATGGAATTACATCCATGATCTGACCTTTGTCTTCATAACTTTTGCCCTCCCATTCACCAGTATAGGTAATAGCACTGCCCAGTTTCCAGTCGGACTTTACCGTAGTACCGAACATGTATTGTTTAATCAGATCAGGGTCGGTAAGGGCCTGCCATGCCCTGGCCACCGGTGCATTAATTTTTATGCTGCTGCTAACTTTTAATTTGCCTGCCATCATGTTTATTTATGGTTACATAAATATAACCACTTAAATTAAATATGGTTGGTGTCATAATATTAATTATGCACCTATGGGTTACTTTCTGCGGCTTCCCGGTATCAATTAAAAATAACAAACCAATATCTTAGGAATTAAATGCCGGCCGGCAAATTAAGGATAAGAGTTTTATTCAGAAACCGTTAAACAAAAATCTACCATCATGAAAAAAAAAGTTTTTGTGGCGCTGCTGGCCGGCACCATGCTGCTTGCCGCGTGCAAAGGCAGCATAAATTCTTCAACTTCCGATACTTTAGCTAAAAAAGCGCAGGATAGCGTTAAACTGGTCAAAACAGCCGAAATGCAAATTAAGGTAAGGGATGTGCGAGAAACAGCCGAAATTATTTCAAAAATAACTACCGATTGCGGAGGTATGGTAATGCACTATAACCTGCAAGCGAACATTGTTAACAAACAAGATATTCGGCTTAGTAACGATTCCGTAAAAAAGCTAACCATTTATAACACCACAGCGGCAATGGTTGTAAAGATACCATCGGAAATTATTGAGCCGTTTATGGATTCACTAAACCGTTTAGGTATTTTTATAGATGGCCGTAAAATGTATATTGAAGACCGGACGCTGGATTATATTTCGGAAAAGTTAAAGGCAGAGAACCGGCAGGCATCGGTAAAATTGCGAAGTAAAATAAAACTCACTCAAAAATGTGCAGATAGCATTTTAATTTTAAAGGATGATGTGGTTGACCGGAAAGTAAATAACATGCGTACTAAAGATGCCGCGAAATACAGTGTACTTAATTTAAGTCTATATCAAAACAACACCGTAAGCAAAGAAGTGATAGCCAGTGATGATCTGTCTGACTATAATACTTCGCTTTGGGTACGTTTGGGATTAGCACTTTCAAGGGGTAGATATTATTTCTCTGAAATATAGTGTTTTTGCTAAACCTGTGGGCTTTTATAAGTACAAGGCTGATAGTTTGGGCGGTAATATATCTTTATAAAAAGAAAAAAAGAATAAACAGCCTGCCCGGTGTTTAAAATATTTAAAACAAATTCCGGTTATTAGTTAAACATTTTTATTTTTGCACCATAATACAAAATAAAGCCATGCCAGATACCAGCCACGCTGAAGAAGCAAATGCACCACAACATTATATTTTATTAACTATAGCCACAATTATTGGCGTAGTTGGCGTTTATTTCCGGTTTGCAGGGGATTCGTTCTTTTATACCAGCGTATCAAACATTATTTTAATTATAGGTATTATCATTGCCTTAAAAGCAGTGTTCACTATTATGAAATAATTTACTTTTAAGCATATTAAAAATACCGCAGTTACCTGCAGCTTTTTAAGTTATGCTTTAAATGCATGCAGAGCAAGCTATTCATTACGGCTGCTCTTATTATAAGCTAAACCCTTAATATATGATATCGATAATAGGCTAATAACTAATTTCCTAAGCCCTTGCTTATTTGCAATAGTTATGTTACCTTTGCGCCACAATTAATAAAAATATTTACGCTTTAATACCATTCAAGTAATGTATCTAAGTACTGAGTTCAAGAAGGAAATCTTCGCAAAGCATGGCGGCAGCGAAACCAACACAGGTTCAACCGAAGCACAGGTTGCCTTATTTACCGCCCGCATAGCACATTTAACAGGTCATCTTAAAAATAACAAGAAAGATTTTTCGACCCAGTTATCACTGCAAAAATTAGTAGGTAAACGCCGCGGATTGCTGGCTTACCTGTACCACAAAGACATTGAAAGGTATCGTGCCATTATCAAAGCCCTGGAGCTTAGGGATATCATTAAATAATTTTATCTGGTACTTAAAAAAAAGCCGTTCGTTAGCCGAATGGCTTTTTTACTTTGTTTAAAATAACAAATATATATATCGGTGCGCCCTAAAGACGAAAGGTGTGCCATAATGCAAAAAAGATGAGTTTAAATGTAATTAAAAAGGTTATTGATTTAGGTGACGGCCGCACCATTGAGATCGAGACTGGTAAGCTGGCCAAACAAGCGCATGGCAGCGTAGTAGTAAAAATGGGTGATACCATGTTGCTGGCTACCGTAGTTTCATCGTTTGAAGCAAAGGAAGGGGTAGACTTTTTGCCGCTTTCTGTGGATTATCAGGAAAAATATGCAGCTACAGGCCGTATTCCGGGTGGTTTTTTGCGCCGCGAGGCACGTTTGTCAGACTATGAAGTTTTAATTTCACGTTTGGTTGACCGCGCGTTGCGCCCCCTATTCCCGGAAGATTATCATGCGGATACTCAGGTAATGATATCCCTGATTTCTGCCGATAAGGACATCATGCCTGATTGTCTGGCTGGTTTGGCGGCATCGGCAGCATTGTCTGTCTCTGACATCCCTTTCAATGGCCCCATATCTGAGGTCCGCGTAGCTAAGATAGACGGTAAACTGGTTATCAACCCTAAAATGAGCGAGCTGGCCAATGCTACTTTAGAATTTATTGTTGCCGGCAGCGAGTCTGACATTAATATGGTGGAAGGAGAATGCAATGAAATACAGGAAGACGAAATGCTGGAGGCCATTAAATTTGCCCATGCTGCAATTAAAGATCATTGTTTAATACAACGCCAGTTAACAACTGAAACCGGTAAATCCGAAAAACGGGTTTACAACCATGAACACAGCAATGAGGATTTAAAGAAAGCCATCTACGCCGCTACTTATGATCAGGTTTATGCCGTTGCAGGTTCAGCTTTAGGCAAGGACGAACGTTCGGCTAAATTTAAAGAAGTGCGTGATGCTTACATTGCTACATTAGGCGAAATAGATGATATTACAAAATCATTAGCTAAAAAATATTATCACGATGTGGAATATGATGCTATCCGTAACTTGGTGCTTAATGAAGGCAAGCGTTTGGATGGCCGCACCACTACGCAGATACGCCCGATATGGAGCGAAGTAGGTTATTTGCCTGCGGCCCACGGTTCGGCTGTGTTTACCCGAGGAGAAACACAATCATTAACCACTGTTACCCTCGGCGCTAAGGATGATGAGCAAATGATAGACGGTGCGTTTATTAACGGCTACCAGAAGTTCCTGCTGCATTATAACTTCCCTGGTTTCTCAACCGGCGAAGTACGCCCTAACAGGGGCGCAGGCCGTCGTGAGATCGGTCATGGTAACCTGGCTATGCGTTCATTAAAACAGGTACTGCCTGCTGATGATGAGAATCCTTATACTATCCGCATAGTTTCCGACATCCTGGAATCAAACGGTTCGTCTTCAATGGCAACGGTTTGCGCAGGTACGCTGGCGCTGATGGATGCCGGAGTGAAGATCAAATCACCGGTATCTGGTATCGCCATGGGTTTGATTACTAATGAAATGGGCACTAAATATGCTATCCTTTCTGATATTTTAGGTGATGAAGATCATTTAGGTGATATGGACTTTAAAGTTACCGGTACCGCCAACGGTATTGTAGCCTGCCAGATGGACCTGAAGATCAATGGCCTTTCATACGAGGTTTTAGCCAAAGCCCTGGAGCAGGCTAAAGCCGGGCGTTTACACATTTTAGGCGAGATGGCTAAAACCATTGAAGCCCCGCGCGAAGATTACAAACCGCACGCACCACGTATTGTAACTATCCGTATCGATAAAGAGTATATCGGCGCGGTAATTGGCCCCGGAGGTAAAATTATACAGGAAATGCAGCGTGAAACCGGTGCTACCATTTCTATTGAAGAAGTAGGCAACCAGGGCATA
>CAZZVY010000004.1:0-10091 GCA_964657585.1 uncultured Mucilaginibacter sp. | reverse complement strand
ACAGATATTTGCTGATGATAAGGCATCGATAGATGCTGCCGTTGGCCGTATTAAAGCCATTGCCATGAAACCTGAAGTAGGGGAAATTTACGAAGGCAAGGTACGTTCGATAATGCCGTTTGGCGCTTTTGTTGAAATAATGCCTGGTAAAGACGGTTTACTGCACATTTCTGAAATTGACCACAAGCGCATTGAAACGATGGACGGCGTGTTTGAAATTGGCGAAATAGTAAAGGTGAAACTTTTAGAAATTGACAAACAAGGAAAACTAAAATTGTCACGTAAGGTGTTATTGCCACGGCCTGAAAGGGTTTGATATTACCATACCCTTAAAAAATTGCAAGCCCCATTATGGGGCTTTTTGTTTAAGATTAATTTTTTAAAACAAAATCCACATATGTTGATTTCTTTATAATGTGAATGATCTTTTTAGCTTTTATTATCCGCTACCCAATTTGCAATGACGCTTTCTACTAATGATCCTTCAAGTTTTGCTAACCGCTATAATGCATTAGGCAACTCCAAGACCGACCTTATACAGGGGTTGCTTTATGAGATCATCAGGGTGAAAGAACTGATAAGATATTATGAACAAATACCCAACAGCGCCGGCAACCTGGGTGCCTCTATATTAACCGAACTGGTTTCCGAAGCTTATAACTCACTGATCAATTATGATACTGAACTGATATCTAAGTATTACGAATTGTTACAGAATTGTGATTGATTTAGGTTATTGATAATTTCGCTGTGTCGTCATGAGTCATTGGTTAAAAATGTCAGTTACTAAGTCCTATCTTTGCAATAACTAATGACTTAATAATTCCATGATTGACAACCATAAAGTTGCCCCCTCCATTTTAGCTGCTGACTTTGCCAATTTGCAACGCGATATTGAAATGATAAATAACAGCGCTGCCGACTGGATACATGTTGATATTATGGATGGAATGTTCGTACCAAATATCTCTATGGGCTTCCCTGTGGTTAAGGCGGTAAAAGAACATGCTAAAAAGCCTTTGGATGTACACTTAATGATTGTAGAACCTGACCGTTACCTACACCAGTTTAAAGATGCCGGGGCAGACCATATTACGGTTCATTATGAAGCCTGTACGCATTTAAACCGTACAATACATGCCATTAAGGATCTGGGCTGCAAGGCAGGCGTAGCGCTTAACCCGCATACGCCTATAGCCTTACTGGAAGATATTATTACTGACCTGGATATTGTGCTTATTATGTCGGTAAACCCGGGTTTTGGGGGGCAGTCTTTTATCCCTAATACCTATAAAAAGATCAAAGATCTAAAGGAATTATCCGCGTCAACCAACCCTCACCTGTTAATTAACATCGATGGAGGTGTAACTATGGATAACGCTGCTGCATTGCTTAACGCAGGCGCCAAAGTGCTGGTGGCAGGTAACTTTGTTTTCACTGCCAAAGATCAGCCAGGTACGATAAAGGCCTTGAAAGAGGTTAATTGAAAAAGAGATTAAAGATTGAAGAACAAGTAGTGTGCAATAATTAATCTTCAATCTCCATTATCTAATCTTTAAGCTACCACTTCTTAAATATCACAAAAACCGCCAATACTATCAATCCAAAACCAACCAGGTGGTTCCAGCCAAATTTTTCTGTTTTGAAGAACAATATGCTGAATATCATAAAAACAGTAAGCGTGATTGCCTCCTGAATTGTTTTCAACTGCACAAGGCTGTAAGGGCCGCCGTCGCCCTTAAAACCTGCCCGGTTGGCCGGCACTTGGAACAAGTATTCAAAAAATGCCAAACCCCAGCTTATCAGTATTATGGTTATCAACCCCAGGTTTTTACCCCAGGCATAGTCTTTGAACTTTAGGTGCCCATACCAGGCAAAGGTCATAAAAGTGTTGGATATAACTAAGAACAAAATTGTTTTTAAGCCGCGCATCAATCTTCATCAATAAACGAACGCAGCATCCAGGTATTTTTTTCCTTAAACTGCATAAACCGGTTAATCATGTCGTTCGTACCATCATCGCCAGCTTCAGCAGTTATTTCCAGTATTTCACGTTCCATTTGAATCAGGGTGGCCATATCATTAATAAGGGCCTTAACCATATCGGTATCTTTCATACCTATGGTATTCACTTCTTTAATTACTGATGTGTTAATATAATCGCCAAAAGTACTGTACGGAGGTTTGCCCAGGGTAAGTACGCGTTCAGCCAGTTCATCAATCGTGGTCAGGGCCTCGGTATATAATTCTTCAAACTTTACGTGCAGGGTAAAAAAGCTCTTTCCCTTAACATTCCAATGGCAGCCCCGCAATTTTTGATAATGAATGTGATAATTAGCCAGCAGATCGTTCAGGTGATCTACCACGGGTTTAACCCCGGTTTCAGTAAGGCTTATTTCATGTGCGTCCATGTATATATAAATATAGTGATATTTCAACTTCAAACGCACACATGCATGGTTTGTTTTGCAAAAGTATCAGGTAAAAATAGCCGATATTTGCGCTTGCTATGCAATTAACCCCTTTTATTTCCTGTCAGTTCAACGGAACAATCTGGCGAATGGAAGCAGACCCTTTAGCCGATCTGCTTTTTGCCGAAATAAGGAGCGAGAAGAATAAACAGGTAAGTTTTGCTTCATTCGATTTGAAATCAGGCAGGATAAATTTTGATAACCTTTTATCCGACGAACGCTGGCTGGCCGGTATTGAGACGGCATATAATGGCGTTTTGCTGCTGCACAATTATCAATCGGCGCGGAGCCCGGAACATAAAGGATTAATTGCATTTGATGGGATTACCGGGAAGGCTTTATGGCAAAATTATAACCAGTCGTTCAATCATTTAACCATGAACGGGCCAGTGGTTTATGATGCACGCCTTCAACCGCGTAAATTTTATGTAGCTGATATTAAATCAGGTTTTACCATTAGTGGTTATGACCCATCGGTTGATAAAGATGTTATTAATAAGATACTTTTGCCTGATATAGTACCGGCAGATAGTATTGGGACAATTGAATTGCCTGAAAAGCCTTATGGAAATATAGTACATAACATTTATTACAACAACTTCAGAATTGTATCTTTGCACGCACAAAATAACGCCGGGTTAACCCAAAGCTTATACGTTTACAAACAGGGGCAACAGATATTCGGCGATATATTGAATACCGGCATACAAAAATTGCAGCCAGAGGCGTTTGTATTGCATCATCACTATTTAATCTATCTGAAAAACAGAACAGTGTTAAATGTGATCAATTTAAAAACTGAATGATTGGACACTATGAGGTTTAAAAATTTATTATTGTTTTTTCCGTTCTTAACGTTAACAAGCACACTTTTTGCAAAACCCTTTTTCGATTCGGTAGGTGTTGAAAATCAAAATGGCAAGAAAGTCATCCTGCATAAAGTTGAACCCAAAGAAACTTATTACGCTGTAGGCCGTAGGTATAATATAAAACCGAATTTGATAATACAGTTTAATAACAATGTGATATTACAGCCAGGTCAGGTTATTAAGGTGCCAACTGATATCCCTTTTGAAGCCGCCAAACCCGTTGTTAAACCCCAAGTAGTTGAAAAGCAAAGCATACAGCAATATAAAGTATCGCCCGGCGAAACTTTATATGCCATTTCAAAAAGGTTCGGTATCACGGTTGATCAGTTAAAAACCGATAATAACCTCCGGTCAGATGCCTTATCGCCAAACCAGATGCTGGTAATTAAGACAGGAGGCGGCGCTGCTGAAGAAAAGGCGGGTAACAAACCTGCTGCTGTATCTCCAGCAATTGTGCAGCAACAACCTAAGCCGCAAGTGCAGGCCCCTGTTAATCAACCTGTACCAGATAATGCTAAATTGGCGCAAACAACGCCGGTCAGCACTGAAAATACTCAGCAATACAAAGTATCAGCCGGCGAGACCTTGTTCAGTATTGCTAAAAGGTTTGATACATCTGTAAACGACATTATGGCGCTGAACAAACTAACTGATAATAATATTTCGCCCGGGCAGGTACTGATGGTGCGTTCAGGTATGCCGCCGGTGCCTAAGCAACAACCTGCAATAGTAGCCAAGCGCGATACTACTATGGTAGCTGCAACCGGGGATAGCTCTGCAGCCGACCGCCGTTTACCTGCCAACCGTTATGGTTTGTATGAAAAGAATGAAAAAGGCCCCGCCACCTGGATGGACGACCCCAGTTTTGACTCCAGTAAAAAACTGGTGTTGCACCGCACCGCGCCAATAGGTTCGGTAATGAAGATCACCAACCCTATAACCAGTAAAACCACATTTGCCAAGGTGGTAGGCCGCTTTGCTGACAGTGAGGCCAACAAGGATGTGATATTGGTAGTTACAAAAAATGTAGCCGAATCAATAGGCGCCATTGATAAGCGTTTCCGTGTGAGCATAAGTTACGGTGTACCGGCTAATGAGCAATAGGCCTTATATTATTGGCGTGGCCGGCGGCAGCGGATCTGGCAAAACTTTTTTTTTAAAATGTTTCCTTGCCCATTTTACCGATGCTGAGGTTTGCTTGGTATCGCAAGATGATTATTATATCCCAGTTGCCCACAACATGACGCCCGAAGAAAACAAGTTATATAACTTTGATCTGCCGCGCACTATTGACCGTAAGCATTTTTTTGATGACATAACCAGCCTTATCAACGGAAACACCATTACCAAAAAAGAATATACGTTTAACAACCCTAACGCTGTACCTAAGCTGTTAGAGATAAAGCCCGCGCCGATTTTAATTGTTGAGGGCTTATTTATTATGCACTTTAGTGAAATTGCCGGATTGTTGGATATGAAGATATTCATTGATGCCGACGAGCACATTGCCCTGCAGCGCCGCCTGAAACGCGATCTGCTGGAACGCGGGTACTCGCACGATGATGTAATGTATAAGTGGGAGAACCACGTAGTGCCTGCCTACAAGGAATATCTGCTGCCCTACAGGGATACAAGTGATAAAGTAATACCTAATAACAGCCATGTTGCTGATGATATGCTTGCCGTAACGGAGCAAATTTCGGGAGAATTAAGAGCTACTGTTTTAAATAGTAAGCTTTTGTAACTGGCATCGTTTTTATCAAACGTAAAGCATCCATCCCGTAAACTGCTGCAAACAGATCACTGCTTATAATGCTGCCCTACGCGGTACAGCATCCAGTTATCCGTCTCAAACATTTTATCAAGCGCCAGGCTGCTATTTTCTTTATGCAGCATCTGTAGATATCTGTTGTTTAGCTGGGTATAGCCGTTGGCAGGGTTGCCTTCGGTAGCTACCAATATGTATGATGCATATCTGCCTGGTGCTTCCATGCCGCTTAGAAAATTGCCCTCATAAGGTAATATCAATCCGTCCACATTTTTAACAAATGCCCCTATGGGATAAGCTACCGCATCGTCCATTAAAAGGCGAGGGTTACCAGGTAAATTATTAATAAATGCAGCAATATCCTGATTATCTTTCTGATCTTCTGGCACCTGTTTGTGTAATAACACCTGAATAAATTTTTGTTCTTCGGTTATATTTGATTTATCTAAGAACGCCCATCCGGTGTAAAGCTGCAGCAGTACAATTAACGCCAGCATTATTTTAAAATTAAGCTGGTTACGGATGGTGCCGGCCTTTAATATAATGCATAGCAATGCCAGCATTAAAAATATCAGATAGTACTGCTGTGTAAGATATACCTTATCATACTTTACCCTTAAAAATTCTACGCAGGCAAACGGGGTAAGCAAGGTAAGCACCTGGTATGTTTTTTTACGGAAAAGAAATATCCCTACCAGTATCAGCGGACAAAACAAAATTATCCTTAGCGATGTAATGACAGATGTTTCGGGGAGGTTATGATGTGTATTGTTATCCAGCAAAACATTGTAATCCATCTTTTCGGCAAGTACGCTCCAGGTAGCGTAAGGGCTCTCAATAAAATAGTTCAGGTCGGCTGCGTGTGTAAGGTTCAGTATCTTGTAAATAATTACCGAAACCAGCGGCAAAATAAATAGTATGATATACAGTGCAAAGGTTTTGTTGATGAGCTTACGGCGCAGCGAAGAGTTGTTAAAACTGGTAAACATCCGGAAGATAGATTCCTTTTCGCTCAGGTTTAAGCTTTGTATGGATATTAACAATACCAGCGGTATAAAAAAAAGCGTTAGCCAGATAAACTTATAATCGCAAAACACCAGTACCACCAGGCAAATGCTGGCTATGGATACGTGGAAGGTAGTGTTTGATTCGTAGTATTTAAAGATGTTATAAAAGAACAAAAAGAAAAAGGTAAGTATAAGGTAAAAGGATTTGCCCGAACAGGCTACATACAGCATGCCCGGATGCAGCATAAATATCAGCAGCAGTATAATTACATAATACTGGTTATTGATGCGTTGAATAAATGCGCCCGCCATAATATTAAATAATACAGCTGTACCTACAGCCGAAGCGAAAACCGGCGCCAAAACATAACTGACCGGGGTAAATATAAACGTGGCAAAAAACGGGAAGATAGGCGCTGTTAACCCCATAACCTTTAACCGGCTGCCGGTAGCCTGAAATACTATTTTTGCCTTCTCGATATAAAAAAGCGTTTCCTGGTTATAGTAACCTATATGCTGCAGGTACCAGGCTAAAAATATATAGTATATAGCCAACGCTAAAGTTAAAACGAGCAAATATGAAGGCTTTAGATTCCTCATTTAACAGCGTTTATCGGGTTACTGACCTTGCTTAGGCCATGATTGGTTTTTTCCCAGTAAAATGGCTTTACCACCAGCTGATATAAACCTTTATAAGCCGATACAGAATGCATTAACCAATATACAGGGTTAGCTATGGCAAATAATATCAGCTCATAAAACCGCCTTTTAAATACGGCCATCATGTTAATGTATATCATTAAAATATTGCCTACCATCAGGTTAAAAATACTCATAAACAGCACCCAGTCGGGGAAAAGCTGCCTTACCAATTTCAGGTCAAAAGCTACATAGCTGATGAAGATGACTATCAGGATAGGGTATATTAAAAATGTAATGGGCGTGGCTCCTACAAAAAAGTTGAACCCTAAAAAGCCGCGCCAGCCAACTTTTTTCCATAACTTAACGGGGTTGCGCATATGCACCAGGTAAGTTTGCATATACCCTTTTATCCAACGCGAGCGCTGCCTTATCCAGTTAAAAAAATCGTTATTGGCCTCTTCATAAGTGGTGGAGTTTATAAGCGCCACCTTATAGCCTTTGGCATAGGCCCGCAGCCCAAGGTCGGCATCTTCGGTTACATTAAAAGGGTCCCAGGCACCAAGTTCAATCAGGCTGTCCATTTTAAAGTGATTGCTGGTGCCACCCAACGGAATAGGTATATCCAGTGTATCCAGGCCGGGCAGCATATAATCAAACCAATAGGAATATTCCAGTGTGAACATCCTTGTCAAAAGGTTTTCGCTGCGGTTATAGTAGTTCAATGCACTTTGTATGCAAATATAGTTTGCAGGCAGTTTTTTAAACAAGGCCACTACTTTCTTCAATTGGTCTGTATCGGGGATATCCTCCGCATCATAAATAGTAAGATATTTGCCCTTTGAAAAGTGCAGCCCATAGTTACAGGCCTTGGGCTTTGTTTTAGGCATGTGGAAAGGCACCACAATTACTTCAAAAATTGCAGGGAAATCAAGGTCACGCACGGCATTCAGCGTTTTGTCGTCGTCTTCCTCAATAATCAGTTTAATATCCAGTTTCTCGCGCGGGTAATCCAGGCTTTGCAGGTTCCAGATCAGCTTCTTTATCAGTTTGTCTTCTTTATAAACTGGCAGGTGTATGGTATATACTGGCAGTTCATCATCCTTTACCGCCCTTGCTTCTTCTTTTGTTATGGCCTGGAATAACTCGAACCGTGACCCAACCAACGCCAGGAACAACTTGAATACAATAGCTATCATAAAAAACGAGCTGAGCAGCACATTGATAATGATAGATACCAGTTTAAAATTAAACCATAACCCAACTACGGTTACCGCTAACAGGAAAAAAATGAATATAAGCTGTGCTGGTGTAAAGGTAGTTATGGCCGAACTTTCCACATCCCTATTCATTAATTCATACACGGCCGACTTTACATATTTTTCGCCCAGGAGTTTATGTGCCAGCCAGATAATATCCAAGTCTGAAGCTACTATTATCCGGGGCTCTTTATCATAGGTAAACCTGATGAAATCGATAAAAAGCCCGTCAGACGGGTCGGTCATGATAACCACTACCCTATCGCCTTCCATACGCAGCGGCATGGCCAGGCGCTCGTCAACAAATTTAAGTTCAACTTTTGCCAGTACTGCCGCATCAAACTCTTCATCCCTGATGTACATGTAAGGGTAACCGGCATTGATCATTGACCGCTCATAATTCTTTCGAGAGATATAGCCGAAGTTCAGCGCTATCTTGATGAAAGATGCACCCATGTTTGCGGCTATGCCTGCTATTTTATCCCGCTCCTTTGGTGTGATGAACCTGTCGTTAACCAAAATTTCAGGAATACTTAAACTCATATGCGTGACAGATAACTGATGATTGAATTATACCCTGCAGTGTTGTGTGTGGACGTAGGTTACTGTTTACTCATTATCAATATCATGTGATTTTTGTACCCTTGAGCGTACATAAAGATAAGACAGCAGGATGAGTATCAGTATAGCCAGCAGGATGTACATATTATAACTATCCCAAAAGTGCGAAACTGCGCTTTTGCTTTCCACATAATCTATGTTGTCGCTTGATTTATTAATATTGAACAGGAACTTATTGTTGCTGATATCGGCTATGCAAACATTGCTGGACAAGGTTGACAACTGCTCGGTAACAGAGCGCGACACCGCCAGGAAGGCTTCAGATAAATGGGTACCGGTAGCGGTCATTATCATAATGGCATTATTTGAGCCGCCATAAAATATTTGGGCCAGCCCGCTTGATACCGAATCGCTTAAAGAATAAACCGGCTGGTGGTTATCGTTATTATAAAGCCTGAAACTTTTGTTGAAGGTAACCGGGGCATCGGTAAATTCATCAAGCAGCTTATCACTACGGGTTAACAAGGCAATAATATTATACTTTTTTATGTCGCCGGTTCCCACAACTTCGTCCGAATACTGGAACACCGGGGAGTTATTAGCATTAGCGTTGCTGTTAAGCTGGTAAATAATTTCGCCTAAAGCTGCGGCCGCATATTTTGCATAAGCCTTGCTTATTATAATGCGTGTGGACCGGGCGTTAAAAGCTTCCGGGTATTGATAAAAGCTCAGATCTGTAGTAATGAACGGATTCTTTGATTCCAGGTATGATTTGTCCACATCAACTTCGGCAAAAAAATTAGTGAAGCTGTTTGCGCAGTTGCCGCTGCTTGGGTAAAACCTGAATTCGGTTACCAGCGTATTATATTTCTGGTGCTGGTATCTGTTAATAGTTACTGATATTTTTAATTTGCCCGATGCATCAAGCTTTTCGGTATTGATTAGCACCCCGTTAAGATAAACATTAAAGTATCCCCGGTCATTAAGGTTAAGGCTGCTGTAATTGGCCGCAATGCTGATCTCGATCTCTTTGGGTGTAAAGCCAAAATCGCTGTTTTTAAAGTTATACTCAGTTTTTAATGAGCCAATGCCCGACATAAAGTTAGTTACACCGCCTATTTGCTTTAATGTGAGTTTTGAACGGTTATAGGCATCGGTTTTAAACGGTGTGTTCTCTGCATGGTCAACAACCAGGTAATCACCAAAGGTTGAACCTAATATGTTCATATTACCTAACGCGGTTATAGCTTTTTCATAACCATCTTCATCGCCGCCGGTAACAAATAATATTTCGCATGGTAAAGCAGCGCTTTCTACTGTGTGCAACGGCACTATATGTCCCTTTACATCAACCATTTTCACCACGCTGTCGGTCACGTTCAAAACGCGTTTGCTCAGATATAAAAGCCCCTGCCCTTTTTGCGGCGTAACTTTCATAAGAGAAGTCATATCGTTAAGATTGGTTATTGTGCCAACTTGTACATAGTTATGCACACTATCAGGTACCTTATCTGCCT
>CAZZVY010000003.1:0-49095 GCA_964657585.1 uncultured Mucilaginibacter sp. | reverse complement strand
CTTTCAATATGTAAGGGGCGTTATGCTGAAAGGCCAGCCAGTTATCAAACGCACGGAAAGTTGCCGGGTGCACCAGGGCGTTAAGCTTTGTAAGTTGGGCATCGTTATTAAAAACAATACCGGCAATATATTTACGGTTAAGCGTTCCATCTTCAAAATATGCCTCACTCCCAAAGGCATGCTTTATACCGGCAATAAGTTCAATATCCTGCACCATTACGTGTTTAGCATGGTCATCTGCATAAAATACAGGCACACCAAGCAATTCAAATAATTTACTTACCGTGGTTTTACCGCTGCCAATATTACCTGTGATGCCTACCTTAAACATTATTTCTTTACAATAAAATCAAGATTGCGCGGCTCGATATCTACTATTTTGCTAAAGGCGGGCAAACGGGTAAATTTTATAGGCAGGGAGGTATATCCTTTATCACGCCATAAAGCCAGGTCGGCAGATGCCTCAAACTGGGCTTCGTCTGTTACCGGGTATTTGTTTAAAGATACTGTGAACGTAACCTTCACCTTTTGCGGAAATATTTTTACGTTTTCATAATTATGGTTAATGAGTTTAACGGGTATATCCAGGGTTTTTTCTGTATACTCATCAACAGGAATATTGATTTCTACTGCTTTGGGGTATATCATTATACTGCCATCATTTACCGGTTTAAGTTTCAGGCGGCCACTGTAATCCTGATTAAGGTTAGGCAGTATCAGCGAATCTGTGGGCCATCCGGTTAGTTTATCTAAACGGTTTGCCGGGCCGCTTACCGTTACAAATGCAGGTTTGATGATGATTTGTCCTGAAAGGGCAAACCGTTGCTGATAACTAACCGCCATTTGCAACTTGACCGGCAAATGCCTTGTTGCACGGTTAGTAAAATCAAAATAAAGGGTATCCGGGTTTATGGCAATTATCTGGCTGGTGGCATCGCGCACCTCGTTAACCTGTTTTAACTGGGCGCTTAATACAATAAAGTTTTTAGTTTCCAGCGTGTGCAGATCAATATTAACTACCTGTTTTACTGGTTTAAACTCCGACAACAGCATTTGCCAGCCGGTGCCCAGCATAGTTACATCAACCGTATCCGACTGGAGCGAATGAAACGCCCGCTTTTGCGGGGCATTTTTAAAATTAACGATTTCGCGTGTAGTATATTTATAACTATTAGAAAGCGCAACAAGTATCCATGCGACAATTGCAATGGCCAAACAGGTTACAAACACCGAAAGGCGCCTGCGTTCTGTAGCGGATAGCTTGATAATTGCCATATTATACGTTATAAAATATCCCTTAAAATAAAAAACCGCTCAATTAATAACAAATCGAGCGGCATTTTAGTATTTTCATATCATCAGGATTTAATTACCGCCGACGGTGCGTTTAGCGCCTTGGTAGCCTCCAGCGATATGGCCGATTTATCAAATTTCACCTTAACGTTGTTATCTACCTCTATCAGGAAATAAGTATCGGTTATGGTAGCAATTTTACCGTGTATACCTGCTGTGGTAACTACTTTATCACCAATTTTTATATCATCAACTAACTTTTTTTGATCCTTTTGCTTTTTAACCTGCGGACGGATCATAAAAAAGTAAAAGACTATAATAATTAATATCATGGGCAAAATACCACCCAAACTGCCTAATCCGCCGCCGGCCTGTAATAAAACTGTTGCTATCATTTTTGCTATTTAATTTATATTTATTTTTTGTCTAATACCTCGCCAACTAAATGCACTACTGTATTGGTTGGCGAGGTATTAGCTGTGATTGTGATTTGTTTATCCTGCAGGCCGGATTTACCTGCGCTGTTGAAAGTTACTTTAATTAACCCGCTGCCACCCGGTACTATAGGGTTATGCGGCCATTCGGGCGTGGTACAGCCACAGGTGGCTGTGCTGTTAGTAATAATTAATGGCGCCTTGCCAGTGTTCGTAAATTTAAACCCATGCGTTACTTTATCGCCTGTGTATATTTTACCAAAGTCAAACGCATCGGTTTCAAATTTTATTTGCGTTGTACCGCCGGGGGCGTTTGTGCCTTTATCTTTAGATGCCGTTCCATTGTTGCAGGCGCTCAATAAAGCTATTGCCAGCACCGCCTTAAATAAATTTTTCATTTTATTCATCTATTAAACCCCGACCAATTTTTTTAACTTTATTTGCCGCTTTGAGCTCAGCTAAAAGCTTGTCTAATATGCCGTTTATAAACGAATTGCTTTTAGGAGTACTGAACTCTTTAGCCATCTCCAAATATTCGTTAAGGGTAACCTTTACCGGTACCGATGTAAAATTAATAAATTCAGTAATACCCATCTTCATTAATAAAGTATCCATCATCGCAATGCGTTCGGGTTCCCAATTTTGTGTTTTAGCGCTAATGAGTTCCTGGTAAGGTTCATCGTACCTGATGCATTGTTGAAACAAGTCTACTATAAATTCGCGGTCTTCAGCCCAGTTGCCGGTTACTTCAGCCAGTTTATTTTGTTTAGGATCGTCATAAGCAAAATTTTTAAACGTCTTAGCAATCAGCGCCTGCAATACATCCTTATCCACGGGCCAGAAAATAAATTTATCCTCAAAAATATTTTCGGCCAGTGATGATTTCAGAATGACCTTCTTAAATATAAATTTAATAATATCCTTATCAGTTGATATGGTATCGCCAGTTTTTAAAAGGTAAGCTTTATATTCATCTGAATTTTTAAGTGTATTAAATAACGAGCGCGGCAGTTCGGGGTCAAAACTCCAGGATATTTTATATTTTTTTAGGGCGGCTAAATATTCTTTATTCTGTTTAAGCGACGTAATAAACTTGTTATTTAGTATTTTAAGGTTAGGCTTAAGGTCTTCGGCAGTGGGCAGGTGTTTATTTGCCCGCTCTTCCGCATCGGTTGATGCATAATCAATAACTTCTGCGATGAGCGACAGCATCGAAATATACATTTCGTTTACCTTATCGATGCTTTGCAGTAAGAGTTTTTCGTGGTATTTAATGTCTTTTGAATCAGACTGATGATAAGCGTATAAAGCTTGCAGTACTTTTACCCGTAGGTCCCTTCTGTTTAACATTTTAAGAACGATTTTTAAGGATTAGCCCTTGTATAATAAATTTGCTGTCTGCTTGTTTTTACTTAATAATGATCACATTCCCTGAGAACGGAACTTAGATAAGTTAATTGTGTAAAACAAGGCATTGAAGCAGGGTATTTTTACCCGCTGCAAAAGTAGCTGTTTTTTTGAATTGGACAAATTAATACACGGATAGTTATGTTTATTGATTTAAGAATATTTATTGTATTGTCAAAGCAACTAATTGCCAATCACTGTAACTAAGCACTAAAAACGTACCTTTGCCTTTACATGAGGGACCTTGCATACCTTAACAAGTTTTTATATAAATACCGCTGGCGGTTGTTGCCGGGTATATTGTTTGTTGTAATATCCAATATATTCGGAATATTACCTGCCCAGGTTATCCGTATAGCATTTAATCTGGTAACCGACAATATTGGCACCTACCATCTCTTTACAGGTTTTAGTCAGCAGGGAACTATTTATCATATCTTTGGATATAGCCTGCTATTATTTGGTATGCTGGTATTGGTTTTGGCCTTGTTGCGGGGTACGTTTTTATTTTTAATGCGGCAAACGCTCATCTTAATGTCACGGCACATTGAATATGATCTAAAGAACGAAATATACAACCATTATCAGGCGCTTTCTCTGGCGTTTTACCGCCGCCATAATACCGGCGATCTTATGAACCGTGTAACCGAAGATGTAAGCCGCGTGCGCATGTACCTTGGCCCGGGCATAATGTATACTATTAACACCGTAGTGCTTTTTATAATGGTTATTTACGCTATGCTAACTGTAAATGTGCGGCTGGCTGTTTTCTCGTTATTGCCGATGCCCATTTTGGTGGTAAGTATCTATTATGTAAACAGCATCATCAACTCGCGCAGCGAAAAGATACAGCAGCGTTTATCGGCATTATCCAGTTTTGTGCAAGAAAACTTTTCAGGGATAAGGGTAATAAAATCATATGTGCGCGAAAATTTTGTTCAGGACAGCTTTGCTAAAGAAAGCGAAGATTACAAAATACAGTCTATGTCGCTGGTGCAGGCGCAGGCCTTATTTTATCCTATGATGTTGTTGCTTATAGGTATCAGTAATGTTATAATCATTTATGTAGGCGGCGTGGAAGTAATGAAAGGTAATTTAACCCCCGGCAACGTAGCCGAATTTGTTGTTTACCTTAATCAGCTTATGTTCCCGGTGATATCTTTAGGTTGGGTAACATCACTGGTACAGCGGGCAGCCGCCTCGCAAAAGCGCATTAATGAGTTTTTAAACACAAAACCCGAAATAAGTTCTGAAAATAACAATTATATAGAAATAAACGGACAGCTTACTTTTAGCAATGTTTCATTTACTTATCCAGACACGGGGATACAGGCTTTAAAAAATGTATCCTTTACGGCCGAACCTGGCGAAATGGTAGCCATCATCGGGCGTACGGGTTCAGGCAAATCAACAATAGCTAACCTTATTATGCGTATGTATGACTGCACCAGCGGGATTATAAAAGTAGATAATTTGCCCCTTACTGCACAAAATTTGGAAGGTTACCGGTCACAGATTGGCTTTGTACCGCAGGAAGTTTTTTTATTTTCAGACACTATTGCTAATAATATTGCCTTCAGCGCAGATGTACTGGACATGCCAAAGGTAGAACAGGCTGCCAGGGATGCCGCGGTTTATGATAATATTGCTGCATTTGAAAAAGGCTTTGAAACCATGATAGGAGAGCGCGGTATCACCCTGTCAGGCGGCCAAAAACAGCGGGTATCTATAGCTCGGGCCATTATAAAGCAACCTAAAATACTGATATTTGATGATTGCCTTTCGGCGGTGGATACCCGAACTGAAGAACATATATTAAGCAACCTGGGGCGAATTATGCAAGGTAAAACCAGCATTATTATTGCCCATCGTATATCTACCATAAAAAACGCCGATAAGATATTGGTGATGGACGAAGGCCGTATTGTTGAACAGGGCACACATAACAGTCTGATGCAGCAAAAAGGCAGTTATTTTGAGCTTTATGAAAAGCAGTTACTGGAAGAGGCTGAAGCTTAATACTTAAGCTACCTGATTGTAAGGTTTAATATTCCAAAACAGTACAATAAATCAGTGTTAACACAATAAACCAGTGATAATATTTCAATTATACTTTATTTAATACATGTACGTTGAAAAAATTTATATATTTATCCCAAACAAACTAAACAAACACATTTTTATGGGAGATTTTGACAACAGAGAGCGCGAGGAGGTTTATTCAAAAAAGGTAAGGGCTGGTAAACGCACTTATTTTTTTGATGTGAAGGCAACCCGGTCAAACGATTATTATGTTACCATTACTGAAAGTAAAAAGCGCCTTGAAGACGGCGTTTTTGTAAAGCATAAGATATTTCTTTATAAGGAAGATTTTGAAAAGTTTGCTGAAGGATTAAAAGATACCATTGATTACATTAAAGCAAACCAGGAAGTGGTTGAAAAACGTTACGAATTTAGCGAAGTCACAGAAACAGTTAAGGCTGCGGCTGACGAGGATTTTTCTTTTGAGATATAGTTTGCGCTAACCAACTACAACAAAAAAGCTTCCACGCAATTGCCGGGAAGCTTTTTTGTTATATATCACTTTTTGGTAATATACCTGTTAATGCATCATTGAGGCGGCACCTATCCCGGCTATGATAACACCGATAAGTATTAATCCGTAAATTGATAAGAATACAATGGTTATTATACCCCACGCCTTAAAAAATGATTTCAACTTGCTTAGGGCGCTGGTTACCGTAGCATTATCTATAAAGGCTATTCCTTTTTTAATGCGTGAACCAAATTGGTACAGATATAATACCAGTATAAAGTAAACGGCATCAATAAGTATATATATTACGCTCAACATAGGCCCCATAGTTGCAAAAACGGCATTAGAGGAGGATGCAGGAGAGAATTTTGCCAGAAAAGCAAATATTGAACCTATAAAAAGGGCGGCCAGGAAAAAAAGGCCACATAAAATAAAACCTACAATTCCTAAAAACGAGGCCCATTTACCTGCCTGCTGTAAATAGTATTGGGCTTCCTGGCTTAATTCCATTAAAGGGTCGTGCGGCATTTCTGCAGATAGTTGGGGTTCGGTTGTTTCCATTATGTGGTTAGTTGTTGGTTAGTTTAGTATTTTAGTACCTAAATTATAAATAATTATGTTATTATAACAAATTGTTTATATTTTGTGTCAACAACATCCCCTTTAAGCTGATAAAACCTTTTTCATGTAACAGCTTGTCCTGCGCCATAAGTTAATAAAAATGCCCCGGCATAATGTATACCAGGGCATATATTATATAATAAGCATTTACTGAGTGTCCCTTAGTTCCTTTATCTTGTCATGCGCAGCCTTTAACACAGATTGCTGGCGAATAAGTGTTTGCTGCAGGTATGCCGGCAAGGTCTCGTCCTCTAACACGGTTTTGTAAGCTTTTTGCGCAGCGTCCTCGCCAAACTCACAATTTTCTAAAACCGACCTGTTTGTTTTACCAAAAGCATCTTTAACGCTCATCCAGGCACGATGTATCTTACCGCTTACGGTAGTACCTTTTTCAATTTCACCGCCTAACGCTTGTATTTCAGTACCTAACTCCATCTTAAACTGATGGCTTTCGCTGATGCAATTTTTAAATACGTACTTCAGTTCAGTGTCATCTTCCTTTAAATCCCGTAAAGCGTCTTCATAACCGGTAATACGGTCATTGTGAATCTCTATCAGATCGTTCAGGTTTTCAATTGTTATGCTTGTAGTTTCCATATGTATAATGTATTGTAACTGTTTAACACCAGTAAAATGAAAATTGTTTAAGTAAAAGGAAAATTAATATCAGACACGATAATTCAATAATTTCCGTTCATTATAAATATTAATATTACTTTTGTTTAAGAGTTCAAAATTAGTTTTTACCCCTAAAAGCCGAAACCAGCCATATTATCAATAAAATTACAATTACAACCACTACTATGCCCACAGCAAAGCCAGCTTTAAAGATACCGCCTATTACGCTGCAGCTGCTAAGTACAAGTAATGCAGAAACAAAAAATAAAATATTAAGCTTTTTCATATTGTTTTTATTAAAATTATTTGATTATATATATCTAACCAAATCGGTTTCAAAAGGTTTGGGAATGCTTAAAACATATCATAATTGTTATTTAGGCATTTAGTTAAACCATTTGTTATTCTTAACGTAAACAAACCTCTTATAAATACTGTTAATAACTATCTTTCTATATATACTAATTATGAGTTACGAGATACAGCCATCGATATTTTGTGAAAATTGTATAAAGTGTGGTAAACGGCCGGTGACAGACAATACTAAAAAAGGTTGGGAAATCAAATGTCCTGATAAAAACTGTAATAGTAAAATTGTTGCCTCTTTTATTGATTTTGAAGGGTGGAACCGCCTGAATAAACCTAATATTGAACTTGTTAGTGATAAAAAGATGCCCCGATCGGCCTAATGTCCGATTTTATAATGCAACTAATGGTGGCTTATTAATGGCTATATGCTGTTGCCCTTAATAACCATAAAGCAGGCTAATATTGGGTTTAGTAATAAGCCTGTTTTAAGCAATATTGATTTGCAGATATGCAAAGGCCAGCATATAGCTTTTATCGGCGAAAGCGGATCAGGAAAAACCTTGTTACTGCAGGCTATAGCTGGTAATGTACAGTTAATAAGTGGAAATATTACCCGGCATTTTATACAGTTGGGCAATATTACGAAGTGTATTGCCTTTGTTGCTGCGCGGCATCATTTTCACAATTTATCCAATACGGCCGATCTTTATTATCAGCAGCGTTATAATTCAAACGACTCGGTTGATACTTTAACGGTATCCGTTTACCTGCAACAGATTGAAGTAAGCGCTACACTAACACACTATTGGGATATTGATAAAGTGATAGCGCTGTTAAAGCTTGCCCCATTAGCCGATAAGCAACTCATCAAATTATCAAACGGCGAAACTAAAAGATTACTGATAGCTGCGGCTCTGTTAAAAAATCCCTTATTATTGATACTGGATAACCCCTTAGCCGGCTTGGATGAAAAAACCCGCGCTTATTTTGAAATTATTTTAGATGCTATCGCCGCATCGGGTATCACAATTGTTATGGCTGCCGGCTTACAGGAGATACCAAATCTGATCACATATATTGGTGTTATAAATAATGGCGGCGTTGAAGTAACTACGCATAATGAATTCAGAGAGACCGAAAATGCTTTAAGATATTACGATCAGAATAAAATTGATTTTGCTGATTTGCTTAGCCATTACCCTGCGCCTGCTTTTCATACAATTGTTGACATGCAAAATGTAAACATACAATATGGTGAAAAGCAGGTTTTAAATAAAGTAAGCTGGCAAATAAACCAGGGGGAACGCTGGGCATTGCTGGGCCCAAACGGTGCCGGTAAATCAACCTTACTAAGTTTAATAAATGGTGATAACCCGCAGGCTTACGCCAATAACATTACCTTGTTTGACCGTAAACGCGGCAGCGGCGAAAGCATCTGGGACATCAAAAAAAAGACCGGGTTTCTCTCACCAGAATTGTATCAGTATTTCCCTATAAATACACTTTGCGTGCAGGTGGTAGAGTCTGGTTTTTATGATACCATAGGACTATTCCGTCCGTCGGTCCCTGCCAAAGTTGCCAAAGCAATGCAATGGCTAAAAATAATGGATATTGATAACTACGCTCAGCAGCCTTTAAAAAACATCCCGGCAGGTGCACAAAGGCTATGCCTGCTGGCCCGCGCCATGATCAAATGCCCGGTTTTGCTGATTTTAGATGAACCCACCCAGGGAATGGATGAGCGGCAGGTACAACACTTTAAGCATTTGATTAATGCCATTTGCCAGATAACCAATATCACCCTCATTTATGTAACGCATTATACACATCATATCCCTGATAGCGTTACTAAAACATTAAAGCTGGAAGCTGGATTGGTGGTTAGCTGATAGCTATGGGTTTCAATATAGCGCACTTGCACTAACTCACCTAATGCATACATCATCATTTAAAATTTCTGATAGCCGATAAACTTAAAATCTGAACCCGAACGTTACATAAACATTGTTGTTGGTTTTATTAAGTAAAGCTGCCGGGCTACCTGCGCCAATCTCATACGGATAAACGGTTTGCGAAGCGGTAATATGGCTGTAGGTAGCATCAATATAATAATCGCCGCTGCGGTAGCCTAAACCGCCGCTTGTTGTATTAATATCACTGCCATTTTGTTTTAAAGGGTTGCCCTGTACGCCATAGCCACCGCGTAAATATAGCTGACCGTTTATCCGCGCCTCAGCGCCAATGTGCGCATTTACGGCAGATTGGTAAAGGGTCTTAATATCACTATTATCGCCTGTTGCATTATAGTCTCCGCTGAGATGGATCGAACTATAATCCAGATATTCAAGGTCGCCGGTAATAAACCCGTAATCTTTAATAAAAAAGGCTAAACCGCCAGCTACTTTTAAAGGCGTGCGCAGGTTATAGTTGAACTGATAATAACCATCGGGGTTTGAGTTTGAAACGGCATTCCCGTTATTTAACCGGGTGGTCAAACTTTCATTGTAATTATCGTCAATAGTGTACCAGGTAGGGGTAGTAACCAATAAACCAATACGCACAAAACTGGCTGGTTTAAATATTGCACCAAACTTTGCGTTAAAGCCTGAGCCGGTTGTTTCCTGTTCCTGGCCGTACACATTGGCATAAGGCATATTGGCGGTGGTAACAGTTGTTGAACTGCCGCTGGTGATTACCGAGGCAATGCCATTCTCATTAAAAGAAGCATTATTATTGTAACGCAGGTTAGTGATGCCTATCCCAAAACCTAAATAAAGTTTGTTACTGTAATTTGCGCCTACTGCAAGGCTAAGTTCCGATTCGCCGCCTGTACGGATCGCATTACTTAGCTGGCTATACCCATTGGGGTTAATATTTGCGCCGTTTACCGGTGTAGTAGCGTTTGATTTGTAAACATTACCGGTATATTGGTCTATCAGGTTTTGATTATAAGCCCAAAGCCCTAAGCTATTGCTTGCAATATTGCCCGGTGTGGTTGATAAAGCATTGGAGTTGGCATCGCTGGCATAATAATCTGTGATACTGTTGGTTTTATTGGTGCCGCTATAACGCACATCTTCATAATAATTGTTGGTACGGTTGTAGGATACCCCGAAATTAAAGCTTAGCCACCCTTTTGATTTATCTGAACCCCGCGGTGTATTTAATCTTGAATAAAAAACTGCTGCTGCATTATTAAGATTAACATTATTTTTTGATGCGCTGTTTCCTTGCGATTGATAAGTGGAGTTAACCTTTGAGCCGTCAAATTCCGGCGTGAAGCTAAATTCAGAACGGGTGAAAGAACCAATACCAGCAGGGTTACCGCTTATGGAGGTAAGGTCGCCGCCAATGGCCGTACTCGCATTACCAATTGCCTTGATACGTGCTGTAGACCCGGTTTGAAAAGTAGAGAACCGTAGGGCATCCTGTGAATACTGAGCAAAACTTATTTTAGTAACCCCTACTATAAGGGCCACGGTAAGCAGATGTTTGAATTTCATAGATTGAAGATATAACTAAAGATATAATAAATCATGGCCTAACCGGACGGCTGCCGCCGCCGCTTGAAACACTGCCGCCGCTTGAAACGCCGCTTGAACCCGATGAAGAAACAGATTGTACCTGGGGCTGTGGTGTATATACTTGCGGCGCATAATCGCGGGTTGGCCTGCCATTATTATTATTGTTTGGATTATAGCCTGTACTGTTAACAGCCTGGCGGCCGCCACTGATAACCGCTGATGGCCTGCCGGGATACTGGCTGTTAACAGGATAATTCCCATTATAGCCTATAGCCCGGGTTGTACGGTTAACCATGGCATTAGTAGGTGCGCCGGAACCGCGGTAAGGCCTTGGTGTGCTTGAACTGGCAGAGTAAATTCCCCAGAAACCACCGCCGCCATAGCCATACCCGGTACCTAAATAATTATAAGCATATCCATAAGGTGAATAACCATAATAGGGAGAATAACCGAAATAACTTCCAAAACCTAACCCTAAACCCAGTCCGCCGTAATAATAGGGGCTATATCCGAAAGCATAGGGCGAATAACCATAATAAGGGCTATAGTAAGGGCTGTAAATATCATCATAAAAGCTAAATGGCGAGTAATAGCCAAAACGGTTAATCCGTGATGCATAACTGTCATAATAATAATAGTCGTCATCATTGTAATTATTGTAACGGCTTTGCAGCGGCACATTATTATTATATTGATCATTAGCTACATAAACAGGGGCATCCCCGGCTTTAGCGTTTGAATAGTATACATCGTCATCCTTTTTGTATTGGTTAGATGCCAGTTTGCTGGTTGAGCAGGAACCCAGCGCCAATGCGCCTATAATAAGCATTCCTAATATGTTGTTTAGTTTCATGGTATATCCTGTTTTGAAAACTTACGGTTAATAATGTTTAAATTTATAAATTTGGCCGCAATCGTGCGTAATGCAAAGGTAAAAATTAATCAGGTTAAATAGGGGATATTACCTGTATAGACGTTTTTATAAATATAAGGTTTAGTATTTTTTTTAAATAAATATATCAGTTATAATGAGCAAAGGGATTGTTAGCAAGGATGACGATTATTCGCAGTGGTATAATGAATTGGTAATCAAAGCAGACCTGGCCGAATATGCGCCGGTGAAAGGCTGTATGATCATTAAACCATACGGTTACTCCATATGGGAAAAAATGCAGGCCGTGCTTGATGGCATGTTTAAAGACACCGGGCACGTTAATGCTTATTTCCCTTTGATGATACCAAAATCCTTTTTCTCTAAAGAAGCCAGCCATGTAGATGGTTTCGCCAAGGAATGTGCAGTTGTTACACATTACCGCTTAAAGAACGACGGAGCTGGTAACATTGTTGTGGATGAGGATGCAAAATTAGAGGAGGAATTAATTTTACGCCCAACATCTGAAACCGTGATATGGAATACCTATAAAGGCTGGGTACAATCTTACCGTGACCTGCCTATACTGGTCAACCAATGGGCTAACGTAGTACGCTGGGAAATGCGTACCCGGATGTTTTTGCGTACCACCGAATTTTTATGGCAGGAGGGCCACACCGCCCACGCTACTGCTGGTGAAGCGATAGCCGAGGCGGAGCAAATGCTGGATGTTTACGCTGATTTTGCCGAGAACTGGATGGGCCTACCCGTAGTAAAAGGTAAAAAAACACCTAACGAACGCTTTGCCGGGGCGTTGGATACGTATTGCATTGAAGCTTTAATGCAAGATGGTAAAGCGTTACAGGCCGGTACATCGCACTTTTTGGGACAAAATTTTGCTAAAGCGTTTGATGTAAAGTTCACTACCAAAGAAAATGTGCAGGATTTTGTATGGGCCACCTCGTGGGGCGTATCAACACGTTTAATAGGTGCACTAATAATGGCCCACTCAGATGATGCCGGATTGGTATTGCCGCCCAAACTGGCGCCTATACAAGTAGTTATTGTACCTATATATAAACACCAGGAAGAATTAGACAATATCAGCGAATATGTAAAAAGCCTGAGTAAAGAATTAAAGGATAAAGGTATTTCTGTTAAGTTTGATAACCGCGATACACATCGCCCGGGGGCAAAGTTTGCAGAGTATGAACTTAAAGGCGTGCCATTGCGTGTAGCTATCGGCAGCCGCGATATGCAAAACGGTACGGTTGAACTGGCCCGCCGTGATACCAGAACAAAAGAAACAGTTAACAGGGAAGGACTGCCTGAACATATTAAAACCCTGCTGGAAGAAATTCAGCAGAACATCTATAATAAGGCTCTGGCGTTCCGACAAAAAAACACTATCGAGGTAGATACTTACGAAGAGTTTAAACGGATGCTGGATGATCAGCCGGGGTTGATCTCAGCCCATTGGGATGGCACACCCGAAACCGAGCAGCAGATAAAGGATGAAACTAAGGCAACAATCCGTTGTATACCTTTAGGCAATAAACAGGAAGCGGGCAGATGCATACTTACAGGTAAACCGAGTAGCCAGCGGGTACTTTTTGCACGGGCTTATTAATATATTATTGGCTCAACAGGTCTTTTAGCCGGACTTAGATTAGTTTTTGGTTTAGTAAGTGTTCAGAAATTAAAAAGACCTACAGACGTTTATCTGAAGGCCTTTTTACAAGTAGCGGGGAGCAGGATCGAACTGCCGACCTTAGGGTTATGAATCCTACGCTCTAACCATCTGAGCTACCCCGCCGGTTGTTAATAGTTATTTACGCAATATTATAATGCCATAAATAACCCTTTTAAAAGGTTTGCAAATATAGCAGAAATTAGTTTTCTTTAGAAAAAATGTTAACATTTGCACCTCGGCACACTTGCCGTTGATAAACCTGATATGTCTGAAAAGAAAAAATTTAATATTGAGTACGAAATTAAATCATCTCCGCGTATACTTTATACTTTTTTAAGTGAGCCAAACGGCCTGACCCAATGGTTTGCAGATGATGTGGCCGTTAAGGATCAGATATACACGTTTACCTGGGATGGCGAACAGCAAAATGCCAAACTGTTGGCCATGAAGGAAAATAAGCTGATACGCTTTAAATGGATGGATGATGGCCCTGACTGCTATTTTGAAATGGAAATATTGCAGGATGAACTTACCAATGACGTAGCCCTGGGTATAACAGATTTTGCTACTGAAGAAACCATTGACGAACGAAAGCTGATATGGGATAACCAGGTTGATTATTTGATAAGTGTATTAGGCGCATAAGCAGAGATATCGCAAATACGGTGTTTACCTAATCCTACAATATAACTTAATAAATACATTAGTATCATTACAATAATACTTCTGGAACTAAGTTAACATTCAATCTGCACAATCAGCAGTATACACGGCATTAAGCTTGAATTTGCCACGTGAAAAAGATACATCTTTTAATACTTAAATCGTTTATCCGGCCTTTCATCGTCACTTTTTTTATTGTGATGTTTGTGTTGCTGATGTTATTTTTATTTAAATACATTGATGACTTAATAGGCAAGGGCTTTGCCTGGTACATTATAATGGAGCTGATGATGTATGCTTCGGCCACCAATGTGGCTATGGCCTTGCCGCTATCCATATTGCTTTCTTCAATCATGACCTACGGCGCCCTCGGCGAAAATTATGAATTGGTAGCTATAAAATCCGCAGGGATATCTCTTGGCAGGGCTCTATACCCGATGATTATTGTAGTAACTATGCTCAGCATTGCGGCTTTTTTATTTTCGGATTATATGCTGCCAGTGGCTAATCTTAAATATTACTCGCTGTTATGGGACGCGCGCAAACAGAAAACGGCGTTCCTTATCAACGAGAATGTTTTTAACAACAGTTTTCCCGGTTATTCCATCCGTGTTAAGCACAAAGACCCCGACGGCCAAACCCTTCGCGATATTATGCTATACGAAAAGCCACAGGCAATTGCCAATAACAACATCAACGTGATATTTGCGCAGGAAGGCGTGATGTACCGTACCCCGGATAACCTGTTTTTAATACTACGCCTTAAAAACGGCATCCGTTATGAGGAAAAAGCTGCTGAAAATGGCTATAATCCACGGCAGCAGCTCATCAGGTTCCGCTTTAAGGAACTGGTACAAAAGATAGACCTATCCAGCTTTAAGCTTACCCGCACCAATGAAAATGACTTTAGGGGTGCATCGCAAATGATGGACCTTAAATTGTTGAAAAAATCGAGGGATTCGCTTGATAGTGTGATTAATCTCGGCTTCCATCGCAATTTTTCATTAATCACCCCTTACCTTAAATACTTTGCAGTCCCTGTAAAGCCTGTGCAGAAGGGCTTAAGATACGTTAAAGGAAAAAAGGATTATCTTGCAAGTTTACAGCATGATAAGCAGGTATCAACTATTAATAATGCCCTGGCTGAAGCACGGCAGATAAAAGAGCAGGTAAAGCAGCGAGTTGGCCGGTATAATGACCTGATACATGATGTGCGCCAAAATGAAGTTGATTATCAGAAAAAATTTACTTTATCTGCTGCCTGCCTGGCTTTATTTCTTATCGGAGCGCCGCTGGGTGCCATAATCCGCAAAGGCGGCCTGGGATTACCAGTGGTAGTAGCAGTAGTTTTTTTCCTTATTTATTATATCATATCAACCATTGGCGAAAAATTTGTAAAGGATGGAGGTACTTCGCCATTTTTTGGCATGTGGATAGCAATTATTATACTTACACCAATAGGCATTTTCCTGTCGTACAAGGCAGCTAATGATTCTGAACTATTTAATGTGGAGGCGTATAATAAATTTATAAAAGGCATTATGGTTTACTCGAATAAACTCACAAGCAAACTGCTTGGTAGAAATTAGATAAGCCACCTTATGTAATGATATATCATTGCCATCTAAATTATTGTCTGCTTTGATTTGATATAAAAAGTGTTATCATTCCCACCATTTCTTTAAGCTATATTCAGCGGCATATTGCTTTAGTCGGTATTATTATCGATACCTGATAACCTTTTAATAAAACCTCCGTATAAAGGCTTACACTTTTATAACCCTAATTAAACGTCATGAAAAAACTAAAACCCACAAAGCTACTCGGGCTTGTAACGCTATTATTAATAATAGTAAGTTCCTGTAAAAAAATTAATGTTGATATCCCAGGCTCAGATGCCACATCATCTAATTTATCAGGCACTATGGATGGACAAACACTTAGTGTTTCCTCCACAGGGTTATCTGCAACTTACTATAGTTCAGCAGGCGACCCGGCCAACGCTTTATTAACAAATGTAACTGTTGATAACAACGGTAGCGGCATTGATTTTTTTATACCTGATATAAGCGCAGGAACAACCACTATCACACCAAAACTTGGTACCACAGCCAACCCAGGCAACCCAGGTTTGAAAATAGAAACTACAAGTACAAGTGCCATTAATGTGCAGGCCTATGTTGCCTATAAAACAGGCGGCAATACTTATTATGCTATATCCGGTACTATTACAACTACAACCGATGGAAATAAAATAACAGTTAAATGGAATTTAACCTTTAAAGATGCTACAGGCCGGACATTTACATCAACCGGGAGTTTTGTAATTTATAATTATACAACGGTTACTAAACCAAAAACAACAATAACCGACCCTACACCGGTTGCTGCCGCACCTACTATTAATAGCATTGCACCGGCTGCAGGTTATTATGGTGACAGCATAATAGTTGCCGGTACAAATTTTAGCACCACCTTGACAGATAATGTTGTAAAAATTAATGGCATAGCTGCATACGTAAAATCGGCTACGGCTACCAGGATAGTTATTCTTGCCCCATCTACCGGTAGCACCGGCGCTGTTACAGTTAAAGTAAAAAATAGCGAGACTGCCACCGGGCCAACATTTACATACATTCCTACACCAACCATTACGGGCATAACGCCTACCAGCGGCAAAGTTGGGGTTGAAATGAATATCACCGGCACAAACTTTAGTACCGTATTAACTGATGATATAGTATTGATAAACGGAGTGCCCGCACCGGTAAGAATAGCTACTGAAACAAGATTGACTCTTACAGTACCCGCTAACGCAAGTAGCGGTGTGGTTACGCTTAAAGTAAAAGGTAAAGATGCTATTTCAAATATGCCTGGTTCGGCATTTACATTCCAGGTAATGCCCTAATTTAAAATAGTTAACTGATATATGGGGTACATGGCTATTGTACCCCATTTTGTAAACCTTTTAAGCCATTAAGCAGCTTTTGTTGGTTTATGAGTACCGCATAATTAATATTAAAAGTACTATTCAGGCAGAATATTCTTTTAATAACTGCCTATAGCGGTTTAAGATTGCTGATTTGGATATAAACCCTATAAATATTTCATTATCCACGACAGGCAAATTCCATGTGGCTGTTTCATCAAATTTTGTAACAATATCCCTCATATCATCAGTAATATGAATAACAGCAGGAGGTAAAGACATTACATCCTTAACGGTTAACGTTTTGTATAATTCTTTATCAAACATAATCTTTCTGATATCATCCAGTTGTATAATGCCTGCTAATTGCATACCCGGACCTGTAACGGCTATAATATTGCGTTTGCCTACCTTTATGAGGTCAATAAGATCTGTAAACATGCTGTCTGTAATAATAAATTGTACATCGCGGTCTATCAGTTCTGAGGTATGCAGCAGGGTTAGTAAATTTCGGTCATGTTCACGTGTAAATATTTTACCTTGCTCAGCTAATTCCTTTAACTCCGGCGATATAGCTGAAAAGCGTTTAGCTATCAGGTATGAAGTTACCGATACAATCATAAGCGGTATAAGCAAATCATACCCCGAGCTTGATTCGGCTATCAGAAAAATTGCTGTTAGCGGGGCATACATAACACCGCTCATTACGCCAGCCATTCCAACAATAACCATGTTGGTTACCGGCACATTGTTTACTCCAAGTAATGTAAAAGTAATTGCTAAGAAATAACCTAAAGCGCCTCCGGCAAACAATGAGGGGGCAAAGTTACCGCCCATACCACCGCTATTTATAGTAACTGAAGTTGCAAAGGCCTTTAATAAACATACTAAGCCTAAAAACAGCAATATGAACCATGCATGATAATCAAAGTATTTAAGGAAACTTGTATTGATAATATTTCTTATTTCGCCGTTGGCCAATGTTTTAATTGTAGAGTAGCCTTCGCCAAATAAAGGGGGCAACGCCACGCACATTACAGATAATAGCGCCCCGCCTATCAGCGCTTTTTTCAAGCGGCCATAATGTAAATTTTTGAACTGGTGTTCAACCCACTGCGAAATAACTATAAAATACCTGGCATACAAACCGCACGCTATACCTAATATGATGTGGAACGGTATATTTTTATAATTAAAGGGCGTACGCTGGTTAAATTGAAAAAGTATATCTTCATTTAAAACAATGCGCGAAACTAAACTCCCGCAAACTGCCGCTACTACCAGCGGTATAAAATCAGTAAACACAACTCCTGTAAGCAATATTTCAAACGCAAACATCATACCCGCTATTGGTGCATTAAAGGCAGAAGCAATACCAGCTGTGGCACCGGCAGCCAATAGGAGGGTGCGGTCACGGTAATCAAGGTTATAGGTTCTGGCAAAATTAGAGCCAATGGCTGATCCGGTTACCGCGATAGGGCTTTCCAGGCCTGCAGAGCCACCCAGACCTACGGTTATAGCGCTTTGTACTATTTGTGAGTATATCTTAACTGGCGATACCAAGCTTGAGTTTTGAGCTATCTCATACAAAATAGCAGGTATGCCTTTGCGGTCGTTACCATTGTAAAAAACAATAACAACCAGTGTGGTGAGCGTAATGCCTAATAGGGGGAAGATAAAATAAAAAATGATCTGCTGCTCAAACTGGAACTTGGTTGTAATTAAATAATGGATGTAATGTACCAGCATCTTCAAAAATACGCCGGCAAAGCCCGATGTTGTACCTACCAGTATACCTGATAAAAGCAGGAACTGGCTGCGGTTAAGTTTGCTGCGCAGCCAGCTAATTACAACCTCATAGCGTTTTACCTGCCGTATACCGTTGGCCCTGAAATCTTTTTGAAAACGGAGAAAATCATGATACCGCTTTAGCCTGTTATAACGCACGTATAAATTTTCAAATTACCTATAATAATGTATTACAAAATTAAGAGGTTAAAGTTTCGGCCTTCCCAGTGTTGCGCTTCTACCCAGTAAAATGTAAATATAACCTGGTTGCCGGCAAGCTGATTGGCAGGCAGGTCGGTATAATATATGCCCAGGCCTGAATTTTTACTATCCGATTGATTAGAAGTATTCCAGTCATCTCCCGTCCAGGTTACGCTAACAGGTGATTTTGTTTCTATGCGCAAGCTATTACCTTTATGGAGATGATTGCAAGGGATATCCAACCGCCAAACGTCCAGGCGTGATTTTACATCGGCCTTTATGTAGCGTTCAACGGTATGATCTGGCATATCAAATATCTGGTTGTTGTTAATGGAGGCACAAAGCTTAACGTATTCGGCATGGGCCCAAACAAGCGGTAATGCTGAGCCGGTATGCTTTCCTAAATACAGATCATGCTCCGGTATATCTTCCGTGTCCCAAACTTGTTCGGGTAAAAGTTCATGTGAGGAAAAAATTTCCATAGTATGCAGTAATTCAATAGCATAATTGCGGTTACCTGCGGCAATTTCATAGTGCGCCCGCTCGCCGGTTAACAAAGGCCACGCCCGGCCTATGCCGGTTGCATCATAAGGGCTGCCGTCAGTCTGCTCACCATAGCCGTCTTTCACATACCTATGCCAGCAAGGGCCATTGGGCGTATCTACCTTAAGCAATTGGTCTATAACTTTAACGGTGTTTAAAATTTTAGGGTCATGCGGGTCACGCAATCCAAAACGTACCAGCGCAAGGGCATCTACGCTTACAAGGTCGCCTAACTTAATATCCCGATCGTCGGGAAGTCGGTTTTTTAGCGGCAATATTTGCTCGCTAATCTCATTAATAGGCCTGCCATCAGGGTTAATGCGTATATAATAACCTTCTACCCCTGCGCTTTTAGCTAAAGGAGTACCGGTTACATAAAGCCAGTTCTCTATCTGGCTATTCCAATAATCGGCAGTTTCGCGCAGGTATTGGGCCTCATCAGGCTTATTTTTATCTTCAGCAAAGTTGGCTGCCGTTAATAATGCCGCTATGCAGGTTGCCAGTGTTGATACCGATATGCCGCTTTCTTCCTCCCAGCGTTCCTGCGGCGATACTGGCCCGTTGTTGATAAGGAACCGGATGCCGCTTTTAACCGATTCCCAGCATTGGTTTTCCAAATGACTGCTTAATTTTTTTTCCCTTCGGCACCGTCCTATTAAAAGTACAGGAAAAGCTATCTGGTCTAATTGCAGCCCATTCCAATAGGGGTTGCCTTCCAGCCACATATTTTGCGGCCAGTACCCGTCTGCTTCCTGTGTAGCCATCAGATAGGTTAAAACCCGCATAGAGTCTTCAATAGCGTTGAAAGCAAAAAAGCCACCGCAACATTGTACAAGGTCGCGCGGCCAAACTAAATGATAACCGCCTACGTTTTCATCACCTTTATCATATCCCCAGGGAATTGACATACTGGCAATGATTCCGCCGGGAAAATGATCGGCTTCATGCATGCGCATAATAGCTACGCTGTTACGAAACAATTTTTCAGATGCTATGCAGTCGTCCAATTTACAATCATTAATACTTTTGTGCCAGACCTGCCACTGTACAACGTACAGTTGTTTTGCTGCATCAAAACCTTCCAATAAACTCGACCGTGCATTTTGCCCTGCTTCATATTCGTCGCTGCCAAAGCCAAGCGCTAAAACAAATTCATCACCGCTGTGCTGTAATTCCAGTTCGGCGGTAAGGGCAATATTTCCATTTTGTGCCAGGTTGTATTCCCATTGCATGGTTTTATTGGCAAAAATGTCTGTATAACCATCAGATATGCCTACGTAGCCAACAGACCGCTTTATCCAGGGCACAGAACAGGCTAATGCCAGGGTAATGTTTTCTCGTTTGGCAAATAGCATGGGCACACCTTTATATTCGCCCAGCCATGCGGTGTTACCGGCAGCCATGTTACTGATATGCGGGGCTAATAAAACATACAAGTGATAATTGCTGCGGTTACCTTCTAATGGTTTGAACGTCACTTTTTGAAGCAAGGTATTGCGCAGCGGGTCAGTAATAACCTCTTTTTCAATCATATATTTATTATGGTTACAGATGTTGGTAATCTTGTACGCGGGCACACCCGGCTCAGCCATTTGAGTTTGGTGTTGAGTATCCCTCTTCTCTTCTGAAAAGAAATTGGTACCATTAGTAACCAGCAATTCCATATCCCGAATACAGGCATTATCTTCTCGCGGATAATAAACTTCATTCAAAGTGCCATGGCTTAAGGTAAAACTAATCTGACTATAGGCGCTTAGTGATTTACCTATACCCGATTTTGCACTGGATGTCCATTTGCCCGGTATGCCCGGGGCGCCAGGTGCATTTTGATTTTCCATAATTAATTAATTGTAAGGTTACCGTTGAGGTCTATATAACATTTTATTACTATCCTGGAAGCTACAGCGCTTCCATTTATTGTTGCAGGTAAAAAAAGTTTATCTTCCTGCTTAAGCAGGTTTAAATTTACGTTAAGATCACGATAACCTAAGTGTATTGTATAATCTGCCAGGTTGCCGGCAGGGCTTACCAGTAATTCAACTGTAGTAAATATCGGGGATGTGCCGTATACAGGCATATCATCAGGTTTTTTAAAAAATGCCAGTAAGGGCACGTACCCAAAAAATCTGCCGCCAATTTTTATAGGTTTGGTAATAGTATCTGCGCTGTTCACTTTGTTGTCAAATAAATATTTAAAGCTGCTTGGGTCATCTTCTGGCGCTTCATAAGTGAGCATGTTGCGGTTGTAATCAAAGTTTTGGGCAAGTTTTCCATCGTAATCAAAATAATGCCATACCCCGGCTTTTTTGTCGTCTTTATATATTCCGCTTGCAAGGGCCATCTTTTTTCCGTGGATAGCCTGGTACAAGCCTTCCTTTATCCGCTGGTTGCTAACTAATACATGGTAAACTTCTGTGATGTTTTTAGTAAGCCTGCTTCTTACTTCCATGGTTTCCTGCGCGTATAGCAAAACAGGCAGTAACAAACAAAAAGCGAATAGGATATTTTTCACAGTAGTTATTTAACAGATTTAAGGCAATATAGTGTGTTGTAAACCATGTTTAATCGGTTTTTATCTTTTTAAATAATAATTGTTAAAGGAAACAGTAAAAAAAGACATTCATTGCCCATAAAGTATGACAATTATTGTAAAAATCCAGTAGTAAGCCAACAATAAAATATTGTTTGTTAGCATATTAAAGCGGTATCTGTAATAAAAGTGTTATATTGCAACCATGTTTTGGTTCTCCTAATAAATTGATTATACACCAAATTCCCTTTTTTAATGACTTTTATAGATACAGTGCTGGAGGTGCCATCGTATGGCTGGAAAGATATATCTGGTAATTTAGTAAAACCTAACCCAAAGCAAATAATTGCTGAATTTTTTTCGAGGCTCAACATCTTCCGCGATAAAAAAAACTGGTTATCATTTACAAGTTGGCTAATGGTGCTATTGCTTGCGCCATGTCTGTTTTTATTTATATTTAAGTTCTTTTCATTCAAATTACTTATTGCTGCATTCATATACAGCATGATAATTTTGGGCACGCACGGTACCATTTGGCACCATAGGTACTGTACGCACAGGGCTTATAAATTCCGCAATAATTTTTGGAGGTTTTTTACCCAAAACCTGACACTAAAAATAATACCTGAAGAAATTTATGTAATATCACATCACGTGCATCATGCTAAATCAGACCAGCCTGGCGACCCTTACAATGCCTCGGCCGGATTTTTATATTGCTTTTTAGCAGATGTAAACCACCAGCCTATTGCACGTAATATGAGCGAAAAGGATTACAGCCGATGCGTAAAACTAATGAAACATACCGGCGTAAAAGTAAATACCTATGCGCAATATAAAAAATATGGTACGCTGGCCAATCCCTTGCGTACAGTAATATCTGTATTGTTAAGCTGGTCATTCTGGTACGCCGTTTTTTATTTAATTGGCGGCCATGCGCTGGCCTGTACATTGTTTGGCGCAGCCGGGGTATGGGCGGTTGGGGTACGTACCTTTAATTATGAAGGCCATGGTAAGGGCAAAGATAAAAGACAGGATGGCAAAGATTATAACCGTGATGATATGTCGGTTAATCAGATTTGGCCAGGCATAGTGGCAGGTGAGTGGCATAACAATCATCATCTTTACCCTAAAAGTGCCCGCTCAGGCTTTAAACCAATGCAGGTTGACCTGGCCTGGTGTTATATCAAAGCTATGCACATCCTGGGGGCGGTAAGTGAATACCATGATTGTAAAAAACGTTTTTATACCGAACATATTAGGTGTCCGGAAAGCCTGGAAAAACATTCTGCTATAGATGTGATTAAAGAAAAAGCAGAAGATTTAATGGCTGTGTAGTCGAAAAGCCTGATGTCCCTTTGGATAATCAGAATAATGACATAGGAATATACATCCTTGCATTCAATAAGCATCTTTACTGTTATTTATTCTTCTGAACTGCCCTTTGTCTAAGGGCTTCATAAACAATTATCCCTGTTGATACTGATACATTCAGCGATGCTATTTCGCCATACATCGGTATTTTTGCCAAATGATCTGATATGCGTATCAGCTCATTCCGGATACCTTCATCTTCAGAGCCCATAATGATAGCCGTCGGGCTGGTGTAATCTGGGTTGTAAATGTTGTCATTAGTTTTTTCGGTGCAGCATATCAGTTGCAACCCCGATTCCTGTAAAAATTTAGCCGCATGCACCAAATTATCGTGCCTGCAAACCGGTATTTTGTATAAAGCCCCTGCTGATGTTTTTATCGCATCAGGATTTATCTGTGCCGAACCTTTAGCCGGTATTACCAGTGCGTGTACGCCGGCACATTCGGCTGTGCGGGCAATGGCGCCCATGTTACGTACATCAGTAATATTGTCCAGCAATAAAATGAGCGGCACTTCGCCCTTTTCAAATACCTGTGGTATAATGTCTTCTATCTTTTGGTAGATAATAGGTGATATAAAAGCAACTGCGCCCTGGTGGTTTTTTAAGGTTAGGCGGTTCAGCTTTTCTACAGGCACCTGCTGGGCGGTGATTTGGTATTCGGTTAATAAAGCTTTCAACTCAAACCATATTCCCCCGGACAGGCCGCGCTGTATGTATAACGCTTCAATTTCCTTTCCTGAAATTATAGCTTCCATTATAGCCCGTATTCCAAACACCATTTGGTTACTTTCGCGCTTTTCCCTGTTATTATTAAATGACATTGATTGTTTAAAAGGTTTAAAAATAGCCATATTAATTAAATTGAAGGCCATTAAAAAAGTAGTACCTGATATTGTTATCGATTTATAATAAAAAATCAAAAAAATAGTTATGCACATGTATCATAACCAATTAATAATCAAATAAATAAATTAAATCTCAACAGGCGGGTGTTGATAACAAAGTGTCCATTTTTATCAATTAACGCCTTTTAATAATGTTGTAAAATTTTTGCTTTATTGCAAAAAAATGGTATATTTTTGTTGGCTATGATTTCCGAGAACGACCAACCGAATAAATCTAATTTTAAAAATACAGACCGCAGAAGCTTTACGAGGATTACACCTCCGAACAGCGGCTTAGGCAAGCTGCCGCCACAGGCTATTGACCTGGAACAGGCGGTTTTGGGCGCGCTGATGCTGGAGAAAGATGCCCTGTCGTCTGTAATTGATATTTTAAAGCCTGAAGTTTTTTATGAAGACCGGCACCAGAAAATATTTGAGGCTATTCGGGTGCTGTTTGAGCGCACCTCACCTGTAGATATCCTAACTGTTACCGCCCAGTTACGCCAGCAGGGTGAGCTGGAAATTATTGGCGGCGCTTATTATATCACTGAACTTACCAACCGCGTAGCATCGGCTGCTAATATAGAATATCATGCCCGTATCATTATACAAAAATATATACAGCGTGAACTGATCCGTATTTCTACCGATACTATCAACAATGCTTATGACGACACATCGGATGTACTTGACCTGTTGGATAAAGCGGAAAAGAACTTGTTTGAGATAGCACAAAATAACCTGCGGCGTGATTCACGAAAGATGGATGACCTGGTACACGAAGCGCTGAAAGACATAGAGGCTCTTAAAGATAAAAAAGATGGTTTAACAGGAATAGCTTCCGGCTTTACCGATCTTGATCGGATGACCTCCGGCTGGCAACGATCAGATCTGGTGATCATAGCTGCACGCCCGGCCATGGGTAAAACAGCCTTTGTATTAAGCTGTGCACGCAATGCCGCGGTTGACTTTAACAAGCCGGTAGTAGTGTTCTCGCTCGAAATGTCGTCTGTACAGTTGGTTAACCGTTTAATATCCGGCGAAACCCAGATTGAGCAGGAAAAGATACGTAAAGGCCAACTGGAAGAATGGGAATGGCAGCAAATTCACTCCTAAGTAGGAAGGCTGGAACAAGCCCCGTTAATAATTGATGATACGCCCGCCCTTAATATATTTGAGTTCCGCGCTAAATGCCGCCGTTTGAAATCGCAGCATGACATACAGCTAATTATTATCGACTATCTGCAATTAATGCAGGGCAAAGGTGATGGTAAAGGCGGCGGTAACCGCGAGCAGGAAATAGGCAGTATATCGCGTGCGTTAAAATCTGTGGCCAAGGAGTTAAATGTACCGGTAATTGCCCTTTCGCAATTAAGCCGTGCGGTTGAAAACAGGCCTGGAGGCTCTAAAAAACCTATGCTGTCTGATTTGCGCGAATCAGGTTCTATTGAGCAGGACGCAGATATGGTGTTATTTTTATACCGCCCTGAGTATTATGGCCTTACTGTAGATGAAGATAATAATCCGACCCAAGGTGTGGGCGAGATCATTATAGCCAAGCACCGTAACGGTGAAACCGGCACGGTACGGTTAAAATTTGTTGGCAAATACGTTAAATTCACTGACCTTGACCAAAACATGGATTTTGGCGGCGGCAACGGACAGGGCAGCCCTTTTACCGGTTTAACCCCGTCCACCAGTTTTGACAAGCCAAGCAATTTCATTATCAGGCCATCCCGTATGGATGATATGGAAGATGAGCCGCCGTTTTAGGCTTTATTTGGCAATTACTGTAAACTCCGTCCTTCTGTTCTGAGCTTTATTGTCATCAGTTGTGTTAGCCACTATCGGCTGTGTTTTTCCATAGCCTTTGTAAACCAATCGATCTTTGGCTATACCATTATCGCTTAAGTATTGATATACAGATTTAGCGCGATTTTCTGAAAGTATTTGATTAGACTGATCATTCCCTACATTATCAGTATGGCCAGATATTTCAATTTTTATTGTCGGGTTAAGCGTTAAAAAGTCTATTAATTTTTTCAATTCTGCCATTGATTCAGGTTTCAGGTCAAAACGATTGGTATCAAAAAAAATATTCTTAAGGACGGTTTTGCTGCCAATGGCAATCGGCTCCAGCAATACCTCAATATTGAACGGATTTTTAGATTGCTGGCCTGTAAGCGCAAAATTCTCTGAATAAAACAAATACCCGTTTTTAGAAATATTTAACCCGTAGTTTTTACCTGAAGTCAGCGTAGCTAAAAAATCACCCGCAATTGCCGAACTATAGTCCTGGTAAACCGGCAAGTTCTTTTGCAGATCAATAATTTCAACGGCAGCTTCAATGGGGTGAGCAGTTAATTTATCTTTGATAATTCCTTTAACATAAGTTACCATATGCGGGCGTACGGATGCGGGGAGTTCAAAAGTGTAAATGTCATATCCGCCGTAACCATTCAAATTATTTGAGGCAAAAAAAGCATAGCTGCCGTTGGCGGTAATGGTAAGGCCATTCTCATCCCCACTGGAGTTAATGGGGTAGCCCATGTTCTCAGGCTTCTGCCATTTGCCGTCTTTGCCTAACCGGCTTATAAACAGATCCTTGTTGCCCATTCCAGGCCAGCCGTTTGAGCAAAAGTAAAAAGTACTGTCATCGGGGTGTATGAACGGCGACTGTTCATCAAAAGTGGTATTAATATTAGGCCCCATGTTTTCCGGTTCACCCCAGCCTTTGTCGCCAAGTTTTGATTTCCAAATATCATACCCCCCATACCCGCCTTTGCGGTTGCTTACAAAGTACAGTGTACGCCCGTCAGCGCTTAATGATGGCTGCGATTCCCATCCATTGGTATTTACAGGCGGACTAAGATCAAATGGCTTTCCCCAGTCGTCACCTTTTTTTTGAACTACATAAATATCGCAGCGGCCCAGCCCATCAGGCCTATTGCAGCCAGTAAAGAACAAATATTTGCCATCCTGTGATATGGATTGTGCACCCTCGTTATAGTTTGGGGTATTGATCTGGTTACTTAGATAGGCAGCCGTTTGCCATTTGCCCCCAATTTTAGCGCTTTTATAAAAGTCTTCGTTATTATTTATTTTTCTGGTAAATATCAGCAGACTTTCATCCGCCGTTGCTACAGGCAGGTATTCATCATCAGCGGTGTTAATTTCGGGGCCCATGTTAACGGGTTTAAAAGCAACCGGGTGCTGCAGGGCGTTCAAACTAAAATCGCAATCCAACATTAATTTTTTTGCATAAAACCGGTTTGCATCAGTAATGTTAGGGTAACTAAGGTATTTTTCCAGATCTGTCTTTGCAGCAGCATATTCTGTAGCATTTATTTCTGCCTCGCCCAGCTTTAAATATATGGCCCGGCTGTAATCGGGGTTAAGGGTAACTACTGCTTTAAAATGCGGGATAGCATCTTTATACATTCTTTTAAGCCGGTATACATCACCTAATTGAGATTGGGCTTCAATAAATTTAGCGTCGCGGTGTATAGCGTCTTCTAATTTTGTAACCGCATCATCATATAAGCGGTTGTCAATATCATCGTTAGCTAAGGCATAAAGCTTTATAGCTTCTTTATCGTTAGTAGATAACTTCTGCTGGGCAAATATCAGTAAAGGACACAGAAATAGTAATATCAGAAAAATAAAGGCTTTCATTTATAACTATAACGGTTATTTGTAACCCTAAGTTACATTAATTAAGGAATATTCAAATATTTATGCGTTTGCAACGAAATTTCCCATTTAGGGTTATTCATTACATATTCAACAATCAGCGGTGTCATTTCCTTTGATCTTGACCATTCGGGCTGTAAATATAATTTACAATCAGGCCCCACCTGCAAAGCATGCTCTTCAGCCCATAAAAAGTCGGACCTGTTAAATACAATTACCTTTAGTTCGTGCGCCTTTAATGCAACGCTGCGCAACGGTGCCTTAAATTTTTTAGGAGATAAGCATATCCAGTCCCAATAGCCCGAGAGGGGATAAGCGCCGGATGTTTCTATAAAGGTTTTAATTCCGTTTTTCTGTAATTGAGCGGTAAGTGCATCCAGGTTATATATCAGCGGTTCGCCGCCTGTTACCACCACTGCTTTTGCAGGATGTAAGGCAGCGTTATGAACCATCAGATCAACGGCAGTAAGTGCGTGCAATTCGGCATCCCAGCTTTCCTTCACATCACACCAGTGGCAGCCTACGTCGCAGCCGCCCAAACGTATAAAATAGGCAGCCTTACCAGTATTATACCCTTCTCCCTGTATGGTATAAAATTCTTCCATTAAAGGAAGCAATGTACCGTCTTCCGGAATAACATGTGCCATAATCAGGGCACAAAGGTAGGCTTTTGATGTGAAAGATAAGCTGATGGATTTTGACCTAAGTGGAATAGTGTCTTCTATCATTCTTTTTCCTTTTACCTTCACCGCAACAAAGCTATCTTTGCCCGTTATGACGGCAATGGCCTTTGATAGTTTTGGTTTTAATAAACAGGTTTTAAATGCCATTGAAGATGCCGGCTATACAGCGCCTACTCCGGTACAGCAAAAAGTTATCCCGCCTATACTGAATGGACAGGATGTAATGGGCATTGCGCAGACAGGTACCGGAAAAACCGCTGCTTATGTTTTGCCCATAATTATGAAACTGAAATATGCCCAGGGCGAACACGCCCGTACGCTTATTATTTCGCCTACACGGGAACTGGCCATGCAGATAGAAGAAAACGTACGCGCCTATTCTAAATATACCGATCTGCGTACTGTGGTGCTATATGGAGGCCTGGGCCCGAAAACGCAAATAGAGAATATAAAAAAAGGGGTAGATATTATTGTAGCTACACCGGGGCGCTTTATGGATATCTATTTAGCCGGGCATATTCAAACTAAACCCTTGCAGGTTTTAGTGCTTGATGAGGCTGATAAAATGATGGATATGGGCTTTATGCCGCAAATTAACCGGATACTGGAAATAGTGCCGCGTAAAAGGCAAAACCTGCTATTCTCGGCTACCATGTCTGATAAGATACATCAACTGGCGGGTAACTTTCTGGAGTTTCCTACAGTGATAGAAGTCACCCCACAGGCCACGCCCGCGCAAACTATTAATCAAAAATTGTATTACGTATCCAACGTTAAAACAAAGATCAATTTATTGCGGCATTTACTGGATAAAGAAGATAATGTAATAACTAAACTTATTGTATTTTGTAAAACACGTGCCGTGGCGGAAGATGTTTACAAATACCTGGTGCGCAAGTATAGTCAAAAACAGGTTAAGGTATTGCACGCTAATAAAGGACAAAACACCCGCATTAATGCAATCAATTCCTTTAAGGATGATGAGGTAAAGATACTTGTTGCTACAGATGTAGCTTCGCGCGGTATTGATGTAACCGGTATAAGTCACGTCATTAACTTTGATGTACCCGTTGTTTATGAAGATTATGTACACCGCATAGGCCGTACAGGTCGTGCTTTTCAAACAGGAGAGGCGATAACCTTTTGCAACCCGGCCGAGATTTATTACATGGGAAAAATACAAAAGCTGATAAGGCAAACGCTTGATGTGTTACCGCTTCCTGAAGAAGTGTTTATGGAAGAAACCCCTTACGAAGAGCAGCAGGCACAAAATAAAGAGATAGATTTGCAGAAACGCAAAGAAAATCCTGATTTTAAAGGCGCCTTCCATGAGAAAAAGACGCTTAACCAGCATAAAAAGTTTGAGGCCAGGAAACTGAAGGCTAACCCGCATTTAGGCTTAAAAAATCCTTTTAGAAAAACTAAAAAGAAATATTAAATATACCGAATTGTTAAAGTTAATGTCTTAAATAACCTATGTTAAATGTCAGTTAAGCTTTTGGCTTATACTTTGTTACCATGAAATTAAGGATAACCCCGTTAAACTTCGCTACTGCCTTTTTACTATTGCTGGCTGTATACATATGGATAAACGGCGCTGGTATTGCCGGCATTCAATACCAGCAACTGCACCTGGGCGGCACACTTATCTGGGTATTTTTTTTATTCGCATTTGTGATATTTATAACCGACCTGATGTTTCGTAATTTTTTCACTGAAACTAAAAAATTGTGGATTATTGAATTGTGCTTCTTGGTTTTAGTGGCCATACTGTTTTTACTTGTAAAAAATTAATAATATGAAAAGAGCGGAGATAAAACTTATTATAGACCTGGATGATAATAATGTTCCTGAAAACATCACTTGGGAATCTACCGATGGCGCAAGTAAGGAAGCGCTACCTGCAAAAGCGATGATGCTTGCCCTTTGGGACCATAACTATAAAAATAGTATGCGCATTGACCTGTGGACCAAAGATATGCCTACTGATGAAATGAAGCGTTTCTTTTTTGAAACGCTGCAAACTATGGGCGACAGCTTTTTACGGGCAACCGGCGAAAAAAACATAATAGAAGACCTGCGTGATTACTGTGCCCACTTTGCCGAGAAGATGGAAATTGTTCGGTAAATACAATTTGGTTTAAAAAAACCTCTTACCTTTATTAAACATTTATCAAGTTATCAACATTTGTGGATTTTTGGCAATAAATCAAATAATATTTCATTAATATTATATTTCAATTATTTACCTTCGGTGCGTTAAAAACTTTGTTATCTGTAACAAGTTTTGAGTAATCAATTATAAAATGAAGCATAATTTTGGTGCCGGGCCCGGCATTTTACCACACGAAGTATTAAAGCAAGCCGCTGCCGGCGTTATAGATTTTAATGGCATAGGGCTTTCCATCCTTGAAATATCCCATCGCTCAACCGAATTTGAAGCTGTACTTGACGAAGCTATAAGATTAGTGAAGGAAGAGCTGGACGTACCTGAAGGTTATTCGGTATTGTTTTTACAGGGTGGCGCAAGTACGCAATTTGCTTTGGTACCATATAACTTATTGCCCGAAAACGGCAAAGCTGCTTATGTAGAGTCGGGTGTATGGGCTAATAAAGCCATAAAAGAAGCCAAATATTTTGGTAGTGTTGAAGTAATTGCTTCCGCAAAAGATGCTAACTTCACTTATATTCCCAAGGGTTATACTATCCCTGCCGATGCTGCTTATATACACATCACTTCAAATAATACTATTTATGGCACACAAATGCAGGAGTTCCCGGCTTCGCCGGTGCCGGTAGTTTGCGATATGTCGTCAGATATCTTCAGCCGTAAAATAAATGTGGCCGATTTTGGGTTAATTTACGCGGGCGCTCAGAAAAATATGGGCCCGGCAGGCACCGTGCTGGTTATTGTTAAAGATGAGTTATTAGGTAAAACCAGCCGTAAAATTCCTTCAATGTTTAATTATCAAACATTGATAGAAGGCGGATCAATGTATAACACCCCGCCGGTATTTGCTATATATGTATCCATGCTTACCCTGCGCTGGCTAAAGGCAAAAGGCGGTGTTGAGGCAATTCAAAAGGAAAACGAGGCTAAGGCACGCGTGCTTTATGAAGAGATTGACCGTAATCCCTTGTTTAAAGGCGTTTGCGTACCTGAAGACCGTTCGCATATGAATGTATGTTTTTTGGTTGAAAACCCTGAGCATGAAAAACCTTTCCTAAAATTTGCAGAATCAAAAGGTATCGAGGGTATTAAAGGCCACCGCAGCGCTGGCGGCTTCCGTGCATCTCTCTATAATGCACTGCCTATAAGCAGTGTTTATGTATTAATTGAGGCTATGCAGGAGTTTGCGGAAAAAAATTCTTAGTAATCAAAGATTGGTTGATTAGTAATTATGTTTGCTGATTTTTAACTAATCACTGATTAACAAAATAAAATGATCAAAATATTAGCTAACGACGGTATTGACCCCATAGGTAAACAATTGCTGGACGAAGCCGGGTTTATTGTGGATACCAACAATATACCACAAGATGAATTGCCCGGTAAACTGAATGAATATGATGTGATAACCGTACGCAGCGCCACTAAAGTGCGCAAAGCGCTGATAGATGCTGCACCGAACTTAAAAGTGATTGGCCGTGGCGGCGTTGGGGTAGATAATATAGATGTAGCATATGCTAAAGAAAAAGGCATTCCGACTTATAATACGCCAGCTTCATCATCTTTATCGGTTGCAGAATTGGTATTCGCTCACTTGTTTACCGGCATACGTTTTTTACAGGATAGCAACCGTAAAATGCCTGTAGAAGGCGCTACTAAGTTTAACGACCTGAAAAAGGCTTATGCAAAGGGTATTGAGTTGCGTGGTAAAACCATTGGTGTTCTTGGCTTTGGCCGTATAGGCCGCGAGGTAGCTAAAATTGCTATAGGTTTAGGTATGGATGTGCTGGCTTATGATTTATATTCATTTAATCCTGAAGTTGAAATTGTTTTAGGCAGCGGCGGTACCAAAGTTAATGTAGCTGTTAAGAAGGCTTCACAGGAAGATATTATTACCCAGGCAGATTTTATTACCTTACATACGCCTTTTATTGAAAAACCAATTTTAGGTAAAGACGAATTTAATAAAGTAAAAAAAGGGATGGGCTTAGTAAACTGTTCGCGTGGCGGATTAATTGATGAAACAGCCCTGATTACTGCTTTGGATAGCGGTAGGGTTGGTTTTGCAGGACTTGATGTTTATGATAATGAACCGACACCTAATGAGGCATTGTTAAAACACCCTAAAGTTTCGTTAACACCACATATTGGTGCAGCTACTAATGAAGCACAGGAACGAATAGGCGTCGAACTGGCGGGTTTAATTATCAATCATTTCAAGAAATAGTCGATCCATGATTCTATAAAAGTTTCAACTGGAATGAGCGCTCCAATTTATTAGCGGGTTTTATTTACCCAAATTGTCAATCAGAGCGATAGCGAAAAAACTTCTGTATGCAGCTTAAGTCGCTGAAGATTTATTCCGTTGATTGAAATGACATACATGTTGCCCGTTTTATAACTCATAAACCAGTCCCTTTTCAGGTATTGTAACCGGGTATCCATTTACTTCCAAAGCACCAGCCAATGCCTGCATGCTACTTGGTTCACCATGCACCAGAAAAATTTTCTTGAGTTTTGCTTTATCAAGATGTTCAACAGTGTTTATTAAATCATCATGATCGCCGTGTGCGCTTAATACATCGGTTTGTTTAATGGTTGCATAAACAGCCAGCTCGCGGTCTTTTAAATGGACTATCGGGTCGCCGCGTAATAAACGGTAGCCTAACGTGCCTTTGGCGCAGTAACCTATAAATAGGATGGTACAGTAATAGTTCTGAATATTATAAAACAGGTGATCTTGTATACGCCCGCCTTCCAGCATACCGGCGGATGAAATGATAATACAAGGTTCAAAATAATTGCTTATCTGTTTACTTTCTTTAATATTTTCTATGTAGGTAAGGTTGTCAAATTCAAACTCATCGCCCTGGCGGTTATAAAAGTTTTTGGCATCATCATTTACCAGATCATGATGTTTGCGATAGATCTGTGTTGAGCGGATTGCCATTGGGCTGTCTACAAATACCTGTACAGGCGGCAATAAGCCGCTGGTAAATATCTTATTAAGCGTAAAAACCAATGACTGGGTGCGCCCGATACTAAAGGCCGGGATTATTAACCGGCCAGGTTCCTTAACGCAAGCTTTCTCAATTACCTCCACTAACACTTGTTCAACTGTTTTTCCTTTAGTATGCATACGCCCGCCGTAGGTAGACTCACTAATCAAGTAATCTACAGCCGGCAATGGTTCAGGGACATTTAAAACAGGGTAACCCTGCCTGCCAATATCGCCGGTGAAAGCAATTGTTTTTTCTTCGCCCCCATCATTAATATTCAATACCGCGGCAGCTGCGCCTAACAGGTGGCCAACAGGCACAAATGTCAGTTCAATATCGCCGGTTAACTTAAATGGTTTATTAAAACCTATGGTTACAAAACGCTCAACAGTGTCTATCACGTGTTTATGCAGGTACAGCGGCTGCCGGTTTGCCCCATGTTTGCCCCTTTTATGTTTACGGCCCTTTTCCTGTTTACTTGCAAAGATGTTTACAGAATCAAAAAGCAGCAGTTCGGTAAGGTCGGCAGTGGGAGGGGTGCAAAGTATCTGGCCTTCATAACCCATGCGTACCAGTGTAGGCAGGTTGCCTGAATGATCAATATGGGCATGGGTCAAAATCACTACGTCAATTTCGGCAGGATTAAAAGGGAAATCTTCATTAGTTTGTAAGTTGTGCTCTTTTTCATAATCAAGACCGCAGTCTACCAGTATTTTATATTCGCCAATATCGAGCAGGTGCATGCTGCCTGTAACCTGCCGTGCGGCACCGTGTATAGTTAGTTTCATTTTAGTTGTGGTTCATATCAGAACATTAAACAATATAATGTAGATGAAGTGAAGTCAGTTTAGAAGAATTTCTTTAGTTGCCATAATTTTTTATTGTTACTTACTCACCAATGGCTGATTATTTATTTCAATCTGCCAACGCCCTTAAATCAACCGGTACTACTCGTGATACGCCTTGTTCAACCATGGTTACACCGTAGATCACATCGGTACTGGCTATGGTGCGTTTGTTGTGGGAAACGACAATAAATTGTGATTGATCAGAGAATTTGCGGATAATATTATTGAATTTGTCAATGTTGGTATCATCCAGCGGGGCATCAACTTCGTCAAATATACAAAATGGGGCGGGCTTTAACAGATAAAGCGAAAAGAGTATAGCTGTAGCCGTCAACGTCTTTTCGCCGCCTGATAGCTGGTTAATGGACAATGGCCGCTTACCCTTTGGTTTGGCAATGATATCAATTTCTGATTCCAGGGGGTAATGAGGGTCGCTCAAAATCAGATCGCACGAATCTTCTTCATTAAACAACGAACGGAATACTTGTATAAAATTTTCTCTCACGCTGATAAAGGCTGCCATAAACTTATCTCTGGCAGTACCATCAATTTCCTGTATGGTTGCTAATAAAGATGTTTTTGCTTCGATCAGATCTTTTTTCTGAGCTTTAATAAACTCAAAGCGTTCGCTCATTTCGTTATAAGCTTCTACTGCCATAGGATTAATGGCGCCAAAATCATCCAGTTGTTTCTTTAACTTGTCTGTCCGTTCGCGTAACTCCCCTTCATTCTCTCCTGCAGGGGTTTCAGTATTTAATAGGTCTTCAATGTCAATATTAAATTCTACCGAAAGGCGCTCTTTCAATGCATTAAGGTCTACACGTAAGTTGCTGCGTTTGTCCCTAAGTTCATTTTCTATAACTGCTACGCTGTCTTTTTTACGCCTTAATAATAAAATAATGTTTTCAGCTTCAGCTATCTGCCCTTTCCAGGCGTAGTATTCCTGTTCGGCTTGCCGGGCGGCTTTTTCCAGTTCTTCCTTTTGGCTGTACATGTCCAGCAGGTCATCATCAGAATGGTCTGCCTGTTTCAATATATCCTGTACCGCATGTTTAACTTTTAACAATTCATCATTATTTTGGTTAATGCGGGTCTCCAAGCTTTCCTGTTGTGTTTGGCGGTAACCAATATCCTTTACCAGCCCCGATACCTTATTCTGCTGTTGATGAAAACGGATATTTTCCTGATTGTAGGTATTTGATTGCGCGGTCAGTTGCTCGTTCAGTTCATTAAAAGCCTGTTGTTTAACTAATAACAGGTTATTTTGTATTTCTTTTTGTGCCTTGAGTTGGGCCAGGTGGGGTTGCAGGCCCAGCAGGTTATCCTTAATATTTGCTATTTTGCCAGCAATAGCTTCCTTGCGGTTTCGGCTATTATCTATAAAAGCCTGATACTGTTCCTGCCGCGTTTTGATAGTAACCAGTTCCGTATTAAGTTGATTGAGCTGTTGTTGTTTCTGCCTAACAACATCAGCTTTAACCTCCAAACGAAGTGCCGTTAAATTACCCTGTAACTCCTCTGAGCGGTCCTTAAATTTATTGGCCTGGGTTTCAAGATGGCTGATTTCTTTAGCCAGGTTTTCCAGATTTTTTGCCCGCCCTATACGTTTACCCTCAAACAAACCCACCGAGCCGCCGGCCATAGTAAGTTTAGTTTTGTTGAATTTCCCGCTTTTGCCTAACAGCACAACGCCATCGGGCAGGATATTGGCATCCAATACCTGTCCTGCATTGTCATCAACGAGGTAAACATCTTTTAGCAAGTGATTACACAGAAACTGATAACGCTTTTCTACCTCAATAACGCTTAATGCAGGCAGCCAGTTAGTATTTATTGCAGGAATAAAGTCATCCTTCGGGTAGTTATTCAAAATAAAAAACTGCGCCCTGCCGCGCGATGAATTGCTTAACAGGTTAATAGCGCTGATGGCTTCCTCATAATTCTTAACCACATAGTGATTCATCATAGGCTCCAGGTAGTTTTCAATAGCCACCCGGTACTCTTCACGGCAAAATAACACATCGCTGAACAACGGGGCATTTTTAGCCCACTCCGAATTTTTTTTTAAGAACCGGATAGATTCCGGGAAACCTTCCAGATTGTCTACCAGACTTTTGGTAAGATTGTATTCGTTTTGTTTAGCGTCCAACTTGCGGCTTTCGGTTACAACATGCTCTTTTACCACGGCAAGTTCCTGCTCGGTAGCAGCTATTCGTTCCTTCAGTTTGGTTGCGACATCAATAGCCAGTTCCAGTTCTTTTGCCAGTGTTTCACTGCGGTATTGCAGTTCAGCCAATGTTTTGATAAAAGCTGATAACTCAACTTCTTTGCCCGAAGCATCTTCTATATTACGCAGGCTTTCCTGCTCTAAAGCCTGCTGCTGTATTACTAAAATTTCTGCATCCTTTTCTGCCTTGTATATTTGGTTTTGCAGCTGATTGTTCGCTGCACTTAACTCATTTAGTTCGGTACGTGCGGTAGTTTGCCCCGCACGCAGGGCATCTATGGTGGCCTTTAATTTGGTTACCTGGGTTTTAACCGCAATCAGGCTTTCTTCTTCCTGCACTTTTTCTTCTGTCAAGCGCCTGATATTGTATAAAACATGGTTTAACTGGTTACGGTCGCGTTCCAGCTCATCGGTTAAACGGGTTTCTTTATCCTGCTGATTTCTTAGCTGCTCGTTCTTTATTTTTTTTTCACTTTCATAGGCCCTTATCTTCGCCACATACTCATTAGTTGCTTTCTGCTGTAGGGAAAGATTTTTTTCTCTGGTAAGGCTTTCCAGTTTTTGCTTTTGTAAATCAGCTTCCTGTGTATCTATCTGTGCAATTATAGCGCTTTTTTCATCCTTTAGCTTTTGTTCCTGACCCTCAATATCAGCCAGCGACTGGCTGAACAAGGCAATACGAAATAAGGCCAGGATGGTGCTTAGCGTTTTATATTGCTCTTTAAGTTTGTAATAGCGCTCGGTTTTTTTTGCCTGGTTCTCTAAGGTCTTTAAGTTCTTCTCAATTTCAAAAAGCAGGTCGTCCACGCGCTCTAAGTCTGCTTCTGTATCTTTTAACTTACTAAAAGTCTGTTTTTTACGGAGTTTATATTTAGATATACCCGATGCTTCCTCAAACAAGGCACGGCGCGAGTTTTCTTTGTTGGTGATGATCTCGTCAATCATTTTCAACTCAATGATAGCATAAGAATCCGCCCCGATCCCGGTGTCAAGGAAAAGATCAGTAATGTCTTTCAAACGGCATTGTACGTCATTTAAACGGTATTCGCTTTCACCATCGCGGTAGAGTTTGCGGGTAAGGGTAACCTGCGAAAAATCGGTAGGAAGAATGTTTTTTGTATTATCGAAGGTTAAAGAAACCTCGGCCAGGTTGGCCGGTTTGCGCCCTTTATTTCCGTTGAAGATGATATTCTCCATCTTCTCTGAACGCAGCATTCGGGTGCTTTGCTCGCCCAATACCCAGCGTATAGCATCAACCACGTTAGATTTGCCGCAACCATTAGGGCCCACTATGGCAGTAACACCCTCATCAAAATTGATAACAATCTTATCTCCAAAACTTTTAAACCCCTTTATCTCTAACCTGGTTAGTTTCATTTAAAACAGTCCACGGTCAACAATATATAGACCCTTAGCAAGTGAACCCGAAAGATACAATGTAACTTGCTAATTGTTGTGCTGAATTTTAAGGAAGTTTATCACATTGAATTGTGGAAAAGTAGTCTAAGCTGAAAACTAAAAACTAATCTTAAGTAAAGCTTTGGTCTTAGGCTTCAATATAAATTTCGCCTTTTAAATAAGTTACGGCGTTGCCGCTCATTAGTGCACGGTCACCTTTTAATTCGCACCATAACTCGCCTTTGCGGGCTGATACTTGGTAAGCATGAAGTTGATTTTTACCCAGCTTGGCTGCCCAGTAGGGGATCAGATTACAATGCGCCGACCCGGTTACCGGGTCTTCAGGAATGCCTGCGCCGGGAGCAAAGAAACGGGAGATAAAATCAACCGCTTTTCCGGGTGAGGTTATTATTATACCTACGACTTCAAATTTAGCCAGTAAATTAAAGTCGGGTTTACAGGCTATAATATCATCCTCACTTTCATATATCAGCATATAATCGCGCGAGCGCAGAAACTCCAGGGGTTCTTTCATGCCCAATGCTGCCAGCAACCCATCAGGAATAGCGGCAGGCTGAGGAGGGCGCGAAGGAAAATCGAGTATATATTTATCGCCATATTTGGTAACCGTAAGTCTACCGGCTTTTATGGTTTCAAAGTAAATGGTTGGTTCGGTATGGCCTAATTGGGTAAATAAAATATGGGCCGAGGCCAGTGTAGCATGTCCGCAAAGATCTATTTCATACTCGGGCGTAAACCAGCGTAATAAGTATCCCTTACCGGTCTTTACAAAAAATGCAGTTTCGGCCATATTATTTTCAATAGCTATCTTTTGCATCACCTCATCAGGCAGCCACTCCTCCAGCGGACAAACAGCCGCCGGGTTGCCGCCAAACAAGGTATCTGTAAAAGCATCTGCCTGGTAAATGGGGATGGTTATCATAAGATCAATTTAGATCGCTAAGATACACCTACGTTAAATAATTCCAAAGAAAACGATAAACACGTTATCCTGAACTTGTTTCATGAACTCACTTGTATGTCAGATTTGCAAAGTTACCTTTATGATGGGGTGCCGAAACAAGTTCGGCATGACTTTTAATACTTTAATCCACCCACACTACTGAGTTGCCGGTATCAAATTCGTTTTGTTCCCACTGCTTATTGGTATTATCCAATATCCATTCACCATCTACAATAAATTTGTACAGGCATTTGCCGGGTTTGAGGCGAAGGCTAATAGTCCAGTTATCGCCTTGACGGACAAGCGTGTAGCCATCTTCGGCCCAATTGTTAAAATTACCTGCAATGCGCACTGTTTTGGCTTTGCTATACCCTTTAAGTGTGAAGGTATGATTGGGTTTTACCGCTACAAATGAATTGGTTTGTCCGTTAAGATTAACCTGGTGTGGATTATCAGGGTCTGTCATCCACCGCCCATCCACAATAAATTTATATTGATAATTTCCGGCAGCTAAGGTATAGGGGAATACCCAGCCGGTATTATCTCGCTGCATTTTCAGTTCATCGGGTTTCCAGTTGTTAAAACTACCTGCCACAAATACCTGGCGGGCATTGGTATAACCTTTTAATTTGAAACTCATGCTTTCACCCAGGTTTAAAACCGACCGACCATCGCCTGCACCATATTTACCGGCAGGATTAAGCGGGTCGGCTATCCATTTGCCATCAACCATAAAACGATAGGCATAAATGCCATCGTGCAGATACATTTGCCTTTGCCAGCCATTAGCGGTTTTATATAAGTCTATTTGCCCCGCATTCCAGTTATTAAAATTACCGGCTACGCTTACCTTACGGGCGTTAAAATAACCGGGTAATTTAAATGTGTAATTGTATCTGTAGTAAATGGAATTAGTATTCCCTGTGCCATCATCAAGGTTTATTTTGTTGTTAACGTCTGTTGTCCAGTTGCCGTTGATGATAAATTTATATGCATAAATTCCGGGTTCAAGTTTTACATCACTCACCCAGCCGCTGTCGGTACGGCTCATCACACCTTTGGCAGTACTCCAGTTGTTAAAGCTGCCTGATAATAGTACGCGTTTAGCATTGTTATTTCCGGGCACAAAAAAGCGGGTTAGGCCCGATGGCAGTTCGTGCACGGTAATGCGCGAAAAATTGTTGATACCAAAAACCACTTCATCCGGATAACCGGGACGGCCTTCGCTTTTGTTTAATTTAGAAGTGATCTGAAAGGGACTGCTTTGCGGGTTGGTCCCCAGGTCTTTTAACGATAAGTCTAACTGCAATAGATTTTCCTGCAGCTTGGCAACTTTCCAGCCATCTTTTTGCAAGGCAGTATAATCACCTTTTAATACCAATTCTTCTTTGACTCCTGTTATGCCCGCGGCTTTAAGGATGCTATCTAACTGGGCTTTGGTAGAGCGCAGGTCGATCAGCAAAATCAAATGATCATGGGATAATACCATATTACTTTTTTGCTGCGACATTACCGCGTTTAACATGCAGGTCATCAGCCAAAAAAGAATGGTATATGATTTAATCAGTTTCATTTAATTTCGTCCCGATTGTAAATGTACATTTCAAACTCCTTTTTAACGAAGTTGATGGTAAATATCCCTCTCGAATAAAAATCAAAACCTAATATGGCATCTAACGAATAGCCATAAGCCGTTCCCATTTTTTCAAGATCAGTTACTAAGGCTTTATTTTTTGAAAAGGTATGATCGCCTATGTTCAGGTTGTCAAATTCCGCGGTGATCACATCATAACCTGGGCCGCCTATACCTGTTAGCTTTGTGCGGCTAAGTACCTGCATCGTACGTACCAGCTTTTTATTGTTGTTATAATCTATCAGGTTAGTTTCGGCGCCGGTATCAAAGGCAAACCATAATTTTTTATCGTTGGCGCCGCCTTTTAAATAAATAACCTCGTTTAAAAATTTGAAGGATGTTTTTATATCTGCCTGTGCAAATATCCGTTCGGTTACAGGTATGTTCCCTTTATCATCAAGTTTATGTATGTATAATACGCTGTTATTAACATCAACGGTAATGGCTAATTTGGTGAACAGTCTTGTTCCAAGCAGGCCTAATATCTTAATGTTACGTCCGTTCTCGATAGTGGAAAGGTCGCAAACATCGGCAGTGATCTGATCGTAGTTCAATTCAAAAATAGAAAGGTGCTTTATCCTGGTTTTAAAAGGGTGGTCTGCCTGGCCATTTATTCCAGTAGCCTCTTTATCCTGTAAATTAGGCGCATCCCTGAAATAGGTTTTATTAAGCACCAGGCAAGGCGCGCCGGTATCAAGTATAAAGTTGCCATAAACAGAATCTATCTGTGCTTCAACAACTATCAAATTACCTGCACGTTTAAATGGAACTACCAGTGTCTTAAAATTGCCGTACGGTAAAGGGTCGGGATCCGGGCATACATTTTTAAAAGTGATATGGTGTACCTGCGGCACATGAGCGGCATTTGCACTACAGCATTTCCCTATAGTAAAAAGCAGGAATAAGCAGGTGTAAATTTTGTACATTATGCGCGGATACAGTGTTTACCTATAGACAGCAACAATACACTAAACGTTACATATCGGTATCAATTAATGCAATTACCGCTCAAATAACCATAGGTCACCAGTTCATCGGCATTAGTGATATGTTTAGTAGAACCATTATTTATAAGAATTATCCTGTCGCTCACCTCCAGGATGTTATAGTACTGATGATCTGTTACAATCAGACCTTTAGTTTTTGCCGCTTCGCGCAGTAATAATTTAAATCCATCCGACTGCACCGGAGAAATATGTGTAAAAGGCTCATCCAGTAAAATAAAATCGGCCCGGCTATGCAACACCATCAGCATTTCCAGTTGCCGAAGTTCACCGCCGGATAGTTCATCTGTAGGTTTTTGATAATGCTCCAGGTAAGCCGGCTGAGCGGAAAATTTATCCCAAAGTTTTTCAGATACCATCATCTTAGCTAATTTGTAGACCTGCATACCCTTAGGTAAATAATTATGTTGCGGCAGATAGGAAATTTTATTTTGATGATAGCCTTTATGAATATATTGATCATCAATGCTTACATATTTATAAGAGGGCGTTAACGTACCAAAGATTATTTTTAAAAGCGATGACTTACCGCAGCCGTTTCGGCCAAGCAAGCCGACAATTTCTCCTTGTTTACAATCCAGGCAGACATCCTGTAATATATTTCGGTCGCCAAATGAAAGCTGTATACTATCAACCTTTAAGGGCATATGATACCAGGGTTTTTATTGTGATCAAAATGATGGTTACAACGAGGTCGATGACAAAACTGTAAATTAATAAGCGCCTAATGTTTAAACCGGAATTACGAAAATAATAGTAGCTATTATGATACATATAGTGATAATATGCTATAGCACATACCAAACCAATAAATTTAGAAAACAGCAAAATACCTGTGTCAAAAGCACAAAGTCCTAATCTGAATAACACACCACACATAATACTAAACAATATATTGTTGAACAGCAAAATGCGATAGTATTGAAAAGTAAGCGTGATCAGGCGTTTCATTTACTGAACACTAATACGTAAATCAATCAAATAAATTGTATTGCATATCAGTTGGTTTATCACCATCTGCAATTCTTATCCGGTTGACCAACAGGTGGGCCTGGCGGGTAGTTTCCGGTATCCGATAACCGCGGATGCAGTTTTTAATAACTGCTACGCTTTGCTCCAATGTGATGCGGTGCCCGGGTGATACGTAAATTGGGTTGCAGTTTTTTTTACTGCGCATAGCCATGCCTATTAATTCGCCTTTATCATACATAGGGCTTTGTGTAAATACTGTATTGGCAGGTTCAGCGTATTTGCCATACAATCTGCTCTTAGCGCTGCCAATGCTGGGAACATCAGTTACCAGGCCAAAATGTGTGGCAATGCCTAAGCGTCGTTCGTGTGCTGTGCCTTGGCCATCTAAAACCATAACATCGGGTTTAATAGTTAACTTTTCCCAGGCTTCCAGCAGTGCAGGCACTTCCCTGAAAGCCAGTAAGCCGGAAATGTAAGGAAAGCAGCTGCGGCCGATAGCAGTTGCGTTATCAATGATCTTTAATCCGGGATAGGTAAACAGTACTATACCGGCATAAACCACTTCCGAATTTTTATTGAAGGAAATATCAGCTCCGGCAATGGTAGTGATTGGCTTTTCAAGCGGCTCAATCCTTATTTGTTTACGCAACTCATTTTGATACGCAATTGCCTGGGTAGCGGTAAGTCGTTCGTACTCATTCGGGCTCATAGTACCAGGTATAACGCTCAATCTCATCGGCCAGCAGATACAATAACTCTTCGTCTAAAACGCCGGTATTTTTGCAGAGATGCAATATCTGTCGGTTATCAGGTTCAAAACCGGCTAACATTTGATCATCTTTAAAAACCTCAAATTTACAGTGGCCGTTAGTATGGTGGGGCAGGTCTACAACATCAAAGCTGTAAATTTCATGATCTTTGGTTATAGTGATAGAGTGTCTTTTCATAATCCGCCCTGTTTAAATCATAACGCTTCAATCTATGAATTTGTTAGCCGATAATTGCTAATTTTTTTGGAATACCAAAAAGTGCTGAATGGTCAAAAATTCACCATCCTGCGCTAAACGATAGCCGTTGGCATTTAACTCCTTGCTTACCTGTGTGAAAGTAGTTTTATGTAATGCTTTAATCGGTACATCCGGGTCTTCGCCGCGATATTCCAGCAAAAGCAGTTTCCCGCTGGGTTTAAGTGCTTTGCGGATGGATTGCAGCATCTCGTGCGGATAACTTAACTCGTGATAAACATCAACCATTATGGCTAGGTCAACGCTGTTATCCGGCAGGTTAGGGGACTTTTCACCGCCTTTTACTACGGTAACATTATCCAATTTCAGCTCTTTGCTGCGTTTTCTAAGATAAGTCAATGCGTCGTCCTGTATTTCTACCGCATATACTTTGCCTTTTGGAACTTTTGGTGCAATACGGAACGTGTAGTAACCCGTGCCCGCGCCAATATCAGCTACTACGCTATTTTCATTAATGGGTAATCTGGATATGGATAAGTTAGTGTTTTCTTCTTTTTGCCGCGTATTGCGTTCCAGCCAGTCGGCCCCTTCAAAACTCATTACATGGGCTATTTCACGGCCCATATAATACTTGCCGGTACCATCAGGAGTAGCGGGTGCATAAGTGTATATGCTGTCTTTTTTTTGTGCGAAGGTTGTTGCAGAAATTGCTAATAAAAGGATAATAAATTTAATAAGCATATGTTAACAAACGTAACTGCCAGGTATTTAATTTGATAGTAAATCATGTCAACTAACCGGAAAAATAAGGTATGTTTTAAACATTCAAACACCTTCAAATTACTCACTAAGTAGCATAACCCAAAATTTTCAGCACTTGTTTACTGTTCTGTTCTTCGCCAAACACCTCAAAATTAAATGTCTCATCACGGTTACGGCGAATAATGACATGCTTGGGTGAGGGTAACAAACAATGGTGTATGCCCCCGTATCCGCTCAGAACTTCCTGGTAAGCGCCGGTATTAAAAAAGCCTAAGTACTGCACCTTACGTGTCTTCGGCATAAATACGCTGTTCATGTGCGCTTCCTGGTTATAATAATCCTGGCCATCGCAGGTAATGCCCCCTAAATTTACCCGTTCATATTCGCTGTCCCAGTTATTAACAGGTAACAGGATGTACTTTTGGTTTAGTGCCCAAACGTCAGGCAGGTTGGTAATAAAGCTGCCATCCAGCATCAGCCAGCGTTCGCGGTCATTTTGCTGTTTGCGGCCTAATACCTTATACAAAATGCCTGAAGCTTCGGCTACGGTATATTTACCAAATTCGGTAATGATATCAGGCTCCATCGTATCATTCTCGGCACAAATCTCCTTAATACGACTAACAATTTCATTGATCATGTATTCATAATCAAAATCAAACACTAACGAATCTTTAAAAGGCATACCGCCCCCAATATCCAGTGTGTCCAGCGCAGGATTTACCTTTTTGAATTTGCAGTACAAGGTTACGTATTTCTCTAACTCGTTCCAGTAATAGGGAGTATCTGATATTCCAGAATTGATAAAGAAATGCAGCAGCTTTACCTGAAAGTTAGGGTTATCCGCAATCTTATTGTGATAAAAGTCGATCACGTCTTCCATACGTATCCCCAGGCGCGATGTATAAAATTGAGAGTCGGGCTGTTCTTCTGAAGCTATGCGGATGCCCAGATTGCAAGGGGTGTCTAATTCCACCTCATCATCATACAGGTTAAATTCTTCCTTGTTATCCAGTACCGGGATAATATTCTTAAACCCGTCGTGCAGCATATCAATAATATAGGTTTTATATTGATAGGTTTTAAAACCATTGCATATCACGGTAACATCTTTATTTAAAGCGCCTTTTTTCTCCAGCGCATCTATCATCGGCATATCAAAGGCCGATGATGTTTCCAGGTGAATATCGTTCTTAAGCGCTTCTTCTACAATATGCTTAAAGTGCGAACTTTTGGTACAATAGCAATATTTATAGCTGCCGCGGTAATTGTTTTTAATGATAGCCTGTTGAAACAGCAACTTAGCTTGCTGTATTTTTTTTGATATCATTGGCAGGTAAGTAAAACGCAGGGGAGTGCCATACGTTTCTATCATCTCCATTAAATTGAGGTCGTGAAAATATAATTCGTCCTCGATAATCTCAAAGCCATCCTGCGGAAAGCCAACACTCAGATCAAGAAACTCCTGGTAACTCTGCATCTAATAAAATTTTGGCAAAAATGTAATTTTTTAACGGAAATATGGGCTATTTCATATCGAAATTTGTAGCAAGAGTGTAATTTAATAATGCAATAAGATAAGCAGCTAAACACGTGCCTATTTGTATTATTTATATCCAGTTTAGCAGCAGAAATTTGCCGGCATAAGCTATGTTTAAAGTATTATCAAACATTAAGTACTGAATTAAGTAATATTATTGTTGATTATTTAAGCTAACAATGAATACAGAAACCAGCCATCCCAATTATAATTTAACACAAAGCAAAAAAGGGGATGACCCAGGCGAGGGATACGTTAATCCTTTACCGCGCGCTGTGATCAGACCCAACTTATTTGTATTGCTGGATGGAGAATGGGACTTTGAACTGGATATGTTTGATAAAGGTTTGAATGAAAGCTGGTACATAGCACATCAATATACCCATACAGCGCATTGGCCCGGCAGTGTAGAAGCGCACATGGCCAAAGCAAGGCCCGCAATGGAAAGCTGGCGTGATAAGGTGGTTGTTTGGTACCAGACCAATTTTGTGCGCCCTGCACCGGCCAATGAAAAACAGTTGCTTAATACACAGCTGCAGCTAACATTTGGGGCCTGCGGTTATGAAACCATGGTTTGGCTCAACGGGTTCCCGCTGCGGACAATAGAGGGCGAGGAGGTGCACTTTGGTGAATATACTTCGTTTAGTTACGAACTTGAAGAAAAAATATTACGGCCCGATAACCGCCTTACCGTGAGGATAGCCAGCACCATGGATGCCGATACAACCCGGGGCAAGCAGGAATCATCTGTTTATAAGCGCGGCGGTATCTGGTATCAAACCTATACAGGCGCAGTACGCAGTGTATGGCTGGAAACTGTGGAACGTAACCGTTTACGCTCGCGCGTAGGGGTGGTAAGCGTGGTTGAGGATAACCTGGTAAGGTTTAATTTCACTACACGGATACATGATCCCGGTCCTTACACTATACGGCTTAAAATTTTTAATAAAGAAGATGATACCACAGAGCCTATAACCACTGATGAATACCCGCTGATGTTAGAGGCCGGACAAAAGCAACAGCGGCTGGTAATTGAAGTGCCCGGGGCAAAAATGTGGTCGACCGAAGACCCTAACCTGTACCGGCTGGTTGCCCAGTTAATTGATAAAGACGGCTACGTAGCTGAGATAGATTCTTATTTCGGGTTACGGAAGATTGAAGCGAGGGGCTGTTGTATTTATCTTAATAATGAACCGGTATACCTCGACGGCATTTTGTATCAGCCCGGGATAGCAGATTACGAGCAAATAAAAAAGCACATGTATGCTATGAAAGCGTTGGGCTGCAACCTGGTACGTATACATATTGCGGGGGTTGACCCGCGCATTTATAACCTGGCAGATAAATTGGGGCTGTTATTATGGGTCGAGGTGCCAAGTCCGCACCGTTCAACCGTAAAAAGCCGTGAAAATCACCGGGCCGAATTATTGCGGATGCTGGCACTGATAGCTACCCATCCCTCAGTTATTATATGGAGTTTATACAACGAAGACTGGGGCATACAAGATATTGCTACCAATGCCGCTACACAGCAATATGTAATAGATACCTATCATTTTATGCAGCTTGCCTTCCCGCAGTTTCTGGTAGTTGATAACGACGGCTGGCAGCATATATCATATCTGGGGCGCCTCAAGAGCGACCTGCTTACCGCGCATCTGTATACACCTGACCTGGAAAGATGGCGGCAGATGCTTAAAGATCTGGAAGAAGGGCGGCATGCTGACGTGGCCGCCTTCCCGCTGGTAGTACGTGACCCGTTCTTTTTCAGGAAACAAATTCCTTTAGTAGTAAGCGAATGGGGAGGGTTTGGCTTTGCAAATTATGGAGGGCCCGACAATAATCAAGACAGGGCGACACAGATAGCCCTGTTCAAATCAGAATTAAGGAAAAGACAGATAGCCGGTGATGTGTATACCCAGGCTACCAATATTGAGGATGAACAAAACGGGCTGATAGATTTTAATACCGGCGAGCTAAAGGTACCGCCAGGACTGCTCGCCTCAAAATTGGAAAAATAAACTACCCGGCAAGCCCTTCTTCTTTCATTTCTATAGCAGAGGCCTCTACTTTGGCTTTTAATTGTTCTTTGAACCTGATAAGGTTTTGGGCTATATCAATATTTGCTGTACCTAATATTTGTGCGGCCAATATCCCGGCATTTTTGGCAGCATTTAAAGCTACCGCAGCTACAGGGATACCGTTAGGCATTTGCAGGATAGACAATATTGAATCCCACCCATCAATAGAATTGCTTGATTTTACCGGCACACCAATTACCGGCAGATGGGTTAAAGAAGCCACCATACCAGGTAAATGAGCGGCACCACCTGCACCGGCAATGATCACCTTTAAACCCCTGCCGGCAGCCGAACGGGCATAGCTGAACATCAGGTCCGGAGTGCGGTGTGCCGAAACTACGCTGATCTCAAACTCAACGCCTAATTCTTTTAACACATCGGCTGCATCCTGCATAACTGGTAAATCAGACTTACTGCCCATAATTATGCCTACTTTCGGTTGGTTCATAGCTAATGGTTCATGGTTCATAGCGGCGCTTTGTTTATGGTAAAATGCAAAATTAATTTACGCTGATATTATAGACATTATGTTAACTGTTATAATGTGGATTATGCTATCACCTTCAACGCCGCCTGCACAAACCTTGCTTTCTGAATAGCCTTCTCCCGGTCAGCATCCACAATGGTTACATGGCCCATTTTTCGGCAAGGTTTGGTAAGTGCTTTACCGTATAAATGGACGTATACGCCAGGCTGTTTCAGTACTTTTTCAATACCCTCATAAACTGCCGGGCCTTCATAACCGGCTTCCCCCAGAATATTGACCATAATGGCGTTGTTCAGGCAATCAGTATTACCCAGCGGCTGGTTAAATATGGCGCGTAAATGCTGCTCAAACTGCGATACGGTATTGCCCTCAATGGTTTGGTGCCCGCTGTTATGCGGCCGGGGGGCCAATTCATTTACCAGCAGTTTACCGTGTTTATCTAAAAACAA
>CAZZVY010000002.1:0-49623 GCA_964657585.1 uncultured Mucilaginibacter sp. | reverse complement strand
TAAGCCTTAATATACTGCTTTAAAACCTGCTCTGCCGGTACACTGAATACATGGTTGGCGATAGCTTTACTGATACCTGCATGCAGTGTGCCTGCATCTAAACAAATATAATTATTGCTGCCATAAGGTGCAGCCATATAAGCCGAAAGGTTACTTTCATCTATTCCGCCTAACACCCCTAATGGTACTATTTGAAAGGCTGGTTTTGATCTGTTTTGTGCTAAAGAAGTAAGCGGGTGTACGGCTGATAAACAGATTATCAGTGTTATCTTTAAATGTACATTCATTAAGCCAAATTAAACAATTGCCAAACGTTTAATGGTCATGTATCATAATATAAGCAAAAAAGCTCTACTCCGTTTTCATCGCTTTCTCCGCCGATTTTTTATACTCATACTCGCCGCCTAATAAAAAGCCCCATGGTTTAAGGCTTTCAATACGGTCAAATATAATCTTTAGGATAGCGATGGTTGGGATAGATAAAAACATCCCTGAAAGCCCCCAAACCATTTCGCCTATTATTATGCCTAAGAATGTGATCAATGCATTAAGCCTGACCTTAGAACCTACTACCATTGGCAGCAGGAAGTTTGAATCCACAGCATGGATGGCTAATACGCTTATTGCTACTATTAATGCTTTGGCAACTGCACCGGTGGCAAAGGTTATTAAACTGCTTAAAAGCAGGGCCGTAAAGATACCAATATACGGAATGATGTTAAATAAACCTGTTATAATACCCAGCAATGCAAAGTACTTTACCCCTATAATGCAAAAAACAATACAGGCAACAATAGATACGATCAGCATTTCGGTTAACAACCCCACAATGTATTGCCTGATTATGCTTTGTATATTTTCTACAATATCATAAACGGTAGCAGAATTTTCTTCTCTGAAAGCAGCTACAAGAAACCTCAACAGCAAACGGCGATAAAAAAGGATAAAAAAGGTAAATATGATGATGAAGATATAAAACAGCAGTAAAGACGATACTGCGCCGAATGTAGTACCTAACACTGATGCTCCTTGCGACATTAGATTTTTTGTGGTATTATGAATATAGGCGGATTGTGAAGCAATATTCAGATGGAATTTTTGGCTGATCCAGCGTTGTATGTCGTCAGCGCTGTCAGCTATTTGATTTTGCAATAGCGGCCAGTCCCTGCTTAAGCTTGATATTTGCGAACCCACCAGGTAAACAATACCTGTTATAAACAATATCATTAAAACCAAGGCAGTGAACGAAGACAAGCTGCGATGAAATTTAAGCCTTTGCTCAAAAAAGTTAGAGACAGGCAACAAAAGGATGGCAAACAAAAACCCGAACATCATAGGGTCTAATACTTCTTTACCCTGTATAATAATGAAACCCAATGATAAAAGGCCGATCAGTACCAGTGAAAGCCGTTCGTAAAAGGGGGCAAGTATTTTTTTTATCATAGATTTTAGCTAAATCAATTAAACTAATAAACATTAATTTAACATATTAGTTTAGGATATTATAAATCAGCTAAAAGCTGCAATATCATTTTAATATTGTGTAACATGATACTAGCAGGGTCTTTGCTGAATACGTTAGTAGCCCTGTTGGCCAATATCACATTAAATGAAATTGCGTGATGGCCTAACACACTGGCAAGTCCATAAAGACCTGCAGTTTCCATTTCAATATTAGTGATGCGTTGCCCCTTATAATTGAACTTTTGTATAGCATCCATAATGCCATACAATGATGTATGCGCCCGTACCTGCCGCCCCTGTGGTGCATAAAAACCCGGGGAGGTCACTGTTATCCCCTGGTTAAATCCGGTACTTACAGCATTCAACAACTTGGTACTTGCGGGTGCGTAATATGGTTTAAAGCTGTCGTTAAAAGGTAAGGCTGACTGGAATGCCGTAATTAATTGTAATTCTTCGGATACTAAAGGCTGTTGATAATACTGCATTAATACATCCAGGCCAAACGCACCTGACGACACCAGTAAGGTATCTACCGGTACATCTTCCTGTATAGCCCCTGATGTACCTATACGAATAATGTTTAACGCTTTAAGCTCATTTTTAATCAGGCGTGTTTCAAGGTCAATATTTACTAACGCATCCAGTTCGTTCAAAACAATATCGATATTATCAGTTCCAATCCCGGTAGAAATAACAGTTAACCACTTGCTTCCAATATTGCCGGTATGTGTAATAAATTCGCGTTTACCTTTTTTTAGTTCAATATTATCGAAATACCTGCTCACCTCGCCTACCCTATCCGGATCGCCAACGGTTATAACGGTATCGGCTATATCACCAGGCAGCAGATTAAGATGATAAATGCTGCCATCAGCATTGAGTATAATGTCTGTTTCAGAGAATTTTTGCATCTGTTAAATCACTATAAATTCAAATATATGTTTAAAATAATATCATTTATGTTAATAGCCCGTTAGTCGGTTGTTACCACATACACTTTAGCTATGCTGCTAAACTCAGGCCAACTTAAGGTAAGCAATTAGTAGAGTCGCATACCATCTATTGATATTCTAATCATAGTGGACAGTTGACCAAATATATGATCACGTTAGGGGTATTAATTCTGTAGATATAGGTGCTTCAGATAATGTTACTCATTAAATTCACAGCATAAACTATTTGGCAAATATTTTGCAGAAGGTTTATATACACAAATGAAAAATAATTATGGCAAAGTATTCAGAAAAAGCAGGCGAAAAAGTTGAAGAAACTATGCACGAAATGAAAGAGGGTAAATTAAAAAGCGGCAGCGGTAAAAAAGTAACCTCAAAAAAACAGGCCGTAGCCATCGGTTTAGCCGAGGCACGTAAAGAAGGCGCCAAAGTGCCTAAAAAGAAATAATTAGACCATACATGATTTTAATGGCAAGAGTTTAATTTTATATCACAAAACACAATATTATTTCTTTGCTGTTATAACACTATACATAACCTATAAAAAAAATGGACAGCATTAATCAACAACAACCAGAGAAAAATACTGAAAACCTGGAAGGAGCCGAGGCTTGGGGTAAATTAAAAGAACTTGCTGAAAAAGCTGAAAGTTGTTTTTTTTGCACAAATTTAAAAACAGGGCTGCCTTTTAACGCCAGGCCAATGTCGCCGCAAAAAATAGATGAAGATGGCACACTGTGGTTCCTAAGTGCCAATGATAGTGTAAAAAATGCAGATATTGCAAAAGATCCGATGGTGCAGCTCTTATTCCAGTCTTCTGCGCATTCCGGTTTTTTAAATGTTTACGGTATAGCCGAAATTAGCGAAGACAAAGCTAAGATTGAAGCACTTTGGGAACCCATATTAAAGACATGGTTTACAGAAGGTAAAGAGGATCCGCGCATAAGTGTAATTAAAATATCGCCAACCCAGGGATATTATTGGGATAATAAGCACGGCAACGCCGTGGCTTTTGCCAAAATGGTAGCCGGTGCTGTAGTTGGTAAAACTTTTGATGATTCCATTGAAGGAAAGTTAGAAGATTGAAATCCGGAAATGACAAAAATCAGGAGACAGGCGCCTAATTCGTCTCCTGATACCTTATACGCTGCTATACAACCTATTAAATAATGCCATATTTTGTTAGTTCTTCTTCCATTTGCTGCTGCAAGCTTAACGCTTGAGCACGTGCGGCATCTGCAAAATCATCCCCGTTTGATGCGTAAATGATAGATCGTGAAGCGTTAACAAGCAATCCGCAGTTGTTGTTCATACCATATTTGCAAACTTCAGCTAAACTTCCCCCTTGTGCGCCAACGCCTGGCACTAATAAAAAATTATCAGGCGCGTGGTTGCGTATACGGGTAAACTCCGTTGTTTTAGTAGCGCCAACTACATACATTATACGGTCGGCCCCGGCCCATGTATTAACTTTTTTTATTACTGTTTCAAATAAATAATCACCGCCGATTTCCAGGTACTGGAAATCTTTACTGCCAGCAGATGAAGTAAGCGCCAATACTATCACCCATTTATCCTTATAAGCCAGAAAAGGCGTTATACTGTCCTTACCCATATAAGGTGTAACTGTTATGGCATCGAAATTCATCCCAGATATAGCCTCATCAAAAAAGGCCCGTGCATATCTATCACTCGTATTACCTATATCCCCGCGTTTGGCATCTATGATATTTAAAGTATCCGCAGGAACATATTTGCTTGTAGCTATTAGGCTTTGCAAACCTTTAACACCATAACTTTCATAAAATGCCGAATTTGGCTTATAAGCCACACACAGATCTTTGGTAGAATCAATTATACGTTTATTAAATTCAAAAACAGGGTCTGCATGGTTTTTTAGAATGTCTGGTATCTTTTCAAGATCGGTATCTAATCCTATACACAAGAACGTTTTTTTCTTTTTAATCTGATATATTAACTGTTCCCGGGAAAGCATATAGTACGAAGTATATAAATTTGATCTGTAAAAAAACTAAAAATATGGGGAAGTGTTAACATAGCATAGCTTTTATTTTTTTAAAGTTTGAAATAATAAATTTTTTAATTAAAATTGCAGTGTTATCCATTTGAATTTTTCTTGCACCAAAGAAACAATTTAAAAATTCCACGTTATTTTAATATATACAAGAGTTTCCTTATCGTTTTTTTGTGCCGGCTAACACGTTTTTCTCTCAAAAAATAAATCCTTTTTTGAATTATAAATTCACCACATGTCTGATATTACTATTGAATTGAACGATAAACTCGTTTCTGAGTTGCGTGATATGGCTAAAACTTTGGGAATTCCTGAAGCTGATGAGCTGCGCAAACCACAATTAATTACACGCATTGTTGAACAGCAGGAGCTGATTGATGCTGCCCGTGCGCAGCAAAGCATACTGGCCAATAACTATGCCGAAATTACTGCTGAACCTGCAGCTGATGAAAAACCCCGCAAAAGGGCCCGTGTATTAAAACCAAAAAACTACAATGTACCCCGGGTAGAGGTGCCTTTAGATGATACCAACTTATTTACCCAGGGAGACGACGAACAGCAGCCCGACCGTGAAGAAGAAGACCTCGCCCCGCAATCAGTTGAAGCGCCACAGGTAATTACCGGCGATGATGAGGAACAAACGGTTAAGACAGAGGAACGTGCAGAAGCACGTGCCACTAAGTCTGACCGTAGGAACAACCAGGCTAACCAGCAGCAACAAAAAAATCAAGAAGTTATTAATCTTGATTTTGATAACGTAATTGTAAATGAAGGCGTGCTTGAAATTATGCCCGATGGTTACGGTTTCCTTCGGTCATCTGACTATAACTATCTAACCTCGCCCGATGATATTTATGTATCACAATCGCAAATCAAATTATTTGGTTTAAAAACTGGTGATACTGTACGCGGCAGCATAAGACCGCCTAAAGAAGGCGAAAAATACTTCCCGCTGGTACGTGTGGAAGCCATTAACGGACGTGTGCCCGCAGAGGTGCGTGACCGTGTACCTTTCGATCACTTAACCCCGCTGTTCCCTTCAGAGAAATTAAACCTGTTTACTGACCCGGGTAACTATTCTACCCGTATCATGGATTTGTTTTCGCCTATTGGCAAGGGCCAGCGCGGTTTAATTGTGGCACAGCCTAAAACAGGTAAAACCATGTTGTTAAAGGACGTAGCTAATGCCATTGCCCGTAATCACCCTGAAGTTTATCTGATCATTTTATTAATAGATGAACGGCCTGAAGAAGTTACCGATATGGCCCGCAGCGTACGTGCTGAAGTGGTTGCATCAACATTTGATGAGCCGGCCGAGCGCCATGTTAAGATTGCAAATATTGTGTTAGAGAAAGCCAAACGTATGGTAGAATGTGGGCACGATGTTGTTATATTGCTTGATTCCATTACACGCCTGGCACGTGCTTATAATACAGTAGCCCCTGCATCCGGTAAAATATTATCGGGCGGTGTTGACGCTAATGCCCTGCATAAGCCTAAACGCTTTTTTGGCGCAGCACGTAATATTGAGGATGGCGGTTCATTAACCATTATAGCTACTGCCCTTACCGAAACAGGGTCAAAAATGGACGAAGTGATTTTTGAAGAGTTTAAAGGAACGGGCAATATGGAACTGCAGCTTGACCGCAAACTATCCAACAAACGCATATTCCCTGCCATTGACCTTACAGCATCAAGCACCCGCCGGGATGACCTGCTGCTTGAACGAGATATTTTACAGCGCATCTGGATATTAAGAAACCACCTGGCTGACATGAACTCGCAGGAATCAATGGAGTTTTTACAAACACAGATCAGGGGCACAAAAACAAATGAAGAATTTTTGATCTCTATGAATTCTTAAGACGCTATCTGCAATTGGTATGTATAACTGAAGTGCCCGTTTTTAACGGGTACTTCATTAATCCTAAATAAATTCTTGCTAACTTCACCCCATAAAAATGAGGAAGCGAGTAAAAAAACATTTACCTAATGCCATTACCTGTTTTAATTTATTCAGCGGTTGTGTAGGTATCGTATTTGCATTCAGTGATAACCTTATCTTTGCCGCTTACTGCATTTTTCTGGCAGCCATCTTTGATTTTTTTGATGGCTTTGCATCACGGGTACTTCAATCATTTTCCGGTATAGGTAAAGATCTGGACTCACTGGCCGATATGGTTAGCTTCGGGTTTTTACCGTCAGCTATATTGTATAAACTTTTTTTAAGGGCACCTCAAATTTATGATGTTGGCGTTTATTTAAGTTTTATAGCTTTTGCAATAGCCGTTTTTTCGGCCTTGAGATTAGCAAAATTCAATACTGATACCCGACAGGCCGAGATATTTATAGGCCTGCCAACGCCCGCCAACGCAATACTCATCGCATCTTTACCCTTTATTGTAGACCAGTATGATATGCTTGGGCGTTTTATACTAAACCAGTATACATTAACAGTTATAGTTATAGTTATGTGTGCTTTACTGGTCGCCGAATTGCCGCTAATGTCGCTAAAATTTAAAAATCGCGACCCGCGTAATCTATACCGTTATTTATTGCTGCTAATATCGGCCATATTAATACTATTTTTTAAATTTGCCGCCGTGCCGGTGGTGATATTTATTTACATCACCTTATCTATAGTTCAAAAAATCACACTTCAAAATGATAAAATTCCAGGCTGAAATTGATGTAATGCCTAAAAAAGAAATTCTTGACCCTCAGGGAAAGGCAGTAACAGGAAGTATGAAAAACCTGGGTTTACCAGAGATTGATAACATCCGCATAGGTAAACATATATCACTGGAAATTGAAGCTGACAACGAGGAAACAGCCCAACAAAAAATAGATCAGGCGTGTAAAAGCTTATTGGCAAATTTAATAATGGAAAGTTATAGTTTTAATCTTGTTAAGATAACTTGAGTAAAAGACCAATTTAAAAATTTATACCCAGAATTAAAGAAATATAAGATTAGTTTTAACTTAAAGCAACGCTTCTTTTTCTTTCATTACTTTTGCCAGCTTAATCATATTATTAGTTAAAACACTTTTAACCTGGTTAAATTTGGCGTGTATTACAGGTTGATCTTGTCCGCCAGCTTTGCAAAGCAGTTCCACGTCCTGTATAGTGGCCTGGGCTTCCAGCATACCGAAGAAACCAAGATTAGGCTTAAGTTTATGCGCGGCAGCACCTGCCGCTTTCCATTCGCCGGCAGCTATGGCCTTAGTCATATTATTTAACAATTCGGGGGTTTGCTGTAAAAACATTTCTATTGAATCAACAATAAATTCGTTGCTGCCATCAGCAATGTCAAAAAGAAAGGACAGATCAAGATCTTGGCTAATTATCATTGTTGAGTTTAATCTACGCCAAATTTATAATTTTTTAACAATCAGGCAATCTTTCAACTCATTTTTCAATTCCAGCATTGTTTTCTTTAATATCGGATGCTTCAAACCTGGGGCAATTTCGCTCAAAGGAGCTAATGTAAACTTACGCCTGTGCAGTTCGGGATGTGGTACTATTAATCCGGTTTCACTAATTATTTGGTTACCATAAAATAATATATCAATATCAATAGTTCGCGATCCCCATTTTTCAGTTCTGGTACGGCCCATTTCCCTTTCAATATCCCATATATTTTCCAATATAGTGCGTGGCTGCAAATCTGTACTAATCACTATAACCTTATTTAAGTAATCCGGTTCTGTTGTTTTGCCCCAGGCCTGTGTTTCGTATATGGCTGATTGTTTTATGATTGTACCGATCTTTTCTATGCCGGCTATAGCCTGTTGCAGGTACTGAAACCTATCTCCCAAATTACTTCCAAGCAGCAAAAAAACGTTAACCATGTTGTAACAAATATTATTGATATCGCTCTTAATATTATGCAAAGCTGAATTGCTAAGTTTGCATAGATATACAGAATATATTTTTTAATGAAACAATTTTTCAAATTCGTACTGGCTACGATTGTTGGTATTATTTTTACTTCGGTTATATTATTGTTAATTGTGGTGGGCATTATTGCTGCTGCAGGCAGTGATAAGACAGTTGAAGTTGAACCAAATTCGGTTTTACATATTGCCCTTACAGGCTCAATCCCAGAACGGACACCGAATAATCCGCTCGCAGGCCTCAGCTTTTTAGGGTTGGATACGGATAAATCTATTGGGTTAAATGATATATTAGCCGATATCAGAAAAGCCAAATCAGACAGTAATATTAAAGGCATCTTTCTTGATGAAAGCTATATGCCAGCCGGTCAGGCCACTACTGAAGAAATACGCAATGCATTAATTGATTTTAAAAGGTCAGGTAAATTTATTGTGGCTTATGCCGAAGTTTATACACAGCAGTTTTATTACCTCTCGTCTGTGGCCGATAAAGTGTACATCAATCCGAAAGGCGCCTTTGAATTTAGCGGTTTCAGTCAGCAGATTACCTTTTTAAAAGGGGCCATGGATAAACTGGGTATTGAGGCTCAGGTAATTAAAGTGGGCACTTATAAAAGCGCCGTTGAACCATACGTACTCACAAAAATGAGCGATGCCAACCGCGAACAGGTTAACTCTTATCTCGGTTCACTATATGAGCACTTTTTGACCGGTATAAGCACAGCACGAAAAGTAAGCAGGGATTCTTTGTTTAATATTGCAGATAACATGCGGGTACAGTTTGCCGAGGATGCAGTAAAGTATAAATTGATTGATGGGTTAAAATATAAAGATGAGGTTCTTGATGAACTAAAACAACGTACATCAACTGCTAAAAGCGAAACATTGCATACGGTAGATTTAGGCGAATACACCAAAAGCGAGGTTAAAAATGACAATGAAAAAGCTGCTGCCAGCAACCGCATTGCCATAATTTATGCATCAGGTGAGATTAATGGCGGTGATGGCGATGATAACAGCATCGGGTCTGAAAAAATAAGTGAGGCCTTGCGTAAAGTAAGGTTAGATAGTAAAGTAAAGGCAGTGATACTCCGGGTAAACTCGCCTGGAGGCAGTTCGCTCGCATCTGATGTGATATGGCGCGAAGTAATGCTTACCCATCAGGCAAAACCGGTGATTGTTTCTATGGGTGATTATGCGGCATCGGGCGGTTATTATATTTCCTGTGCGGCAGATTCCATAGTGGCCGAACCTAATACTATCACCGGTTCTATTGGCATATTTGCTATTTTACCCAATATGCAAAAACTTTTTAATGATAAGTTAGGCGTTACATTTGATGGCGTTAAAACAGGTAAGTTTGCTGATCTTGGCGATATAAATCGTCCGCTTAGCCCTGATGAACGCGCTATACTGCAAAATGAAGTAAATCGCGGCTATGATGACTTTACCAAACATGTAGCAAATGGGCGCCATAAAACACAAGCGTACATTAATAGCATAGGCCAGGGCCGGGTGTGGACCGGTACACAAGCCCTGAAATTAGGCCTGGTTGATAAGTTAGGCAATATTAACGACGCCATAATGTGCGCAGCAAAAAAGGCAAACATTAAAAATTATAAACTGGTAACTTATCCAGAGCAGAAAAGCATATTCAATAAGTTTAGTTCGGGTTTAAGTGCTGAGTTAAAGACCCGTATGGTAAAGTCTGAATTGGGCGAAAACTATAATACTTACCAGCAAATTAAATCGGTAACGCAAATGATGCGCACCCCGCAGGCAAGGTTGCCTTATGAAGTGGTGATAAGATGAAACAAGGCTAAAGTGTTATATTTAGCTTAATTCCAAAAGTTTTCAGACCGACTGTAAAACGCTTTATGTTTAAAATTTCAATTTAAGATTCCAAACCTCACCGCTACTACCCTGTTGTAAAATCAATTCGTATCATTGCCAGCGTTATACCTATGGAAAATAAAACCATTGCCCGTACTTTCCGATTGATGTCGCAACTGATGGAACTGCATGAAGTTAATCCATTCAAAATTAAATCAATTGCTAATACGGCATTTAAGATTGATAAACTTCCTTACAAGATAGCCGTCAAAACCCTTGCTGAGATGGAAAAAATAGATGGTATTGGTAAAAGTACCGCGGCTAAGGTTATGGAACTGTTGGACACCGGTGTTATAGCTGAGATGCAGCAGCTTTTGGACGCTACCCCTGCAGGAGTGGTAGATATGCTGGGTATTAAAGGCATCGGCCCGAAAAAAATTGCTGTTATATGGCACGAGATGGGCATAGAAAATATTGGAGAGCTTTATTATGCCTGTAATGAGAACCGTTTAATAGAAGCCAAAGGTTTCGGGTTAAAAACGCAGGAAGATATACGCAAGGTGATTGAATACCGGATGGCCGGCAATGGTAAATTCCTATACGCACAGATTAAGGACGATGCCGAAAAATTATTACAGTTAATTAAAGATACACTACCAGGTGCCTTGATTGAATATGGCGGCGAATATCGCCGTAAATGCGGTATCATCAGCGAACTGGTTATTGTAATTGGCAGCCGCGATAAAGAAATACTTGAAAAGACGTTACTAAGCTCTGGAATTATAAAAAACATCAATGCCCAGCATGATCATTTGAGCGGGGAATTGGACAGCGGCCTGCTGGTTGACCTGGTTTGCTGTACCAAAGTTGACTTTTATAAAACCTTGTTCATTCAAACCGGAAACGAGAAACATGTAGAAGCTGTAATGGACCGCATTGGCGGTGAATTGGAAATGCCGGTTAATGAGCAAATCATTTATCAAAAAGCCGGGCTTGAATACATGCCACCAGAGTTACGGGAAAGCGACACATTTATAAACCTTGCACATAATAATAAACTGCCTGATCTGATTACTATATACGATTTAAAAGGGACGCTACATAACCACAGTACATGGAGCGATGGCGTAAATACGTTGGAAGAAATGGCGGTTTACTGCCGCGATACCATGAAACTGAATTACCTGGGGATATGCGATCATAGCAGAAGCGCCACCTACGCAAAGGGGCTAAGTATTGAAAAGGTACTACAACAGCAGGAAGAGATTGACCACTTGAATAAAAAGCTGGATGGATTTCATATTTTTAAAGGAATAGAATCAGATATATTAGGTGATGGATCGCTCGATTATCCGGATGAGATATTAAAAAAGTTTGATTTTATAGTTGCCTCAGTACATTCAAACTTCAAAATGAGTGAAGAAAGAGCAACTGGCCGGTTAATTAAAGCTATCGAAAACCCCTACACCACCGTTTTAGGTCATCCCACCGGTCGGTTATTGTTAAGTCGCGAAGGCTATCCTATTGATCATAAAAAGGTAATTGACGCCTGTGCGGTTAACGGAGTAGTTATAGAAATTAACGCTAACCCGCTGCGGCTCGACCTGGATTGGCGCTGGCAACAATATGCGCTTGAAAAGGGTGTCTGGCTATCCATCAACCCGGATGCTCACCGTAATGAGGGTTTTCATGATATGCAATATGGTGTATTTGCTGCCCGTAAGGGCGGTTTATCTAAGGAACATTGTTTGAATGCCTTATCTTTAGCAGAAATCACAGCGTACTTTAAAAAGAAAAAAGTTATTAAAACAGGCTAACTTTCCCAGCACTCGTAAACCAAATATACTTGCAAAGGGAATACGGAATAAATTAGTTATAACATGGCTAAAATATTTAAATGAACAATTTATTTAAACAAAAAATACAATCAAAAATATTATTACTGCCCGAATTAAAAGCTTTGGTTGACAAATGGAAGACGGCTGGCGAGAAAGTGGTATTTACCAACGGTGTATTTGACCTGGTGCATACCGGACATATCAGCTATCTGGCTGATGCGGCTTCGTTAGGCACAAAATTGATAATAGGTTTAAATGCCGATAGTTCGGTGAAACGGTTAAAAGGGCCCGAACGACCGGTTAACGGACAGGATAGCCGCGCCCTCCTGCTGGCCGCTATGCTGTTTATTGATGCTGTAATAACATTTGAGGACGATACCCCGTTAAATTTGATCACTACCCTCCTGCCCGATGTTTTAACCAAAGGCGGTGATTATACGGTTGATACTATTGTGGGTGCAAAAGAAGTAATAGCTAATGGCGGCGAGGTAAAGGTGATTAGCTTTGTAAATGGTTTTTCGTCTACATCTATTATAAAAAAAATAAGGGGAGATACCTGATATGAAGATACTGGTTATCCGGTTTAGCTCCATGGGCGATATTGTATATACTACCCCGGTAGTACGTTGCCTTAAAAAACAATTGCCCGGCGTTGAGGTGCATTTTTTAACCAAACTCAAATTCAAATATATTTATGATAATAATCCTTGTCTTGATAAATTGTTGCTGTTAAAAGATGACCTTTCGGAAACGATCAGGGAAATCAAGGCTGAACGTTACGATCAAATTATAGATCTGCACAACAATCTGCGCACCGCTATTATTAAGTTACGTACAGGAATACCGTCTGCCACCTACAACAAACAACGCATCAGTAAATGGCTTAGCTTAAAATTTAAATTAAAGCTGGTGAAGCCTGTACACCTGGTTGATCGTTATTTAAAAACCGTTAAATTTTTAGGAGTAATTAATGACAGCCAGCCTATAGATTATTATCTGCAAAAAGAATACAGTTTAGAAAGCCTTGTCCCGGCATCTCATCAAAAATACGTCGCCTTTATTATTGGTGCGGCACACTTTACTAAACGGATGCCTAATGAAAAGGTGATCAGTATCTGCAAAAAGATAAATTTCCCAATTGTACTGCTTGGCGGCGTTGATGTAAAGGCTAATGGAGGTGTAATAGCAGAAGCATTAGGATCAATTGTTTACAATGCGTGCGGAATTACCTCCTTAGACGAATCAGTGTTCCTTGTATCCAGGGCCGATAGTATTATTGGCTTTGATACCGGCCTAACCCATATTGCCGAAGCCTTTAATAAACCAATAGCATCAATATGGGGAAGTACCGTGCCTGAATTGTTAGGGGTACAACCTTATATGGTGCAACAATCTCACATTGCTGGCGTTAACTTAGCTTGCAGGCCATGCTCTAAATTTGGGCGGAGCGCCTGTCCGCTGGGGCATTTTAAATGCATGAGGGATATCGATGAAATGGCTATTGCAAACTTTATTAATAATTAATACAGGGCATATCGTTAAATTAGATATTTATTACTGTATGAAACAAACAGCTTTAGTATTACTGATTTTTTGTTCGATAACCAAATACACCCTTGCACAACGTAAGATTGAATATGGCTTTAATTTAGGCGGTGGGCTGGGTATACAGGCCATTGCAGACCCAGATATTACTTTAGACAACTCGATCCGAACCTTCCGGGCCAACCTGGTGGTATATATACCGGTACTTAAAAAATATTATTTGCAAAGTGGTTTAAGTTTATCTGACAAAGGCACTTTAGTAGAAGAAGATGCGTTGACCACTACCAACAAAATAGCTTACATTGAATTACCAGTTTTGTTTGTGCGTAAATTCAATTTACCTACCTTAGGTAAATTGGTTGCCGGTTTAGGCGGATATGCTGCCAACGGTATTAACGGTACGATTACGTATGAAACCCCGAGCAGCAATAATTTTAATTATGTGGCCTTTGGCAACAATTATGATTTTAAAAAGTATGATGGCGGCCTAAGTGCTTTAGCTGGTTTAGAATTAGATAATCACCTGACCTTTAATTTAGGTTATGATTTGGGCTTATATAACATCGCCCCGAAAATATTAATTGATGCCGGCACGCCCAGTATTTATAACAGGGAATTTACCGTTACCCTTGGATTAATATTTTAGCGATAAATAAATGAAAAAACTGCTGCTTATACGGCATGCCAAAGCAGGCAAACATGATAGGAATGATTTTGACAGGCCTTTAACCGAAAAAGGGGTGCATGATGCCGCTTTAATAGCTGAAAAACTAAAAAAAGCAGAGTTATTGCCGGAATATATTGTGGCAAGCCCTGCATTGCGCACAAAAACCACTGCTAACATTTTTGCTAAGACTTTAGGAATTAAAAACGGCAGCGAAAACAAATTTATTTATGATGCTGGTACTGCACAGTTATTAGAAACCATCAATCAGCTACCTGAAGAATATAGTTTTATAGCACTTGTTGGTCATAACCCAGGGATAAGCCAGCTATTGTATGAATTAACCGGCGAGGTGCACGATATGTCTCCTGCCGATAGCGCTTTAATAGGCTTTGATTTTGATGAATGGGAAATGGTACAAAGTGACACCGGCCAATTGGCTTGGTACGGTTCGCCAGACACAAAATAAGTACAAAGAAACCCTGTAAAAGGTCTTTTAAACTTGGAAATACCTTTATGTGTTTTAGCAAACCAATAATTAAATCAATGTTTATCTTTGTAGCCCAGTAAATATGGCTGCCGCTTAATGACCAAACTTTACCAGTTATTTTCTAACAAAATATTCATTACCATATTATGGTTTGGGTTAAGTTTTTTTGCGGTGCTTAAAATGGCGTTAAACCACAGCATCAACAACTACCTCATCTTCAAATATACCTTTATCAACCTGCTGCACCAGCACAACCTGTATACACCGCAGCCCGCTTTGTATTTTGACACCAACCATTATGGTGTACTATTTGCCCTGGTAATAGCACCGTTCAGTTTCCTGCCAGATGCTGCCGGTTCAATTATATGGGTAATAGTTAACGCTTTTATTTTGTATAAAGCCGTGCTAATGCTGCCCTTAAAAAAGGAATATAATTATTTCATTTTGCTGATATGTGCCCATGAGTTAATGACGGCATCATACAATGTGCAGTTTAATCCGATAATGACCTCCATTATCATACTCAGTTTTATATTCATCAGGAACGGTAACGATTTTTGGGCGGCTTTGTTAATTGTGGCCGGTACCTACATCAAACTATATGGCATTGTAGGGCTGGCCTTCTTCTTTTTTTCAGATCATAAGATCAAGCTGATACTTTCGTTAGCTTTTTGGGCTGCAGTATTATTTGTACTGCCTATGCTGTTTTCTTCACCTGGTTTTGTGGTACAGTGTTATAAGGACTGGTATTTAAGTCTAAGCGAAAAAAACTTGCACAATGAGGTTTCGGATATGCAGGATATTTCGGTTATGGGTATTATCAGGCGTGTGTTTAACTATCCGCAATTATCTAATACGCTGGTCATTTTAGCAGGTATGCTGCTGTTTGCTACTTCCTATCTGCGTGTAAAATACTTTAAAAATACAAGTTATCAATTATTGTTGTTGGCTTCTACGCTGTTATTTACCGTTATATTTAGTACAGGTTCCGAATCGCCCACCTATATTATTGCTTTTGCCGGGGTAGCTATTTGGTATATGGTTTTAGACAGGCCCGTTAAACCGTTCCAAATATTTTTACTGATATTTGCTCTCTTAATTACAAGTTTGTCCCCTTCAGATCTGTTTCCGCAATTTATTAACCGGCATTATATTAAACCCTATGCGTTAAAAGCTTTGCCTTGCCTGGTGATATGGCTACGGATTATATATGAATTGTTAACACGAAAGTTTGAGCAGCAAACACCTGAATTGGTTTTATGAGGAAAAAGGTATCAGTAGTAATCCCTTCTTTTAATGAAGAAAGCAACATCAACGAACTGGTGCAAAGATTGACCGCTGTATTAAGTACCATCCCCTATATTTACGAAGTTATTTTTGTAGATGACGGCAGTTCAGACAATACGCTGGATTTATTGAAATCTATCAACGCCGTAGACGGTAACTTGTATTATTTAGAACTATCCCGCAACTTCGGTCATCAGAATGCCTTAAAAGCCGGTTATGATTATGCAAATGGCGATTGCATCATTAGTATGGATGGCGACCTGCAGCACCCGCCCGAACTGATCAATCAATTTTTAGAAAAGTGGGAAGAAGGTTATGATGTAGTATACACTACCCGCGAATACCAGGACGAGGCAACCTATTTCAAAACCAAATCGTCGGACATATTTTATAATATGATCAATTCCATTTCAGATACTAAACTGGAAAAGGGAACCGCCGATTTCAGGCTTATAGACCGTAAAGTGGCTAACGTGTTAAGCAATTTTACCGAGAACGGCCTCTTTATCCGCGGATTGATCAAATGGCTGGGCTTTAAACAGTATCGCATCAATTATCAGTGCGATGCCCGTTTTTCAGGCAAAAGTAAATACACCATTAAAAAAATGGTGAGGTTTGCGGTAGAGGGCATTACCGCCTTTAGTGTAAGGCCACTGAATATTGCCATTGGCATAGGTGCATTTTTTTCACTTGTATCGTTGTTTATATACCCTGTATATATAGCCTGGACGTTTGCCTACGGGCACGAGGTACAGGGCTGGGCATCAGTATTGGCATCGGTAGTATTTTTTGGCGGTGTACAGTTAATGGTGTTGGGCATAATTGGCATGTACCTGGGCAAATTATTTATGCAGGCTAAAAACCGGCCAAATTATATTGTTCGTTCAACTAACCTCACAAAAGCACCAAATGATATTATTAAGCTTTGATATTGAAGAATTTGATATGCCGTTTGAATATGGTAAAACCCTGCCGTTTGATGAGCAGTTATCAATATCAACCGAAGGAACTAACATTATATTGGATATTTTAAAAAACACCAACATTAAGGCTACTTTTTATTGTACAGCTAATTACGCCCTGCATAAAGCCGATATAATTAAACGTATAATTGGTGAGGGGCACGAGTTAGCTTCGCATGGCTATTATCATTCAGAATTTTTGCCTGAACATCTGCTGTCTTCAAAAAACCTGCTTGAAAATATATCCGATTCGCCGGTGAAAGGTTATCGAATGGCGCGGATGATGCCGGTAGACGAAAAAGAGATACGGAAAGCCGGTTATAAATACAATTCTTCCATTAACCCTACCTGGTTACCCGGCAGATACAATAATTATAGCAAGCCGCGCACGTGGTTTTGGCAGGATGGCGTTTTACAAATACCATCGTCCGTAACGCCGCTTATCCGTTTCCCGCTCTTTTGGCTGGCATTCCATAACCTGCCAATGTACCTGATTAAGATTTTATGTGAGATAACCCACCGTAAAGACGGTTATTTAAACCTGTACTTTCACCCCTGGGAATTTACAGATCTTAACAAACCCCAAAAGTACGGATTCCCCAACTATGTAACCCGAAATTCGGGCCTTGAATTTGAAATGAGGCTAAAGTACTTTATCCTCTGGGCAACAGAAAAAGGATATGAATTTAAAAGGACCGGAGATTTTGCTGCGGATATTATACAAAAAACCCGGGTTTAATTCCGGTTCTTGCTAAATATAACGGTATCCTGCTTTACTAAATAGAGCTGTTAACATCCCAATTTTCCAGATAATCGGCAACCCGGCGAACGAACGAGCCGCCTAATGCACCATCTATTACCCGGTGATCATAGGAAAGCGAAAGATACATCATCTGCCTTATCGCTATCACATCGCCATCTTTAGTTTCTAAAACAGCGGGTTTCTTTTTTATAATGCCAAATGCTAAAATAGCAACCTGCGGCTGGTTAATAATGGGTGTACCCATCAGGTTACCGAAGGTGCCAATATTGGTAATAGTAAAAGTGCCGTTCTTTATTTCATCTGGGATAAGTTTATTGGTGCGGGCCCGGTTAGCCAAATCATTAACAGACTTGGTTAAACCTCTTAGATTTAAACTATCGGCCTTGTGTATAACAGGTACGATAAGATTACCGCTGGGCAATGCGGTGGCCATCCCTATGTTAATATCTTTCTTTTTAATGATTTGCGTACCCTGTACCGAACTATTTACCAAAGGCATATCTTTTATTGCCTTTACAACGGCCTGTATAAATATGGGCGTAAATGTTATCCGCTCACCTTCGCGGTCTTCAAAACTCTTTTTTATCCGTTCCCGCCATTTAACAAGGTTGGTTACATCAGCCTCCACAAATGACGTTACATGCGGCGAGGTATGTTTGCTCATCACCATGTGGTCGGCAATCAACTTACGCATCCTGTCCATCTCAATAATCTCATCCCCTGACGAGGCAGCTTTAGGTTGTACGGCAGGCGCCGGTTTGGCCGTTTCCGCAACAGGTGTTACCGGCGACTGTGATGGAGGTTTTGCAGCTGCTACCGGTTCGGCCGGCCTTGATTGTTGGGCAGGCTGCGCTGTTTCAGTTTTAGCCACTGTTTGCGGTGCCTGGGGCGTTGCACCTGTACTTACCGGGGATGCTGCGGCCGGTGTTGCTTGGCTGCCCTGCGCCGTTTTTTTATCAGCAATATAATTAAGCAGGTCGTCTTTGGTTAAGCGCCCCTCGGCGCCGGTACCCGGTATCCTGTCAAGTTCTGCAGCACCGATCTTTTCCTGCGCAGCAATACTCTTTACAAGGGGCGAGTAGAACCGTTCCGTATCAGGGTATGACGGAGTTTGCGACGCTGCCGTTGTTTCAGGTTTTAACTGGCTGATGCCGGGTATGCCGCGCTCTTCAAACTTCGGGGTTTCAGTTACTGGGGCCGCCTGGGCGGCGGGTGGCGGTGCCGGGGTTTCTTTTTCCTTAACTGCTTCGGTATTGATAATGGCTATAACTGAGCCAACCTGCACAATATCATTATCTTTATAAAGCTGTTTGGTTAAAATGCCGGTAACCGGCGAGGGTATTTCAGAATCAACCTTATCGGTTGCAATCTCCATTATTGCTTCATCCGCTTCAATATGGTCGCCAGGTGATTTTAACCACCTGATGATAGTTGCCTCGGCAACACTTTCACCCATTTTTGGCAGGAGCAATTGATATTTGGACATAGTATGTATAAGTATATTGCCCAAAAATAATCAATTCATTATTTAGTTATCCACTTCTGTGAGTAAAGTATTCAACATAGTTAATGCAGAAATTGCGCTCCTTTCGATGTTTTGCAACCTTTTGCTGCCAAATGTGAATTTCTTTGTTACAGTTTTTTTTGCTGATGCAACCGCTATCCAAACGGTACCTACTGGTTTATCTGGCGTACCGCCGCCGGGGCCGGCAATGCCAGTAACCGCAATGGCATAATCCGATTTAAAATTTAACAATGCGCCTTCAACCATTTCGGTCACGGTCTCCATACTTACTGCGCCGTGCTGCCATAAGGTTTCGTTCTTAACACCCAGTACACTCTCTTTTAACTCGTATGAATAAGATACCGTCCCGCCAAAAAACACCTGCGACGACCCCGGGTGCTGGGTAAACAAATGCGAGATGTAACCGCCCGTACAGCTCTCAGCCACAGATAGTGTTAGCCCGCGCACTGCCATCTTATCAAGTATGACCCTTTCGATAGGGATATCTTCTTCAGCTATAACTACATGGCCTAAACGCGCCAGCAATATTTGTGTGTAAGTGCTTACTTCCTGTTGTAAGGCCTTTTCATTTTCACCATAGGCGCTTAAACGTAAGCGTACCATCCCTAATTTGGGCAGGTAAGCCAGTTTAATATGCGGAGGTAAGCTATTTTCTATATCCGCTATCTTATTTGCCAGGAAGGATTCGCCTTCGCCCGCTGTCAGGATGGTTTTATGTACTATAGCTGGTAATTTGAAGGATGCCTTTAGCCGGGGCAATACGTCCTCTTCCATCATATACATCATTTCGTGCGGTACTCCCGGCATGGACACGTAAATCCTATCATCATGGTTAAACCACATGCCGGGCGCGGTGCCATTTTTATTTAAGATCACTTCGCAGTTTTCAGGTACCCGGGCTTGCAGGCGGTTTACCTCCAGCAGCGGGCGGTTGTACTTTTTAAATATCTGTTCTACATTAGCCAGCGCTTCACTGCTTTCTGTAAAACCTACATTAAAATACGCGGCCAGGGTGTTTTTAGTAATATCATCCTTTGTGGGGCCCAGTCCGCCGGTAATAATAACTATGGTTGCCCGGCCATGCGCCTCTGCAAGTGCAGTAAGTATGTGTTCACGATCATCCGAAACAGACGATATTTGTTTTACACGGATACCTATCTTATTAAGTTCGCGCGCAATCCAGGCCGAGTTAGTATCAACTATCTGACCTATCAATATTTCATCTCCTATGGTAATTATTTCAGCAAGCATCATAGGTTGTTATAATAATCTTTTCGTTTACTTAGTTTTAAATCCTGTAAAATAGACGCTTTTACCTTAAGATCTACACTATATGATTTGTAATAACCAAATGGTATCCAATGTATTGATAAGTCCCAGCAATGCAGATCGCGGTAAATGGAAAACGAGGTAGCATCACTAAATTTATTAACCTTAAAGTCATAGTTGGTAGTATACTGCACTTTCCATTTGGGCGTTATGCTCAAATCGCCGCTTATTTGCATAGTGTTTGAAATTACTGAATTTAAACGGTCATTATTATAGTTAAAGCTGTAATTTAAATTGATGTTCCAGGGGATGTTAAAATCTATGTAAGCCCCCGGGTCACTGTTTAATACGGCCAGCCGGTCGGCCTGCTGGGCGGTCATGTTACCCAGCGTATTGGGCTGCACAATTTTTTTAGGGGCAAATGCGCTTGAATTTAAACTGGCCCCCATAGATAAATTAAAGGAGGTGAGGAATGGAAAAGCCCCGTCTTGAAACGTATACCTGTTAACCCTTTGCGTATAACGTACCACCTGATTGTTTGATACAGAATCACGCACATGCACCACATAGGGATCAAGCACACCTCCGAAACTGATGGATATCTTTTGATTTAGTATGGATGTATGCCCGCTTAAGGCAATAGTAGATAGTTTAAAGGAATCGGCTGCAAAATTGTAAAAGGTAGATAGGGATAACCCTTGCAGTATGGGTATATTTCTTGGCAGTCCGGAAGTGTCGGTGCTTCTTGCCCGCACCTTGGCCTCAATGGTATTATCAACCGAAAAAGCCAGACCCGCCGACCGCCCCCCTGAAGGGCCGCCATAAATACCCTGGTCAAATATAGAATAACGTTGTACCGTTGCCGGATACGGTACCGTAGCGCTACTTACGGCTACCTGGTTATAACTATAACTAAGGCTGCTATAATCAGGCCGGTAATTAAAACTTATGGAAGGGGTAATTACGTCCCTTATTTTTTGTATCTTACTGTTCTTGAAACTGAGGATGCCGTACACCTTGGTTGAGATGCCGGCGCTTAAATTGTATTCTCCAACCCTTTTAAAACCAGGCACAGTGTCAATAATAGTAGAATCTAACCCACTTAAGCTGCCCCGTGCAAACCTTTTGCGCGTGGTTTGAAAATACCACCTATCGGTGTAATTAACATTAGTACTAAATTGTATGTGTTTTAACACATTCAGGCTCAAGCCAATTGGTATCTGATGTTCAAGCCCATTTTGAAGCCGTTTTGAGAAAGTAGAGCTTTGAAACAACTGGTTTTCTGGAATATTTGTAAGTTTATTAGTGCCTATCAGGCTATATCCAACTGTAATTTTTTGATACCATTTCTGTTCGCCAACCCTGTCCCTGGAGTCAAAAGGGCTAATTGTTGACATATTGAAACTTATACTCGGTAATTCCAGGGTTACCACTTTTCGTGTAAGGTCCTGGCTGTGTGATATGTTGGCCGTAAAATTAAAGGGCGTACCCGCCCAGGTTTTACCGTATGCGATGCTGGAGTGCAGATTGTTTTGGGTTAACTGCTGTAAACTGTAGTTAGTGGTGGCCGGATTGTTTTGATAATAACTGGATGTACCGGCGTTTACTGACGCACTAAATGTTGTACCAGGGTGCGCAGTAGCGCTTTGACTGTGGGACCATTGGATATTAAAATCCTTTTGAGGCGGGTCGCCCTCCAGGCCATAGTTATGTGAACCGTAGCTCAAATTAACGGAGCCTGAATATTTATATAACTTAGTATACCGCACTAATGCATTCAGTTCATATGACCCCTTGGCATATATAGTGCCTTGCGTGGTAGCGTCTATATAATCGTTTATCCCAAAATAGTAGCCAAAGTTGCGCAGATAAAACCCAAGTTTCTGATCTTCGCCAAAAGTAGGCAGAATAAATCCAGATGCACGTGAATCAGGTTTGGGGAAAAATCCGAATGGCAGACCAATAGGCAGTGGCACTCCTTCAATCTCCAGGTAAAATAACGAGGATATGATCCTTTTCTTTTCGGCAATACCCTTTGTGATCACAATGCCGAAATGTGTGTAGGGATACGGAAGGTTGCAGGTACTGAACAGCACGTTTTGATAAGCTACCTCATCGTCCTTCAGTTTCTTTGCCTGCCCTCCTGATATAAAGTTTCCATCCTGTTCGCTGGCGCCGTTGTACACCTTGCCGCCTTTAGTGGTATAATTTACCAGTAATGAGTCAGACGTGACCGGTTTTTCGTCTTTACTCATTTTTGATATAGGCCTGCCCGTGTATTGCTTTGTTTTAGGATCAGGGAGTCCACTGGCAAATATCAGATGGTTCTTTTCATCTATCCTTATGTAGCTGGCATCCAGTTCCAGTTCGCCATAGGTTACACGTGCATTGCCATACAGGTAATCCATCTGGTGCTCTTTATCAAAATAAGATGAATCAGCACTACTGGTAACAATATCGGTGAGGCTATCGCTATCACGTGCAGCCTGAGGTACTCTTTTTTTAGTAGTATCCTGCAGTTTGGCGTTTGGTTTTAATTTTTTGTTGCGGATTAATCTCTTATCCTTTGCAGAATCAAGCTGAATTACTGTATCTTTAGCTAAAGCGTAGTTGGGCACCGTGCTTTTGCTGGCAGCGGAAACTTTATTAAATAACAATACAACTGCAAACAGAAAAAATAGCCGGATGAATTTCAAAATAGATTGTGAATACTAATTTTGCAGATATGGTTAACAGCGCCCAAAAATAATGAAAAATAAAGCATTAGAAACATTGATTTACCGTTTATACCTTCCATTTGCCTCGTTATTGCTATGCCTATCCAGTACACTTGGTTTTGCCGCATTGCCCGATACTACCCTGACCCCTGGTTTTAAACTTAAGACCGTTGTTGTTGATGCGGGACATGGCCGCATGGCTAACGGTACCTGGAGGGGGGCATCCGGCGAATATTCTCAGGAAAGTAAAGTAACGCTTGCAGTAGCCTTTAAATTGCGGGATTCGATACAAAAAGAAATCCCCGGTTTGAATGTAGTAATGACCCGCACCGATGATAATGACGTTTTATGGCAAAAAAGGGCAGATATTGCCAATGAAAATAAAGGCAACCTGTTTATCTCGCTCCATTGTAACTCGCTGTCAGATAAAATTGTGAGGGGCGCCAGGGGGAAAAAGGTAAGGGTGCCCGACAGAAGCGGGAAGGGAGTATTGATACTGGTTTATATATACCGCAGGGTTGGCGAACAGGAAGCAGCCATACGCGAAAATGAGTTTGAGGACAAGGATTATAAAGAGAACACCGACGTTAACCCTACCGACCCTGCTTCAATTATACTTTTAAATGCATTCAAGGATAAATATCGAAAACAAAGTTTGCGTTTTGCAAATTTAGTGAATGATGAGTTTGTAAATACCGACGGCCGCAGAAGCGAAGGTGTAAGGGAACAAAGTGTATTAGTACTTGCGCGCAGCGGCATGCCTTCTGTTTTAATAGAAATGGGCTATATTAACAATCCAGACGAGGAAGCCTACCTTAATTCTGAAAAAGGGCAAGCGGAAATAGCAGGCACCATAACAAGGGCAATTATTGCCTACAAAAATGAAGTTGAAGGGGTAACACAATAACTAACTAACATACATTTATTTTGAAAATATCTAACGAAACAAAAATTGGGGCTTTGACTATTATAAGTATTGCCATATTAATAATAGGATATAGCTATCTGCGTGGCAATGACGTTTTTTCCAGATCAAAAAAGTTTTACGCTATTTATAGTAATGTTGATGGCCTGGCAGTTTCAAAACCAGTTTTGGTAAATGGTTTCCAGATAGGCAGGGTATCCGGTATGCAATTACAGCCTAATGGTTTTACAATAGTTGAATTCAAGATAGAACCTCAATACAATATCCCTGATAATACACTCGCTAAATTGGAGAGCACCGATCTTTTAGGGGGTAAGGCCATCGTTTTTCAGTTAGGCAACAGTAAGGAGTTTGCCGAAAATAAAGATACATTGCGTGCCGATATACAAGGAAGTTTGGCCGAGAGCTTACAGCCGATACAGAAGAAGGCTGAGATGCTAATAAGTAAGGTAGATTCATCATTAGCGGCAATTAATAAAATAATGAACCCGGATTTTCAAAAAAATGTTGACCGCAGCTTTACCAGCATAGCCAACTCTTTACAAACGCTGGAGGGCACAACTAAAAAAATTGACAACCTGGTTGGCTCACAAACCAGCCATATCAATAACATTTTGGCAAATGCCGAAAGTGCATCGGGCGGGTTAAAAACAACCGTTAACAACATGAACGATGTTACCGGTAACTTCAAAAAAATGAGTAGTGATCTGGCTAATTCAAATATTAAGCAAACACTGGATAATGCAAACAAGGCTGTTGCCGACCTGCAATCAGTAATGGCAAAGGTGAACAGCAAGGATGGTTCGTTAGGTTTACTATTGAATGATGACCAAATGTACAAAAACCTTACAGCCGCATCCAACAACCTGAACGAATTGTTCATTGACCTGAAAGCACACCCAAAACGCTATGTGAGTTTCTCTGTATTTGGCGGGAAAAAGGATTGACCTTTGAAAGTAATTAAGTTATCACTTACAAGTTCTGGTGACTAAATGGTGAACGTTTTACCTTCAATAGCCAGCTCGGTTTCAGGAAATACACTTTGGGTTTCGTCTAACAACTCATTCAAAGTCTTATACCGCGCGGAGAAATGGCCTATCAATAGTTTTTTTGCCTTTACTTTTAAAGCCACTTCGCCCGCTTGCAATGCTGTGGTATGGTGAGTTTCTTTAGCCCTATCGAGCATATTATTTAAAAAAGTAGCCTCGTGATAGAGCAGATCAGCACCTGCTATCTGGCTGAAATATTGTTCGGTGTAGATGGTATCAGAACAATAGGCATATGTTCTTGGAATTGCAGGGTCTATTGTCAGCTCGTCATTTTTATAAAATTTTCCTGATGCATCTGTATAATCATGGCCCCTTTTCAGTTTTGAATAGTATTCAATGGGAATATCTATACGTTCAATTTTTTCTTTCACCAGTTTTCGCTGCCGCTGTTTTTCTTTAAATAAAAAACCAGTACAGGATATACGGTGGTCAAGCGGGATGCTTTCAATAATGATGTCTTCGTTGACAACAAGTGTAGCTGGGGCCGCAGCATTAATAAAGGTATATTCAATATTATAATGCAGCTTTGTTTCGGAGTACTTAAGTTGCAGATCAATAATCTCTTTTAGCGGTGCAGGGCAAAACAGGTGAAGGGTTTTTTTACGGCCGTTTAAATGAAGCGAGGACAGCAGGCCAAGCAGCCCGAGATAATGATCTCCATGGAGGTGGCTTATAAAAATATGGTCTATACGGCTGGCCTTAACATCAAAACGGAGCATTTGCTGCTGGGTGCCTTCACCGCAATCTATTAAATACAGACGTTCATTAATATTTAATACCTGTGCAGTAGGGTTCCGGTTGTAAATTGGTGTGGCTGAACTGCTTCCAAGTATTGTAACTTCAAATTTCATGAATGGCTAACAATCATGGAATTACTTTGCTTCTTTTTTTAATTCTTTCTCAATCTCTTCCATAAAAATAAGATCGATACCTTCCTCGCAAGAATTTACGATAGTTAAAACACTGTCTAATTGTGATATGGTAATTAAACGGGCAACTGCATCGTTTAATGATGCCAGAATAAATGAACCGCCTGCATTTTTGCATAAACGATGGCCTACCAACAAGCTGCTCAGGCCAGAAGAGTCGGCAAATTTAACCTGCGAAAGATCGAAAATTATGTTTCTCTGACCTTCAGCATTGATCATAATCAGTTCAGATTTAAGCTGCGGAGTAATCAAAGAGTTTAGTTTTGACTCATTTAACTTAACTGAAACGTATTTTTCGTGTTTGTCAACAGTAAATTTCATTTGTATATAAGTAATTAAAGGGCTAAGATATATATTTTTTCACAAAACCTAAAGCTGCTGCAATGCCTTGTTAACTGATTTTTCTATCCGGTGTAATACATTCCCCGGCTCAGGTTTAACAAAGCTATTCCCGGTAAGTTGCTCAAACAGTTCAATATACCTTTCAGAGATGGAATTAATAATGTCAGGGCCCATTTCAGGCACTTTCTGTCCAGCTTTTCCCTGGAAACCGTTCGTGATAAGCCATTGTCTTACAAATTCCTTAGAGAGTTGTTTTTGCGGCTCGCCATTGTTTTGCCTCTCGGCATAACCTTCGTTATAAAAATAGCGGGAAGAGTCTGGTGTGTGTATTTCGTCTATCAGGTATATGGTGCCATTAGCCTTGCCAAATTCATATTTAGTATCAACCAAAATCAAACCCCGTTGGGCGGCAATTTCGGTTCCTTTAGCAAATACAGCCCTGGTATATTTTTCCAACTGTTCATAATCAGTTGGTGTTATAATGCCCTTAGCCAAAATATCCTCTTTGGATATATCCTCATCATGCCCTATAACTGCTTTTGTTGTTGGGGTAATAATAGGTTCCGGGAGTTTATCATTTTCCTTTAAACCATCAGGCAACGCTACACCGCAAATCCGGCGTTTACCCGTGTTGTATTCCCGCCAGGCATGGCCGGCCAGATAACCCCTTATTACCATTTCTACCTTAAATGGCTCGCATATACGGCCAATAGTAACGCTTGGGTCAGGCACGCTAATTACCCAGTTAGGCACAATAGCTGCAGTTGCTTCTAAAAATGTGGCTGCTATCTGGTTCAATACCTGCCCTTTATATGGGATAGCTTCTGGTAAAACTACATCAAAGGCCGATATACGGTCGGTTACCACCATTACGAAATATTTATTATCAACGGTGTATACATCCCGTACCTTGCCTTTATAAAATCCCGTTTGCCGCGGAAAGCTAAAATTTGTTTCCTTTATTGCATTCATGTGTTAGTTAATGGATATTAGTTGACTGGTAAACAGCTGGTTATTAAGGTGCCTAAATCTTTAATTAACTAATCACTACTCAATCAACTACTGTATATCCCCGTAAGCTGCCAATATTTTCCTTACCAGTTTATGGCGTACCACATCTTCGCCGGTCAGGTAAATAATATCGATACCCTTAATATCGGCTAATATGCGCAACGCAGTATGCAAACCCGACATTTGCTTTTTAGGCAAATCTATCTGCGTTACATCGCCAGTAACAATAAATTTGGCCGATGGCCCCATGCGTGTTAAGAACATCTTTAACTGCATATCAGTCGCGTTCTGGGCCTCGTCCAGTATCACAAAGCAATTATCAAGTGTACGGCCACGCATAAATGCCAGGGGTGCAATCTCAATTGTACGGTTTTCGAGGTATAGCTTTAACTTTTCGGCCGGTATCATGTCGTCCAGTGCATCATACAGCGGTCGCAGGTAGGGGTCAATTTTTTCTTTCAGGTCGCCCGGTAAAAAGCCAAGGTTCTCCCCTGCCTCCACAGCCGGACGTGTTAATATGATCCGCTTTATTTCTTTATTTTTTAACGCCCTAACGGCCAGTGCAACAGCTGTATAAGTTTTACCGGTTCCTGCAGGGCCAATAGCCAGTAAAATATCGTTTTTGGCAATGCTTTCTACCATCCGGCGCTGGTTGGCGGTGCGTGCCTTTACCATAATTCCGTTAGGGCCGAAAACAATCACCTCGCCCATGGCCGATTTATCTGCACCCGTTTCAGCAGCAGGAACAATGCTGGGCTTAGCGCCGAATATGCGCTCTACATCAATTGTGTTGAGTGATTCAAATTTATCTACATGATCAACTAATTGTTTAAATTTACCGTTAAATACCTGAAGTTCCTGTTCATCACCCAATATTTTCACATCGCTGCCCCGGGCTACAATTTTAAGTTTAGGATATTGTTTCTTAATGATCTCAAAATGGTCATTATTGGGGCCCCATAATACGGCAGGATTAATGTGGTCAATAGATAATTTAAGTTCGTTCAACAGTAATTGATTTTTATAGTTACAGATTTTACTGATTAAATTTGAATATTTGCAGCGCCTAACGCTTGTACAAGATTAGCAATAAATATTATTATATTAATGGGAATAATTACATTAACTACTGACCTTGGCGATAAAGATATATACCAGGCTGCCCTGAAAGGGAGCATACTGAGCGTATTGCCAACAGTTAATATAGTTGATATTACCCATTCCGTATCGGCCTTTAATATACAACAGGCAGCCTTTATCCTCAAAAACAGTTTTTATTACTTTCCTATAGGTACAGTGCACCTTATAGGTATTGATACCGTATATAATACCAGCGTAAAGTATCTGGCAGTAAAATTTAAAGGCCATTATTTTGTAGGTGCTGACAACGGCATATTTTGCCTGATGTTTAATACAGACCCGGACGAGATGGTAGAAATTACCATTATGCAGGATCTGAAATTTTTACACTTCCCCCTTACCGATATATTTGTAAAGGCAGCCTGCCATATAGCTGCCGGCGGCAAGCTAACTGATATAGGCGAACCTGTTACTGGTATTGAAAAGAAAATGAACCTGCAGCCGGTGATAGAGAACAATCTGATAAAAGGAATTGTGATCTATATCGATTCGTTCCAGAATGTGATTACCAATATTACCAAGGAACTTTTTATGAAAATACAGGCAGGGCGCCGTTTTATTTTGTATTTTAAACGTAACGAGGTAATTACCCATTTAAGCTGGTACTATAACGAAGTGGAGGAAGGCGAAAAGCTTTGCCTTTTTGGGATCAGCGACCATTTGGAAATAGCTATAAACAAAGGTAACGCCAGCGGCTTATTAGGCTTAAATTTGGGAGATAGCGTAATTATTGATTTCCAATAACCCGTGTATATGAAAAAAATGTTGGTTTGTATCATATTTATGTATACAAATTTAAGGGTATATGCCCAAGAACCGTCAGACTCATTGGCTTACCAGTTACAACGTAAAAAGATCAACACCATGCTTGATCAGCGCAGACAAACATTTGGGCAATACGATCAAAGCTTAGGTATGCACACCGGCATTTTTGGCCTACAGACCAAAAAGGATATTCGGCGGTCAAATGATATATTGATGCAGATTGTAAAAACTGACGATGAGATTTTCCGGCAATTGAAGATACTGTTAGATTACCGTGCTTTTCAGCAAACGCAGGCGGTAAATCACTCGCACGAGTTAGAAGATAACAGCCTGGCTTACATGGCCGGCATAAACAAACTCCGCAATGAACTGGACAAAGCAAAAAAAGATGCTGAACAGGCAAAACAGCAACAACTTATCTTAAAAAGATATTTATGCATTTTAGCCGTCCTCTTATTGTCAATTTTATTTCTTCTTAGCCGAAAACGCGCGGTTAGAGCTTAGCTTTGATATCTTAAATTAGTTAGATTAATGGCCCGTGGACGATTAAACAGCGGAAGCAAAGCTGAAGCAGAACTGCCAAAAGCGAAAATCAATAAAGAAAGCCTGCAAAATGTTAAAAAATTATTCTCCTATTTAAGGCCATACCGGGGCAGGTTTATTTTAGCCTTAGTTTTTCTTGCATTTACAAGCCTAAGTGCCTTAGCATTCCCGGCCATATTAGGTGCGCTTATTGATGCAGCTAACGGTGTATATAAAAACAAATATCTCCCGCACAGCATTAACGCCATAGGAATATTCGGCTTTGTGCTGTTGTTTGCGCAGGCAATAGTTTCATTTTTCAGAGTGGTCTTTTTTGTGCAGGTGGGCGAACGATCCTTAGCCGATATACGTCGTGATACCTATTTTAAGTTAATCACACTGCCAATGAACTTTTTTGCTAACCGCAGGGTTGGCGAACTGAACAGTCGTATCTCTGCCGACCTTTCCCAGATACAGGATACCCTTACTACTACCATTGCCGAAATTATACGGCAGCTAATTATTATGGTAGGCAGTATAACTTTACTGGTAATAGTATCAGGCAAGCTTACTTTATTATTGCTGAGCATATTGCCTGTGCTGGTTGTTGTAGCAGTTATTTTTGGCAGATTCATCCGCAAAATATCACGGCAGGCGCAGGATAAATTGGCCGAATCAAACACCGTTGTTGAAGAAACCCTGCAAGGCATTGCTAATGTAAAGGCTTTTGTAAATGAAGCTTACGAGGCCGGGCGTTATAATAAAGCCTTGAGGGAAGTAGTAGCCATTGCTGTTAAAGGCGCCAAATATAGGGGTGTATTTGCTTCATTTATCGTGTTTTGCTTGTTTGGGACGTGTGTTGGCGTAATCTGGTACGGATCAACACTTATCCACAGTCATGAAATTGACCCTGGTCAGTTAACCACATTTGTGTTGTATTCTATATTTGTTGGCGGGGCCATGGGCAGTTTTGCCGATTTGTATGGCAACCTGCAAAAGGCAGTTGGCTCTACCGAGCGGGTGCTTGAAATATTAAGCGAACAAGGTGAAGCTATCCCTATGCTGGATACCAACAACACCATTACCGAAAAGATTCAAGGTAATTTAAGCTTTAATAACGTAACATTCCATTATCCTTCGCGCCCTGAAATAACCGTTTTAAATAATATTTCGTTTGAAGCCAAGGCTGGTCAAAAAGTAGCCATAGTAGGGCCCAGCGGTTCAGGCAAATCAACAATGGCTTCGCTGATATTGCAATTTTACCATCCGCAGGAAGGAAAGATATCATTTGACGGCCGCAACGCCGATACTTATTCGCTGACAGATATCCGCAACCAGGTGGCAATTGTACCGCAGGATGTATTATTGTTTGGCGGCACTATAACAGAGAACATTGCCTACGGTAAACTAAGCGCAAGTAAAGATGATGTTATTAGGGCGGCCCAACGCGCCAATGCCCATGATTTTATTTTTGGTTTCCCTGAAGGTTACGATACTGTAGTCGGCGAACGGGGTGTTAAATTATCCGGTGGGCAGCGGCAGCGTATAGCTATAGCAAGGGCATTACTGAAAAACCCATCGATACTTATCCTTGACGAAGCCACCTCTTCGCTTGACTCGGAGTCCGAACGTTTGGTACAGGAGGCTTTGGAAGAATTGATGAAAGGCCGTACATCCATCATTATCGCCCACCGTTTATCAACCATCCGCGAAGCCGATAAAATTGTAGTTATAGAAAAAGGCCGGATATTGGAAACCGGCAATCATGATGAATTAATGGGTAATAAACAAGGTTTGTACAGGTATTTAAGCCAATTACAAACGGAAAGTAAAGAGACAAATTAAACCTGCTGTGCGGTATCAGTAATTATTAGCAGCCGAAAAGGCATACTCACCTGACCCTATTTCAACCACTACATAGTCACCCTCCTTTTTAATATATTTGATCTCCTTTTTCTCCAGCAGCTTCTGATTGCCCTCCGTCACAACATCTGCACTGCCTGCGGGGATAAACACGGTTGCCCTGGTATTGACGGGTATGTTTACCTTAAGTTCTACCTTACCGTTGGCAAGGTTCCAAGATGTGGATGCTAATCCATAATAGGTTTTCAGGCTGGCCGAAACATTAGTTAACTTACCGCCAATGTGCGGCATAACACGTATATGCTTGTAGCCGGTGCCATCTTCATAAGTATCCAGCCCGGCGGCAACACGGTACATCCAATCGCCGATTGCGCCGTAAGCATAGTGGTTATAGGAATTCATGGTGGGCGTTTCCGGAGTTCCGTCGGGCTTAATGCCGTCCCATCTTTCCCAAACAGTGGTTGCCCCCATTTTAATGGGATATAGCCACGATGGATAAGTATCCTGTTCCAGCAGTTGATAGGCAACATCATTACGTCCGAAGCGGCTTAACACATAGCATAAATAAGGTGTGCCGAGGAACCCGGTTGTTAAATGGTTGCCATATCTGGAAATGTTTTGGACCAGCCGCCTTACCGCCTGCTCCCTTAAGTTTTCAGGCAGCATATCAAACTGTAGCGCCAGTACATAGGCGGTTTGTGAATCGGACACCAGGCCACCACTGGGTGTGGCATATTCATTTAAAAAAGCAGCTTTAATTTTAGCTAACAATGCCGTATAGTTTGCTACATCATCAGTTTTCCCTAAAACCTGTGCTGCATTAATCAATAATTGGGTTGAATATGCCCAAAAGCACTGGGCGATCAAATATTTACTGGTGATAGCCGAAATACCATCCCTGTCATCATTTACGCTATAAAATAGCCAGTCGCCAAAATGTTGTCCGGTATTCCACAGGTCGCGCCGGCTTTTAGTATGCATATAATCCACCCACTTTTTCATGCTTGCGTATTGATTAGCCAACAATCTTTTGTCGCCATAAGCCAGGTACATATTCCAGGGGATAACGGTAGTTACATCAGCCCAGCCGGTAGAGCCAGCGCCTCCTACATCGTTTAATGTAGGTATTACATAAGGCATGCCGCCATCAGCATTTTGGTCTGCAGCTACGTCCTGCATCCATTTGTTGAAAAAATTATCTACATTCATGTTGAACGAAGCTGTGCGCGAAAATACCTGGGCATCGCCTGTCCAGCCAAGGCGTTCATCACGCTGCGGGCAGTCTGTCGGTACATCTAAAAAATTACCTTTTTGCCCCCATTGTATGTTGTGTTGTAACTGGTTAAGCATGGTATTTGATGTTGTGAAAGTGCCTGTGGGCTTCATGTCGGAATATAAAGCTACAGCAGTAAAATTTTCAGCCTTTATTTCCTCATTAAGGCCCTCAATCTTAATGTATCTGAAACCTTGCCAGGAGAAATGCGGCTCAAACACTTTAGGGCCATTGCCGTTCAATAAGTAGGTATTTTGTTCTTTGGCCGATCTTAAATTATCTGTATAAAAATTGCCCTGTTTGTCTAAAATTTCAGCATGGGATATGGTGATCTTATCCCCGGCTTTGCCGTTTAACGATACCATTACCCATCCTACTATATTTTGGCCAAAATCAATTACTTCTTCGTTTTTAGCAGTTTTAAATATCTTAACCGGTTTAAAAGTTTCGTGCTTTTTAACCGGTTCGTTACAGGTAGCTACCAGATTATTCAGCGGGAAGTTTTGTACTGATACTGTGCTCCAACTGCTGTCATTGTAACCTGCTGCTGCCCAGCCGTCTTTTTCCAGGCGGGCATCGTAGGTCTCGCCATTATATATCTCCGAATACCTGATAGGCCCGGTTGATGACTTCCAGGTACCGTCAGATGCAATAATATCGGTACTGCCGTCTGTATAAGTAACATTTAATTGAAACAACAGGGATATGTCCTTACCATAATGATTATTACTGCGTACAAGATAACCCCGGTACCAACCATTGCCTGCAGTTACACCAATTGCATTAGCGCCGTTATTAACAAGTTGTGTAACATCATAAGTTTGGTATTGCAGCCGTTTATTATAACTCGTCCATCCGGGGGTTAAATAGGCATTGCCAACGCGCTGGCCATTAATCTGCGCTTCGTACAAACCATGAGCGGTAATATAGGCCGTAGCTGATTTGATCTTTTTGTTTAAAGCGAATTGTTTCCTGAATAAGGGACATGGCCTTAAACTATCGTCTTTATAGCCCGGGCTAATCCATTGCGCTTTCCAATCGGCTAAATTTAATAACCCCATCTGCCAGGATGCTGTTTTGCTCCAATTTGACTGTTCTGCATTATTGTCCCATACCCGTACCTGCCAGTAGTACTTTGCGCCAGATGCTAACGGCTTCCCTTTATAATAAATATGTACGGATGAATCTGACATTGTTTTTCCCGTTTCCCATACCAGTTTTTTGAACTGCGGATCATTGCCTACTTGTATCTCGTAGGCCGTTTGCATAATATTACGTTTACCTGCTGTGGCGATAATCTCCCAGCTAAATCCCGGCGCCTTAGTATCAATACCTAAAGGGCTGGTAGTATTTTCACAAAGCAAACCGTCAACTTTTAACTGGGCGAAGCCTAAAATGCCATTTAATAAAAACACAAGGCACAAGCTGATATTCTTCATGTTCTTTTGTTAAAAAATATAAGAAAGCCAAAACATAGGTTTGATATTTTGGACGGTACAAGTTAGGAATTATGCCTAATTGTGTATGATAATTAATGCTACTTTGAGTAAATAAAAGATCATTTATTCATCATTAATAACTGCTGATATAATTTTTCGGTTGGTAAACCAACAATATTAGTATAAGAACCATTAATGCGTTCAATGCCTGTCAGTCCTATCCATTCCTGTATACCATAGGCACCGGCTTTGTCATAAGGTTTGTACTTTTTAACGTAGTTACCGATTTCAGCATCGGTAAGCTTGCGGAAGAATACCTCAGATACATCATAAAACTTATTAATGTAACCTTTATGCATTAAACAAACTCCGGTAATTACCTTATGCACGTTACCAGACAATAGCTTAAGCATTTCTATGGCATGTTGAGCGTTTTCTGGCTTTCCTAATATCCGGCCGTTTATTTCAACTATGGTATCGGCGGTTAAAACAATTTCGTCGCCGGCTTCTTCGTCAAAAGCTAAAGCTTTTTTTTCGGCTATATGAACAGCAATTTCTGCAGGGCTTAATCCTCCAGGATAACTTTCGTCAACTTCCTTTAAAACAATCCGAAAATCCATGTCCATCAAACGTAGCAGTTCCTGTCTGCGCGGCGATTTTGAAGCGAGGATAATTTTCATATTATTAAGTGCATGGCACTGTAAGTTGCCATATTTTAAGATATCGGTCTTTTTACCATGTGCCATTAGCTTAGGATGGACTAACCTACCAGCTATATGCCTCACCGGCCATCCATTTTCCTTGTAACTTTAATACTTTTTCAATCACATCGCGGGCGCAGCCGCTACCCCCAATTACTGGTGAAATATAAATACTGATAGCCTTGATCTCTTCCGCTGCATCAGCCGGACAAGCGGGAAGACCGACCAATTCCATTGTTTTTAGGTCGGGAATGTCATCACCCATATACAAAACCGTTTGTGGGTCGATATTTTTTTCGGAGATGTATTCTTTAAATTTTGCTGGTTTATCTTTACAGGCAATAAATACTTCCGTAACGCCAAGATCATTCAAACGTACTCGTATGCTCTCTGCCTTGCCGCCTGAAATTATTGCTATGTTATAGCCACATTTTACAGCCAGTTGCAAAGCATAGCCATCCTTAACATTGAACTGCCTCAAATGTTCGCCCGAGTCAGATACAATCACACCGCCATTGGTCAGTACACCATCCGCATCAAAAATAAAGGTGGTGATGTCTTTAAATTTATCAAATATTGATTTCACAGGTTTTAGGAAATTTGTACCTATTAGTATTAATTACAAGGATTTTTATTAGCGTGCTATTGGCAAGCTGCCGGTTTCTACTAAGTTACTGGTTATCCCGCCATTCATACACCCAGGCCGATTGTATCTGCTCCAGGTGCCCTTCATTGGCTTCTTCACGCGTACCTTTAAAGTCAGGAAGTTGCAGTACCCACTCCAGCAGGTCGGTAAACCTTATACGGTATATTTTCGATTCGTCAAAGCTATTGCCGAACTTTTCATAAAGTCCCATAGCAATGTCTTCATAATCATTCCAGTGGATAGGTAAGGCAAATTTGTCTTCTGTCATTAATGTAATTATTTAATATATGTAAGGTGTTAGTGTCCTAAAAATTGTGATTGATCAGGTATCGTTATTTCAATGTCCCCATCGGTAAGTACACATTGACAGCCTAACCGTGAGGTAATTCTCGGGTTAACCGCCCTGTCAATAAAATCTTCTTCCTTTTCTGATATTTCCTGGATATTATCCATCCCTTTGTTTACATATACATGGCAGGTGCTGCAGCCGCAAACCCCGCCGCAATTATGCTGTAGCTCTATACCATTTTCCAGGCAAACATCCAGTACCGATTCTCCTTCGGCTATAGGCAGCTCAACTGTTTCCAGACCTTTTTCCTCAAAGTTTATTTTAACTTTAAAAATGTTCATCAGGGCAAAAGTAATAAAATTACTTCTGGCCGAAACTGTCTTTTGCCATTTTGATAATACCCTGACTTAGCAACTGGTATACCGCTTTTATATGGAGCTCACTATCAAGCAATTCAAGGTGTTTATCCATTGTTAAAATATCGTTTCGTACCGCCGGGCCTGTTTGTATATTAACCGGCAAGCTATACTGCACCTTGTCGGCTGTCTCCTTAATTAAAGGCCTTAGCATGTCAAAATCTAACTGGTAGCCACCAAGCAGGTTTTGGGCGATGTAATACAGGTAATTAGGAAAATTACAAGCAAATACAGCAGCCAGGTGCAGCATGCGCCGCTTGTCTGAGTTCACTTCATAAATAATTTTGCTTATACTTTGTGCCAGATTTTTAATTTGTAAGGTAATAGTTGTGGTAGCTCCTTCAATGCATAATGGAACAACTTTAAAGTCAAGCTCTTTATCTTTACTGAAAGTTTGCAGTGGATAAAGTACACCGGCTAATAAGGTATGTTTTAACAAGGTATCCAAACCAGTTGCACCGGAAGTATGCAGTACTAATTTATTATGCGGCGCTAATTGTTGGGCTATTTCCTCAATAGCATCATCTTTTACAGCTATTATAAATATATCTGTATTGTTATTAATATCCTTTAAATTATCAATAGCTTCTGTTTTAATATGGTAGGATAGTAACGCAGCGTGCTGCATATTGCGGCTGTAAACCTGTACTATGCAGTGGCCTGCATTTTTTAAGGCTGCCCCCAGGTGTGTGGCTACATTGCCCGAGCCGATAAGTGTAATACGCATACAGCCAAATTTCAGATATTTTTGAGATTAAACATTGCTATATTACCTATATATTTATCCCACCAATTTTTTTGACCGAAATGAAATATTTCAGGCTGTTATTTGTCGCTATAGTTTTTATAGCGGGGGTTGCTTTAATTACTCTTACGTCGTTATATTTTTATAGAAATCAGAAGAAAAAAATATTAACCCCGGCAGAGCGCAAACGGCAACATGTACCTGGCAGCTTTATCGCATTAAAAGCAGGGATAACACATTATCAGTTAGCCGGCCCGGATACCGGACAAGTAGTAGTGTTAATTCACGGTTTCAGCGTGCCTTATTACATATGGGACAGTACATTCAGTTTTCTTGAACACAACGGCTTTAGGGTGCTGCGGTATGATCAATACGGCCGGGGTTATTCAGACAGGCCAGATAGTATTTACAACCAAACCCTGTATTTTGACCAGCTTAAACAATTATTAGCTGCATTGCACATTACTAACCCGGTTATATTATGCGGTGTTTCCTTTGGCGGACGAATGGTTACCAATTTCACCTCACAGTATCCTGACCTGGTAAAAAAGGTTGTTTTGGTGGATCCGGGCTATGAAGACATGAAGCCTGATAAACCCGAATTTATAGTAAGGTATTACGAGTCTACCCACCCTAACGAACGTGCAATGGGCCAGCTAAATGATTTTAAGTACCCCGAACGCTATCCTGACTGGGTAAATAAATACCGGGTGCAAATGCAGTATAAAGGTTTTATGAACGCCATTATCTCCACCCTATTTAATTACAACTGCGACGGACGGCAAAGCTATACGCGCCTAAATACCAAACACAAGCCTGTATTACTGATATGGGGGCGAGACGATAAAACCAACCCTTATAACAATAGCGACTCAATAAGGAGTGTGCTTAAAACTGATTTTTTTCCGGTAGATGATGCGGCACACCTGCCGCATATTGAGCAAGCTGATAAGGTTAACAGTAAAATACTGGAATTTTTGAAAAAGCCCTAATGCTACTTATTATCGGCTGCTTGTGGCCAAACTTATATGGCTAAACTGTTCTTAGTTCCTTGTTCCTTCTGAAGATAGACATCAGGAACCCTATAACCATAATAATAGTACCAGACCAAAAAAAGTTAATGTATGGGAAATCGATGGCGCGCATTACAATATAAGGCTTTTTGCTTTCAGGTTGCTGGTAAACAGTTATTTCAACTTTACCCTGCTGGGGTAATATTTTAGACAGGCGCAATTTCAGGCCAACATCGTCAACCTTACGTGCAAAATCATAACCGTTGCTGCCTTTTATCATATAAACAGGCTCGCTCATATATGTTTTCCCGTGCGATACAATTTCCAGGTCGGCACCTATAGCAATATCATTACCGCTGAGCTTAATGTCCGCAACATGTGCATCCTTGTTTAAACCTTTTAACACCATAAAGCCCTCACGAAAACGAATAGTATCGCCAATTTTAACATCCCGGGTCATTGGCGGGTTATAATTTTTATCATCATCTGCCTCTCCTTCATGCCCGGCAGCGCCGTTCATTAACTCATCATCATATTTAATTGGCGCCATGCTTACATGGGTGTACAGGTCATGGAATAAATAGTGTTTGGTATCAGGCGATGAAACAAGTCCCATTTTGCGGTTGGCCTGCGAATTTGGCTTAAGCACAAACTCCTCCTTTATCTTACCTGCAGCATCAAGTTTTTTGTAATCTACCTTAAAATAATGATTAGGCAAGGCAATGGAATCGCCGATATAAGTCACCTCATACACACCCATTTTAACCGGTTCGTTCTTATAAAGCATGATATTTTCACGCGGGTCGTTTGTTTTATTGAACTCGGCACTATATTGTTCAGTTGTGTTTTCTGATACCACTTTGCTTGTGCCGGCTGAAATTAATGCGCCTATTAATAATAAGCCAAATCCAATATGCGCAATTGCTGACCCAGCAAGTTTAAACTTACCCCTAATGGCATCAGCCAATACCTTAATGTTTGACAGCACCGCATAAACCGCCCCTACCATCACCAGCACAAATACAAAATGCAGTTTATAAACACCGGTAATGTATACTACCAGCGCACTTATTAAGCCTGCAAATATTAAATATACAATAGCGATAATAAAAAAGCGTGTGCTCTCCGTACGCTTATATTTTAAAAATTGCGTAAAGCCCATAAACAAGGCTACCACTACGGCAAATGCCCCCTGGAAAAGATTATACAGCGTAACCTTGTCATTAGGTGGGGCAACGTGGGTACCAAACATGGCATTCCAAACCGGGATAGAGGTAACTACCACTAACTGCAAACAGGACAAGGCTAAAAACACCGAACCCACAAACATCCAAAACTCACGCGAGTAGGTTTCTTCTTCTTTTTTGCTGATAGGCAGTTCTTTCCAGCGCCACACAATAAGTACTACTGATATGATTAAGAACACCAGCACGTCAACCACCAAATGCCAGAACATACCAAGATCAGTAAAGGCATGCACAGATGTTTCGCCAAGTATACCACTGCGGGTAAGGAACGAGGCATAAAGCACCAGTACAAAACTGATAAGTGTAAGGAACAATGCCGTAAAATAAGCGTGACCGGTATTTTTATAAATAATAAGTACGTGTACCGCGCCAATAAGCGTTAACCATGGAATAACTGCGGCATTCTCTACCGGGTCCCAGGCCCAAAAACCGCCAAAATTTAATGATTCATAGGCCCAGAATGAACCCATAATTACACCCGTACCCAATACCATTACGGCAAAAAGCGCATAAGATATAGCTGGCTGTACCCATTCCTTATAACGTTTTTGCCAAAGGCCGGCAATAGCATAGGCAAAAGGTACTATCATTGATGCAAACCCAAGGAACAATGTTGGCGGATGTATTACCATCCAGTAGTTTTGAAGCAGGGGGTTAAGTCCGTTACCATCTTTAATATACATCATATAATCAGGGCGACTGAATATAGGCCCTTCAATCGCCTCTCTTAATAAGATAAAAGGCGAGCTGCCAATGCGGGTGCCAAACAATTCAACGCCTAAAAGCATGGACGATAGCAGTACCTGAGATAAGCCTACAACCGTCATTACCGGTTTTTCCCATGACCGGGCCTTCCATATCAGCAAATTGCCTAATACCGCCTGCCAAAAGCCCCACAACCAAAAGCTGCCTTCCTGCCCTTCCCAGTAGCTGGATATAATGTAGTAAACCGGCAATGTGCGCGATGAATGCGCCCAGGCATAATGATATTCAAAAAGGTTGTTATAGATGATATAGAACAGGCAGGCCCCTACCCCTATTACTGAAATAGTATTTAACCAAAAGCCTAAACGGCCCAGCCACAGCCATGATTTATCCAGCTTATCAGCATTAGTAGCTGCAAAATAGTAACTGATGGTAGAAAACAATGCGGCGCCAAACGCCAGAATAATAAAGAACTGGCCCAGATGGCCCGGTATAAGGTGTTCCCCTTTAAAAACTGTATCCATTAAGTTTATATGCCGGCCTGCTTTGCGCTCACCTCGGTTGTTTCTAATTTTGTTGGGGTATATTTAGAGGGGCATTTCATCAGTATCTTAGAGGCATGAAACTCGCTGCCTACCATTTTACCAGTTAATACCACCTGTTCAGATCGTTCAAAATCCTGCGGTTTGGTGCCGGTGAACACTACTTTACATTCCAGCCCTTTATTATCTTTCATAAAAAAGGAAAAGTAATTGGCATCCTTAGTGGCATCATAGTATAAGGCCTTTTGTTTATTTAAATGGCCCACCACTTGCAGGGTGCTGGCGGTTTGCCTGGCATCAGTAAATGAACCGTATGTACTTGAATTTGAATAGGTACTTATAATTACCGCAATAGCAATGGCAATAACCACTAAACCGAAAATTGAGCTTTTTTTCATTTTTATATTAGATATGATGAAAAAGTATGCAAAAATACAAAACGTGAGGGGAATAATCCTTATTGTGAAATGGGTTTGTTATTTAGAATTATTATTAACTTGACGGTATATAAACTGCTTACAAATATTCCCGTACCAATATAACTACACCTGATGATGCCTTTTCTTTGATTTTGATATAACTCCCTTGTATTTCCGGTATAACAGGGTCTACAATGTATTTGGGTACTTGCGGAGAAACATAGTTTATTAATCCTGCTGCGGGATAAACGGCAAGCGATGAACCGATCAGAATAAATACATCAGCCTTTTGGCATATTTGTGCGGCTTTTTTAATCAGAGGCACATCTTCGCCAAACCATACCACGTTGGCCCGTAATTGCGAACCCAATTCACACAGGTCACCCATTTTTATTTCCCAGCCACTCATCGGATAAGTTAATTCTGGATCGACGCTTGATTGTGAACGGGTAATAATACCGTGCAAGTGCAATACATTGGTTGACCCGGCGCGCTCGTGTAGGTCGTCAATGTTTTGAGTAATGATGAAAACGGAATATTTCCTTTCCAATTCAGCCAATGCAAAATGGGCTACATTTGGTTTAGCCTCCAACACGGATTTACGGCGCAAGTTATAGAACTCCTGCACCAGCGCCGGATTACGGGCCCAGGCCTGAGGAGTAGCTACCTCTTCTATATCATAACCTTCCCAAAGCCCATCGCTGTCCCGAAAGGTTCTCAGGCCGCTTTCTGCGCTTATACCTGCACCGGTAAGCACTACTATGTTTTTCATGTATTCAAAGATAATTCATTAGGATTTATTGACCACAGATTTGAATGTCGGTTGACTCACCCCGGCGACGCTTAGCCGGCCCGACCCTCTCTCTGCTGCGCAAAAAGAAGGTATAAGAAATCAACCTTATAAAATCCTTCTCTTCATTGAGCGAAAAAGACGGTGCCCGAACGAAGCAATGGGCGAATGATGATCTATATAAAAAAAGCGGCCAATACACCGGGTCGCTTTTTCATAATTTTAAACATGACTATACAGCAAGTTGCCGATTATCGCGTAGGAAAACATATTTGGTTTTAGCCAGTTCAAAGCCACCGAAAAGGATAGCGCCGTAAACAACGTCGCCGTAAATCATATTCATTTCAAAAGGAATAGCGGCTATAAGTGATTGACCGTAACCAACAATGCCTTTAGCATAAACAGTGCTATACAACCATGGTTGTATATCTGTAAGTAACCAATGTACCAATACCCCTGCTAATGAGGCTAACAGTACATTCAGCACATTCACTTTTTTTATCAGCGTACCTATAAATACCATAATCAGGAATGCCAGGTACATAGGATAACTAATGGCAAATATATTGATATGATAAAATGAATTGATAAGCATATCGCTTACAAAAAGCGCCATCACAGGGATAAGGAAGGCTTTCCATTTATCTTTAAAATAAGCGCCGCCAAACAATGCAACAGCCCCAACCGGTGTAAAATTACTTAGGAACTGAAATTTGAAAGTAAGCAAACGCATGGCAATACTGAAAACAACAATCAGTATAAGGACGATATTGCGTGTATGGATTTTTTGCAAAGTCATATATAAACGTAAAATTAGTGAATTATGATTGAACAATAAAAATTATAGATTAGCTCTTACGCATTATAAACCAATATTTTATACCGCCAAAAACATTAAAGCCGCGCGTTCTGTAGCCAACCCAATCAACATATTTGGCGTTAAATATGTTTTTAAGGTCTAAGTAAACGCTTAAACGTTTAGTAGGTTCTGCCTGCAGGTGCAGATCAAATAAATTATAAGCCGACAACGCATCAATCCGTGAGTAAGGCGCAATGCTCAAGTACTCGGTATCAAACCGGCCTCCGGTATACTTGTAGTTTACTGTTGCGCTGAACATCTTATTAAATTGATAAGCTACAGTAGCACCATACGTATTTTTAGGCCGGCGAAGTAAATTACCGGTTTCAACACCATTGGCATCAGTCTGTTTGCCTACCGCATACGCGGTGTAAGCAGTAAGTATCATTTGTTTATAATTTAACTTTAATGTACTTTCAAAGCCCTTATCGTCCTGCAAACTACCGTTTTTGTATATTGAATTATAAGTTGCCGGGTCTGTATAAAAATAGATCACACTGCCAGTTCTGCGGCGAAAAAAATCTGTGGTGAGGCTTAACACGTCTTTTACCACTTGTACATCAAACCCGGCTTCGTAAGAGGTTGTGGTTTCAGGTTTTAAGGCCACATTTCCGTATTGCGAAAAAAGCTGGTAAAGCGATGGCGTTACATAGGCCGATGCAATGCTACCATATATTTTTACCCTTTGGGCCAACAGAACGGACGGATTAATGGTATAGTTAAAGTTGTTGCCATATTTACTGTGATGGTTATAACGTCCGCCCAGTTCCATATCAAAAACATCCGATTTAAATAACAGGGACGAATAAGCGCTCCCGATAGTTGCATTTGGCGAGATAGTAGTTGTTGGTGCAGTATAACTCCCTGAACTGTAAGAACTGAACTGAATCGTATTAGAGTATTTATAATCTAAACCGCTGGTCAAATCGAAATATTTACCCAAGCCCTGGTTTAAAATGGCTTCTATATTGCTTATGCGGCCCAGGTTGCGGGTAACAGAGTTAGTGCCGCCATTATCAAAGGGCAGGTTTATAAAATTATTCCAGACGTTGTTTTGGCTGGCGTTAAAAGTCAGCGCCCCGTATGGTAATTGTAATTTTGCGCCAGCACCGCCAAACAAATAAGTTTTTTTATAAGTATAGTTGATATCATCAGTAAAAGCGCCGTAAGGCAGGTCGCCGGTGTCATAACTTGTTTGCAAATTGCCGTTCAAGGTTAGCTTTTGTGAGGCTGAATAATTAACTACTAAACTTGCCGAACGCTGATGAAAGGCATCGTTTTTAAAACCTGCGTTACCGGTAACATCCGTAGCTGCCGGGAAACCGCCCGAGTCAGTATTTGACAAGTTTAAGGCAATGTTTGTATTCTTAGCTAAAAGCCCATTCAATCCAAATGCTTCAGTAAAAGTTTTATAACTGCCTGCCCCCGCCTGCACGCTGCTTTGTAAGTCGTTATGCTGGTTGCCCTTTTTAGTGATGATATTGATTACACCAGCCACCGCATCCGAACCGTATAAGGTAGAATTGCTGCCCTTTAGTATCTCAATGCGCTCTACCTGATCTACAGGTATAAAATTAAGATCGAAATTGCCCGTAATGCCCGAGGCATCATTAACAGGGAACCCATCGATCAAAATAAGTGTCCTGCCGGCAGTAGCGCCGCGCACATAAACATCTGAACTGATACCGCGGGCATTGTTTACCCCTGAAAAAGTAATACCGGCGACATTATTAAGTAATTCAGGTAATGTGTACCCCTGCGATTGACTGATTTGTTGTGCGGTAATAACGGTAACACTGCGCCCGATATCGGAAAGTTTTTCAGGCGACCGTGTTGCCGTAACAACAACCGGGTTCAAATTGGTAACCGTATCACCTAACTTTACGCTTTGCGCCTGCGCTGTCACATTAAACAGCGCCAGTTGTGCAAGCCCCAGGCTTGCAGCAACATAAACATAATTTTTTTTCATGTTGTTGTGAGTTTAACCCACAGCATACAGAAATGACAAATCCGGAATGGAAGGCTCCTGCAGAAGACTTTCACATTCAAGCTTCAATCCCCGAAAGCTATGAATAGTATGTGCTATGGGCAGGTATTCTGGCTCACTCCCCTTTGTCCTGCCTTCCCGCCCCGGTTAATGGAACAGTGACCAACAGAATGGACATCAGTTATTAGAGTTTACAGCTGCGGGACAGCTCCGGATTTACACCGGATTCCCTTTTAATCCCGGTACAACATCATTGCGCCGGGAACCTAAAGCGGTGCGAAGGTAGTAAATTGATTAGTTAGTTGGCCGGAGCTTTTTACCTTTGTGCAATTTTGTCTGCAATCGCACTCTTGCCGTCAATTTTTTCTTTGTTGTTTAAACCTAATATTTTGGTAATAATGGGGAAAACGTTGATGTTTTGAAAGGATGGTATTTGTAGATGCTTTTTAAAATTGGGGCCCCAGGCATAAAATGTAGCGTGCATATCTTTAACAACATAGGGGTCAAAACCGTGCTGTCCAGGATCAACATAGGTGCCTTTTAACAAAAATACATGCGGAAAATGCGGCAGCAATACAATATCGCCTGTTCTGTTGTATTTGTCATCAGCCCCACTATAATGATATTTGGCGGGAAAGTTAGTGCGCAGATAAACCGAATATTCTTTGGCACCTTTTAGTAACGACTGATATGTGCTGATAATAGCGTCTTCATCACCCTTATGCGCATATAGCCGCATTGTAGTAGTCTCGCCGGTAACTGTAAATTTATTGGTATCTATTATTTCCGGTGTTTTTATTGGGGCATCTGTGGGAATGTGCGCCATACCATGGTCAGACACGAAAACGAAGTTAGCTTTCAGCCCGGTGCTTTTTACAGCTTTAGTTAACTCGTAAACTGCCGAATCGATCAGATGCACAGCCTGCTCAGTTTCCTTTGAATCCGGCCCATGTTTGTGGCTGGCGTGGTCAACTTCCGGGAAATAAATAGTGATCAGGTGCGGTCGCTTTTCCGGAGGCAGTTTAAGCCAGTTTTTAATGGCTTGTATTCGTTGATGAATGGTTATCTTCTCATTATAATTATAATAATAAGTTGGGCGAACGCCATCTATCTCCGCTTCAGAACCTACCCACCAAAAAGCGGCGGTGATCATTTTTTGTTTCTCGGCCACCACCCACAGCGGTGTACCATGATACCATATCCCCTCCCGTGAACTTGGGCCTTTGTAATTATAAGCGCGCCCTAAAGCTTTGTCGTAAAACTGGTTGCCAACCAAACCATGATGCGCAGGGTACATGCCGGTAACCAGGGTGTAATGGTTAGGAAAGGTGATTGACGGGAAAGAGGGGATCATTGAAGCTGCGCTTACACCGCTGTTGCTTAAGGCCAGCAAATGTTCGGCGTTGTACTTCTTAGCATAATCATACCTGAAGGCATCCGACGATATTAATATAACGTAGGGTTTGTGCTGCTGGGTTTTACTGTTTGTTCTGTTTGGAACTATTCTTTGTACGGTATCTTCCTGTGCAGACGCAATCAGGTAACAAAAACATAATAACGTGATTAAGGCGCTCTTCATAGAATGTATTCCAGCTACTAAAATACAAATTATGGCGGTGTGCTACTGTAAAGTTTTGATTAAGCTTTCAGTTCTTTCTGCAACACCATTAATTCTATTGACGTGTTAGGGATACCAAATTTCGCTGGGACACGGAATGGTAATATTTCGCCTGTTTCTATATAACCTCGGCGTTTATACCAGGCTATCAATTCTGCACGGCTGGATATCACCGTCATCCTGATCATCCGTAAACTTTTTTTATAAGCGTACGCTTCTGCAGCTTCCAAAAGCGTACGGCCTATGCCCGCCGCCTGTTCGGAAGGCAACACGGATAGCATGCCCAGGTATAAATAATCGGTTTTGTCTTCCAGGTATACACAGCCTGTTAATTTTCCTGTATCATCGGTATATTTTAAAATGGTGATGCCCGTATCCATAAGATATCCTGCAATGGTGTTTTCATCAATACGGTTACCTGATAAGAGATGTGCTTCTGTGGTCCAGCCTTTTTTTGATTCATCTCCCCTATAGGCCGTGTTTACCAATAACGTAATGGCTGATATATCAGCGGGTGTTGATTTAGCTATGGGCATATTATTGTGCCGCAAACGTACACGATTTTAAAAAGAAAATCAACAAGCCTCCACTTAAACATCACCGGCTTATTTTAGTAATATTGCAAGCTACATCATTGTGCAAAAAGCGATTATCAATAGGGAAAACAAGGCTTTATTGCGGCTGCTATTTATACTGGCAGTAGCGGTAAACCTGTCGGCCATAAATACAGCTTTTTTTTCGGATGATCCCGGCCTGTATGGCTCTGTGGCTAAACAATTGATCTATAAACATACTTTTTTCCAGTTATACTCCTATGGGCATGCCTGGCTTGATAAGCCGCATTTCCCGTTCTGGTTGATATGGGCCAGTTTTAAATTATTCAGCATACATACCTGGAGTTATAAATTACCTGCTTTAATATGCTTTTTAGTAAGCTTGAATTATACCTGGCTGTTCACTAAAAAATATTATAACGAACTAACCGCTATAATGGCAGTGTTGATTGTTAGTACATCGTTGCATATCATCATGTCGAACGCAGATGTACGGGCAGAGCCTTATTTAATGGCCTTTATAATTGGCAGTATATATCACCTATCGGCCCTGGAAGACCGCTTTAATTTGAAACATTTTATTTTAGCCGCCTTGCTTACGGCCTTTGCTGTGATGACCAAAGGTATATTCGTGACAATACCTATCTACGGCGCTTTAGGCGGACAATTATTGCTGCGAAAAAAATATCGGGAAATATTACGCTGGAGGTGGGTTGCATTGGTATTGCTAACCATTATTTTTATAATCCCCGAACTGTATGGGCTATATATTCAATTTGATCTGCACCCGGAAATAATTGTGCGCGGTCGCCAGCACGTATCTGGCATTAAATGGTTTTTATGGGACAGCCAATTTGGCCGTTTTACTAACGAAGGGCCTATTACACGTCCGTCAGGTGATATATTCTTTTTTGTGCACACACTTTTATGGGCTTTTGCACCCTGGTGCTTAATATTTTACTATGCCGTGTTCAGATCAGTCAAAAAGATTGTTACAGGTATAAAACAACCGGAATATTATGCATTAAGCGGCGGTATCATCTTGTTGGTTTTATTTTCATTATCAAGTTTCCAGTTGCCGTTCTATACCAATATTATATTCCCGTTGTTTGCAGTTGTAACGGCCAGTTTTTGCGCGGAGGATTTGAAAAGTAATCCCGAACGTATCGCCCGCGTGTGGATGCAGCGGATTTATATCATTCTTTTTCCCGTAGTTATTCTGATGTTGCATTATTTTCTGCATCCTGTTACTAACTATCTTTTAGTAATAGATACGATAGGCTTATCGATACTGGTTCTTCTGATCCTGAGAGTGAATAAGCAGTCGGCTTTAAAAATATTTATGTTAAATACAGCCGTGATGCTTTTTGTAGGGTTTTACGTTAACACCAACCTTTATCCTATCCTTGTTGCCAATAACGGACAGATAAAAGCGGCATATGCGGTTAATAAAACTATACCGGCAGATCAGGCAGTGTATTCCTTAAAAGATCAGAATGCTATTTTTCAGTTTTATTGCAACAGGCCAGTTAAGTATATCCAGTTTCAGAACTTTGAGAGCACGTTATCAGAAAAACAAGCTGTTTTTTATGCTGACCCGGAAGCAATAGCCTATTTTGACGCGCATAATTTTCCGTACACCGTTATCAAAACTTTTTTAGATTATCCGCAGGAAGCGATTTTGCCGGCATTTATTAATTACAAAACCCGCAGCACAACGTTACAAAAGGTATACCTGATAAGGAAGCCATAAAATGTTAACTTTACTTTAAACGCTGTTTGCCGCTACCTGCCATTTTCCTGGTGATGATAAATCCTGTAACTGCTCCTATAAAAAAAGCTGCTGCTTTAAATTTAGTGCTTACTGTAAACGGGGGCACATAATAGGTGCCGGTATTATTTGCAGCGGCAGCAGCCTCTACATAACGCCCGCTTGATGGGACAGCCAGTTGTTTAAAGTTGGTGCTTAATATTTGCAGCGGGTCTTTTATTTCCTTACCACGCATTACCGGGCCATGCCCTGCCGCAATAATGCGTGGTTCCAAAGCTGCCAGCGTTTTAACAGACTGTTCAGCCGCTTCCCAATCAGTAGTCATATATTTAGGCGGCCCTGACAGTTCTTTTACACCTCCAAGCACGGCAATAACCGATTCTGCTTGTGTTGTCGACAAGGCGTCCCCGGCTATTAAGGTAGTATTAAGCGGAAAGAACAGGGAAATGTGTCCTGGTGAATGCCCAGCCGTAAATATCACTTTCCATTCAGGCAGTTCAGGTATGCCTGCTTCCATATCAATCGGCTTTAATTTGCTGCCCACTTTAATAGGCGATTTCCTGAAAAATACCGAAGCCAGGCTAAGCAGGCCGTGCCCTACGCTCGGATCAGCCGGCGGATAGGATGATTGTCCCGACAAATACGGCAATTCAAGTTCATGCGCATATACCGGAACGTTCCAGTGTTTTAATAATTTTTTGACTGAACCAGAATGGTCAGAGTGCCCGTGCGTTAAAACAATAGCGGTAGGCTGTGCACCCTTGCCAAATATGCCTTCGGCCATGGCAATTATCTTATTGGCCGAACCTTCGGGCCCGGTA
>CAZZVY010000001.1:0-57886 GCA_964657585.1 uncultured Mucilaginibacter sp. | reverse complement strand
TGTTAAAACAACCGGAAGACGGGGAAACCCAAACTTTACAAAAAAACCTACCAGAGAAGAAAAAACAACTGAAGAACTGCAAAGGCAGTATATCTTCCAGTTAACGAGAGAGCACACAAAGGCAAAGCCCATAACAAGTAAGCTGGGCGAAACCGAAGGGCGTATTGAAAACCCTTTTCAGCCTTATTACGCCATTGTAAATTCAGGAGTGGCGTGGGATGGTGAATATACACCAAAGGGCAAGACTAAGCCCGGAGGACAGCGCAGGTGGCGTTATCTTTATAACTACCCTGATACCATTTGGGTTGAAGAACAGATCGACCCGGAACCAACAAAAGAAGATTTATCGGATGAACGTAACGATATTGTTTTTAGGAACGGTGTATTGCGTGTATTCGGGCATCAGGAGATGAAGTTAAAGGCGATAATGCTTAATAATACTTTTGAAGGGTGTGTGCGGCCTTTAAAGGCGTTGCCGACTGAATTTAAGTTGATAGATCAGGAAAAGATTGACAAGGCTACTTTGCAGTTGCTTGACGATCAGTTTGAGGCAGAAACAGCGGCACGAAGGGCAACAACACAGCAGATGTATTCGGTAGGTATGTACTTCGGCATTGATTTAACCGCTTCAGATGATGCGATAAGGAAGCAACTGATACACCATGCCCGTACCAATCCAAAGGCGTTTAACGCGCAGTTTGACAGCCCTAAGAACAATTATAAATATATTTTTGCTATGGCATTGGAAGATAACCTTATCTCAACCACGCATAATATGGGCAGGTTAACATTAATGGAAACAGGAGCGGTATTATTTGACATACGCGGTAATGACGCAGCGGAAGAATTAGCTATGCTGGCCTTATCAGACCATGTAGAAGCAAAGAAACTGCTTGAACTGTTTGAACAACGATACGCCGTAACGGAAGAAGAATAGTTTTTAGTTTTTTATTTTTTGGTTTTAGAAAGGCATCTGTAAAAAGGTGCCTTTTTTGCGTTATAACTATTTGGAATAAGCAACGTATTGGGATGGGGCGTATATTTGTGGGCATGAACACAAAATCACACACTGTAACAATACCTATAGAAGATTATAATGAACTGCTTAAAACGAAAGAATTTGTTGGAATTGTCAAAATAGACAAAAACAACCCGCTATATAAAATCATTGATAACGCTGTCAAATATCACAGCAGCCAATACAAGACGACTGAAACGGGACTTGGCGAAACAGAACTATTTTACAGAGTATGGGTTACCAAAAATGCCCTAAATGTGGCGGAACAGGAAAAGAAAGAAACCCTGTATTTACAGGTTATGCTATGCTTGATGTAGCTTTTAATTTAGAAACGCCTAATATCTACAAGGATGCTGATGGAAACATAAAAATACACGAGCGCAAAAACATCTGCTCCGTTTGCAATGGTAAAATGATAATCAGTGAATTAACAGGTAAACCGCCGATAGATTGATATGGACATAATTATAAATGGTGAAAGGTGTTGGATTGATTACGACAAAATAAAGCAAGAGGTATTGTTTTTTGAATATCGTGAATTGCTTTGGGAGATGGTTATAGGGGATATAGTTATAGGATGTAAATCTAAAGAGGTTGTAGACGCAGCCAATAAACACATTTATGAAAACTATGAAAAATATAGACAATTTATAAATCAATGACACTACAACAAATTGACCAGCGACTTTCGCTTTATCCGGAGTATTTAAATTATTTTATCGACAGACGCATTTTAAATATTAAAATGATGGAAACGGTATTGAGTTACTATAAAAAAGCGGGCTTCTTACTATTATCAAAAATAGAACCTCCTGACACCTTTGATGAATGGCTGTTTAAAAATGACTATTTCGCTCTATCAAATATTCATCTTCCGTACATGACATTTGAGGAATGTAAAATTTATGCTGCCACTTGTTGTTGAGGTGGTTGATGCGCCTAAAGAATTATCACAACTTCCCAAAAGCAAAGTAATAGAACAAACACCAAAATATCGCGTCTAAAACCACGATAATCCAATATAAACCAGCGTCAACCCGTGGGATAATAAAGTAAGTAACTATTCCTAAAAACAGGAACAGGATTGCTAAAATGTTTGCGTGTATCATAATAGGTAAATATACAAAATTTACATTTAGTTTTTCATATCTTTATTGCCGATGGCAACTATTGATTATGTATTTCAGCGGTTAAAGTTTCTTGTATCTAAATCAGGATATACAGGCACTATTTCGAGTTCCGATTTTAACCTTAATTTCCCTGCTGCCTGCGTACGCTATTACTTAAAACTATTTGGTAACCAAAACGAATATCAGGCAGGCAACCCTGTACCGCGCATCGCATACCCCGAAACATTAAAAGTTTCATCAAGCCTTTCAAAGTTCAAATCTATCCCGCAGATACTTAATGTAGATGTAAACGGGCAGATACAGAAACCAGTTGATTTATACTTTATTGACAGTATGCGCCACTACGTAGTTGGAACAGGCGGCACGTCAATTGCGTCGTTAACGGGACTTGCGGGTGGTACAGGCTATACCAATGGGATATACAGTAATATTCAGCTTACAGGCGGCGCTGGGAGCGGTGCTAAGGCAACAATTACAGTCGTTGCAGGTGTTGTTACATCGGTAATTTTAAACTCAATAGGCTCTGGATATTCGGTTGGAAACACATTAACCGCATCCATACCGGCAGGCAGCGGGTTTACTATAAATGTAGGCACACTTACTCAAAACAGTCCAACACCGATAAAAAGGGTAGAGGAACAGGATTTGGCAGATATTTTATTTTCATGGGTAAATTTTCCTACGGAATTATTCCCGATTTATGTTGAATACGCTACCTACATTCAGTTTTACCCGTTAACGTTGTCTACGGTGCAATTGGCTTATTTACGTGCGCCTGTTTCGCCGTATTGGAACTATACGCTTAACGGTAGTATATCGACCTTAAACACGCTTGTTGGCGGCAGCGGGTATACCAATAACACCTATACCAACGTTGCATTAACCGGAGGCGTTGGAACAGGCGCAATGGCTACAATAGTTGTTTCTGGCAATACAGTAACAACCGTTACGATAACATCGGGCGGGTTTACCTATAAAGCAGGGGATGTGCTTTCCGCAACTTTGCCCGGAGGAACCGGATTTACTGTAAACGTAGCAACAATAACCAATGCAAGGCAGGTTTACAACCCTACAGGAAGTGTTGACCCTGAATGGTCATTTTATGATATTGATGAAATCATTTACTTAATGATGGCTGATATGGGTATATTTTTACGGGATAATGAAACAGAAAGTTTCGCTCAAAACAATATGAAAACAGGAGGTATTTTGTAATGGAATGTACACACTTTTACGGAAAGACAGGTGAAACACCTAAAATAGAAGGACGGCCACCTACGTTTTCATTAAAATGTAATGTTTGCGAAAAATATATAGAAGTACCACAAAGCACAATTGGCGATTATAAGTTATACAGTGATTTCGATATGATTCCTTTATCAGATTCTGATTTAATATCTCTTAATAAAACTTTTGGCGATAAAAGAATACTGTTAGAAAATATAAGAAGGAGGGGTTTATGCCTGATTCGATAGGCAAGGTAGCCGAAGAAATACTCACAGCTTACTATAAACAGGTAAAGACCGACAATAGTAACTATTCGTTGCGTGATATGGCGGAAATGGTAGCTATTGAGGTTGCTAATGAGGCATGGAAAAATTCAGTAGAGCAGGACAGGTTGGGTGAGAGTGTATACGCTAACGACCAGTTTATAACACCTTTCTTTGGATTATCATTACTTACCGATGTAAACGGCAAATTTTACGTGCCTATGCCAAATGCGCCTGCTGGCTTGGTTTTACAGCGGGAGGTAGCCTATGTAGGTTTTACAGGAAATGAATCAGCACAGGTATTCCCTATGCGTAATAAGGACAGGTTTAACCAGCAAATGCAAAAAACGCCTAAATGGATGATATTATATTATGTTGAGGGTCAGAATATATGCTTTGACAATGTACCAAAAGGCGTAACTGGGCCGGTAGATATAAAGTTAGTCGGTGCTGTACCAATAGGAACAGAATTGGTAAATTTGCCTATGAATTGCCCTAAAAACGTACAATCAGCTATTATCAATACAATATTGAGCCGTATAATTCCTGTAAGGAACGTGCTGCCGGATTACGTGAACGATGATGTAAGTAAATAACTATGAAATTAAGAAGCCTGATAGCCAATTTGCTTGATTCTAAAGACCAGGGGTCACAGGAGTTCCGGCGTTTATTCAACATTGGTGTTTTTGGTATGGAGACAGAGTTTGGGCTTGATGTAAAATCCACAGTAAAGACCGTACTGCTCGACGTTAATCCTAATAAAACGGCACAGTTTCCATGTGATTATGTGCGGTACATGAAAATAGGCGTTGCCAATGATAGAGGGGAGTTTGTGACTTTTAAGAGAAATAACAAGTTAACCACCTATCATTCAGAATACTTTAATAATGTAAACAGCCTTTCTGCTATACCAACGCTGCCAAATTTCGGAATTAACAGCGGTTTAAACGGATATGGTTATAATAACCTGCTTTACCTTAACTATTGGTATGGCGGTACTTCTTACAATCTTTTTGGTATTGGAAGCGGGACTGTAAATGTCGGCGAATACACTATTGACGAAACAAACAAAGTGTTTTTGTTCGGGCAGTATTTTTACTGGAATCAGGTATTGCTTGAATATATGGCCGATGGCTGCGATGAAAGCGGCGACTATGAAGTAGATGTAAGAATGGCAGAAGCTGTTAAATGCTGGCTTCGGTGGCAGGATGTTGTAGACAGGCCAAAAAAAGCAAGTCAGGGCGTGATTGATAGTTTAGAGAGGAAATATTACAATCAAAAACGTTTGGCAAAAATGCGTATAAATCCTGTTATTATAAACGAAATGCAAAACGCAGAACGCAGGAGTTGGAAACTTGTACCAAAAGCATGATAATAGATACATCATATAATTTCGGCGATATTGTCTTTTTAAAGACCGATCCCGACCAATACGAAAGAATGGTTTATAAAATCATTATTTATCCAAACGGTTCAATTATGTTAGGCTTATCTTTTGGCGCAACAAATAGTGAGCATTATGATTTTGAAATATCTTCTCAAAAGGATTTGATGAAAGAACTAAATATTAGTGATAATAAAGCCGTATAAATGTCACAACCTATAAATAATTTAAAAACCTTTTCAGGCGCATCTATGAATACCGATGACGCTTATGAGGTATTAAAGGCAAATGAGCATATATTCGCACAAAACCTTAGGTTTACAGGTACGGGACAAAGCGAACAAACCTATGGCACAAACCTTGAAAGTACCGTATCAATCATTCAGACACTTTTACCGGGGCTAAACAATATTATAGGCGGCGGTAAATTTGACGATATAGGCGTTATTGTTGGTTTCAGGTGGAACAGTGCAGGCAATTGTCAGATCGTTCAATATACCTCATCTACGAAGCAATTACAGATACTTTATACTGATTTAACCAATAGCGGAGGTGTTCCTTTTCTGCCTCTTAATCCACAAAATGAAGTAAGGGCTGTATTGTTAAATAAAACCTTTGTGGTAGCATGGGGAAAAGATTTGGAAGTAATTTATTTCAATCTTAATACCCTTGCATCCGGTGGCTACGGTTCAACACTGCTTTGGGAAGATTTATCATTGTTAAAACCGCAGTGCATGATCCCCCCAACAGGGGTATATGGTAATGATCCCGGTCAGCCCGCTAACTATCTTTACAGCAAATTACCGCAATTTATAGTACAATATGTCGGTTTTGATTATAATTATTCAGCGTGTAGCACACGAAGCAAAAGGATTGTTCCCTATCAGGAAAATACCCCAACTTTAGGGCAAAACGTAGGTCAAAACAACTATATCATCGTTTCGGTAAATATCGGCTCAATACGGGTAATGACTACCAATATCGGGTGCCAGTTTGATGATAGCGGTGATTTTGTAATGATAAAATCAGTCAATAACGCTTACGTTCTTTCGTTACCCAACACTACAGTAAATGTTGCAGCAGAAATACATGAAGCATACGACCCTGCCACAAACATTTACTCTTTCGCTTTTTACAATAATACCATAAACACCCCTATTTCCGCAACCGAAACGGACTTGCCTTATGACTATATATGGCCGTCAAATGCAGGAGAAAATATAAATGGTAACCTTATCGCGCTGGGCGACTTTAAAACGCTTTATGGCCGTCCTGCGACGCAAATAACATTAGGAGCTGTTGGTTATAACCCCAACATAGGTATACCCGCAGGAACGCTTACAAACCCGTTAATGACCAATGGCAGTTTCCCCGGTGCAACAGGCAGTGGGGCAGGTAACCACAGGCGGTATATTTCTATAAATTTAAAAGGAACACCGCATACCAATGATGTAATTACGATCATACTTTCTGACATAAGGAACGCAGCAAACACGTTAAACTACTCTTACACAGTTCCCGCTGCGCAGGATGGTAATTTATTATCGGTGGTAATGTCCATAGCCGCTAATATTGGAGGCAGTTACGTAGCTTATGGCGGTGGTTATCAGATTAATTTCACTGGACAGCCTTACTTTGAATTAACCTCTTTTAGCGTTGAACTGTACTTCGCAGGCGCAAGCGTAGCTAATTCTATTCCGACCGTATTAGATAATGCGCCATATCAGGTTGCAATAGCATATTTTGACTATAAGGGCAGGTATTTCCCTTTGTGTACAGATAACACTTATGAAATAAATACGCCGTCTTATGCGCAGCAACTCGGCAACGCTACAGAATTGATTTTACAGATAAATACCGCAAATGCGCCGGTTGGTGCAGTAGGTTATCAGGTGTTAATAACAAAACCGCCAATTACAAAGGTTCTTGATTCTATAGCAACCGCGATAAGTTATAAAGGCGGTTGGGACGCAAAGGGAAACTCACCGGCACTTGCAATAAATTCAGGTAATGTTGGCGACGTTTACCAGATAACAACACCATGCAGTCCTACCGATACAGCGCATTATACCAATTTAGGGAATGACGCAACTTATAATACAGGAGACTATATTGTAGATATTGGCGGCACATCAGGCGGCGCGGGTGCGGGGCAATACTATCAGGTTCTGCCTAAAGACTTCGGTAATATCGGCAACGCCGGCGGTATACTTGTTTTCTCGTTAAATTCACTGGCCCTTTTAAACGCGGAATACAGCGCAGAAAGCGTAAACACAAATTTAGTTTATGATTATGCAGCGGGCGACAGGTGTACGCTTCATTACTGGATAGACAGTACCGGAGTTATAAATTATTTTAACAATCCATGCATTGATCTTGCTGTTTTAGGATATGATGCAGGAACATATTTGGTAAAGGTTGAAAATTCATCTGCTTTAACCTATTCAGGCGGCAATATATTCTATAACGGCGCGCAAATAAATGCCCGAAACATCTTCCTGCGGCTATACAGCCCGGAACCGACAGTGCAGGCCGCTTCAGCAACAAATAACGAAACTGTTTGGTATGAAGTTGGTCAGCAATTCACGATAACCAATGGTTTACATAATACACTAAGTATAGTTATTAATGACGGCGGGGCGTATTATAAAACAAGGCAATTCCCGGATGCGTTAAAGCCTTATAGCTATCCTCAAATCAATGTTTTGGCAACTGATTTAAACTACAGTGATTTTTACCTTTCGCCTTATCATTCATTTGGCAGGGTAAGAAGTTACTATGATGAACTTGAAAATGCAGAAAGAAAAGCATCTATAATAACATCAGAGCCGTATATTTTAGGAAGCAAGAATAACGGGTTAAACAGGTTTTATCCCGCAAACATTTACGGAGATGGAAACGGGCAGACATCATCCTCGTTCGGTGCTATACAAATACTTTGGCAGCGCGGCGATATTTTAATCGCCATACAGGAACGAAACACGTTTTATATTCCTGTAAACTTCGCCTATACCGTTCTTAACGATCAGATAACAGGGCAATCCATAAGTGAAAAACTATTAAACAACGGCAGGTATGACCCTCGCGGAATAGGAATAGGCACAGCAAAAGAAAGTTTTTGCAAACGGTACGATGTTGGGTATTTTATTGACCCGTTAAAAGCTATTCCTATGGAAATAAGTTTAGGTGGGATAGTGCCAATATCAGGTAAAAACACACAGTTATTTAAGAATATCATTAAGCTGGCTTATGCAACAGGAGCCAAAATGCATCAATACTATAATGACTTTTATGAAGAAGTTATATTATGCATTCAGGCGCAAGGCGGTATAATTATACTTTATCCGTTTACACCCGGAGTATGGCAGGCAGGAAACAATTATAATATTGCAGGAACAGATGTAACAGCAACCCCTAATGGCGCACATTGCACCGCATCATACAATTCAGAAACCGGAATAGTGACCTATACGCCAACAACTAATTATGTTGGCAGTGATGTTGCCTCGTTTAGTTTTAACACGCCACAGGGCGTAAAAACAGTGAATAACTGCCTTGTATGGCCAGCGGGTGGAACGGTAGTTAATGCTTTTGCTTTTACACCACTAACAAATCAGGCACTATCGGCAACCGTAGTATCAAACTACATTAGCGTTACCGGGAACACTATCCCTGTTCCAATAAGTATCACAGGCGGCTATTATAGTGTGAACGGAGGTGCCTTTGTAAACACAGCAGGGACAGTAAATCCAAACGACACAGTGCAGGTAGAAGTAACCACGTCTGGTTCAAATAGTACGACAACATCAGCTACTTTAACTATTTCAGGCACAAGCGGAACTTTTTCAGCGACCACAGTAGCAGCAGGTGCCGGTAATTATAGCGTATATAGCCAATATAACTTAAATATTTCAAGTGTTACAAATGGGACAACAACAGGTACGCCTGCTTTTACTGGTTTTCCTTTAACAAACGGACAAAAGATATACGCTTCATATACAACGACTGGCGGCAGCGGAACAACCGTTGCAGTTGTGGTAACAGGTAATGCGGCCCAAATTAACCATACTTATTTAGGACTGGCAGTGAACGGCACCTTAATAAACTCTGTCATGGTTAATTACCCCGGTACTTACTACCTTACATTTACAGGGACGGTGAACAACCCAACTACGATTGATATTTACCCTTTCACTATGTAATAATATGAGTTACTCACAGGTTGAAAACGTACCAATAACGGTAAATTTAATAACGGCTGCAAATGATACAAGTTGGGTAAATGACGGTGTCAATGCACAGCATTCGTCTTGTAATAGCGGCAGTGAAACGCTTTTAATTTATGCGTTACTATCGGGGCATATTTATAGTATATCATGGGCTGTTTTATCTATTTCAGGCGGCTATGTTCAACTTCAATCGCCGGGAAGTAACGGGGCACAGCAAACAGCACCTGGATTGTATGTCGAAACACTAAGCCCCACAAGTAACGGGTCATTAAACGTATATTCTAATGCAAATTGTCAAATAACTGCGGTTTACATACAAGATATAACAATGCCTGTAGGGCAGACACTGGCCTACAATGCAAAAGATAAGGTTTGGGTCGATAACAGGACTTTTTACCCTGATTATGGATGGTCGCTATATGAAGATATGATAACCGCATATCAGGGCAGGTTTTGGTTGCATGAAAATGGTGGTAACGACAGGAATACGTTTTATGGAACTGTTTTCCCAAGCATCATACAATACGTGATGAATGCTTCACCTGCTATTGTAAAAACTTTTCAATCATTATCAATCCAAAGCAACCAGTTAATGGTTACCGGAAATAACGGTATTTCTACATCTTTAGGGCAAGTAAGCGCATTGGCTGAAATAGATTTTATAAAGGATTTCCTTAGTGACAGCAATAGTTCAGTAGAGGTAGAAACAATAGAGGGTGTGTTATCTGCTAATTTTCTGCGTGACTTAAACACAGGTGATATTGAAAACGGCGATGTGCTAAGAGGTAATTATTTGGTTATAACCCTGCAAACTATTGCATCAAATCAGCCACTAAGGTTGTATAGTATAAATATTGTTTCGCGACACTCATTAATTGGGTCAAGATAATTTGCATATATTTGAACCTAATGGATTTAATTGCTGAAAAACATACTTTACCGCAAAGGAATATCGACGAAAGGCTTGATGACTTACAGGTTGAGTTGTCAAAAATGGAACAAGTGGAATGCCCGCTAATCCATATGTTCACGCCCAACCTTTATTCACGTAAAATATTTATGCCAGCTTTAACGATCAATTCAAATGGCGAACAGGTAAATACGGTGGTTATCAGCAAGATTCATAAAACAAAACACCCTTTCCATATTTTAAAGGGAAGTGTTGCCGTATTCAATAAAGCCGATAATTTTTTAGGAATACTCAATTCAGGTGATTCAGGTATAACTATACCCGGAACAAGGCGCATCCTTCAACTTATAGAAGACACGACTTGGGTAACTACACATTTTTTACCTTATATTACCGGCGAAGAAAATGATTGGGATGAAGTGCGTAAAGATGAACTGTTAAAACGTATAGAAAAAGACTTAATTGAAGAAAGAGTATGTTAGATAGGATTTCAGATACGTTGATTTCAACTGCAAAAGCGTTTTGTTTTTTGTATATTATTTCATTTCCCTGTTTTGCAATATCAACTATGTTAAAAATTATATATTTAATAAGAAAGAGAGGTTAATGTATGAGTTTCGCGGTTGTCGCAGCTGGCGTTGGTGTTGCAAGTGCTGGATATGGGGTATATAAAGGCATAAAGCAGGATAACGAAGCCAATGCTATTAAAAAAGGTAATCCACGTCCTGATTATACCATTCCTGACGAGTATAAACAAAATGTTGAGATGGCACGCCAAATGGCTCAAATAGGCTTGCCACAGCAGCAATATAATAATCAGGTAAACGCTATCAATCAAAATCAGGCAGGTGCCGTAGCGGCCTTGTCAAATAGCAATAACCCCGGTGCAAACCTTGCAAGTGTTGTTCGTGCAGGGAATACAGCAACCGGAAACTTAAATGCACAGGATGCATCTGCAAGACAGGGTAACCAAAGGTTGTTCCTTAATGAAAATTCACAATTGGGGCAACAAAACTTAGCTGCGCAGCAATACAATAAATTTGACAAATATACGGAGAACTTTAATCAGGCAGCAGCCCTACAGGGAGCAGCTAACCAAAACATTCAGAACGGCGTAAATGGTATTGCCCAATTAGGAGGCGACGCTTATATGGCTAAGAATGCGGGACTGCTTGGTTGGGGACAGCCAAAACCGGGAACTATGAGTTTACCTGCCGGTACAGCACAGCAAATGCAGGTGCCACAAAAGTATTGGAGTACACTTGGGATGGGATCGGGAGCATCTGAAAGCCAATTTAACCCCAATCAATTTAACTTTGGCGCACAGTGGGGACAAGTAACACCGCCAAAGTATATCAATCCTTATTTTCCTGATAATGGGTAACGGAAAACTTGATACCTCAATAGGTTTAGGGGATGCGACTGTATTCAACCCCAATACTGCTATACAGCAGTTTGGGAATATTATTGCACAGCAAAAAGCCCAGAAACAGGCGCAGGATCAGGCTCTGATAAATCAAGCGTCTCAACTAAAACCTGACGCTATCCGTGATGCGGACAAAGAAGATTATCAGAAAAAATACAATGACTGGAAACAAACAGCCATAAACGCCTATAACCTGCCTCAAAACTCACAGCAGCGTTTAAACGCATTAGCTGACGCACAATCAAAGTACAATGATTTAGGTGACTTTATAGGCGAAAGTAAAAAAGAAGCGGCTAACGAGCATGGATTAGCCCAGCAATGGATTGGCAACCAACACCTGTTTGATGATGACGCACACGCTAAATTTATAAAGTCTATGCAGTCGCCAATGTCAAGCGGTGACTTTGTACCCGGTAATCAATATCAGAATTTCGGCAGATATATAAATCAGGAAAAAATTGATGATTCGCAGGATAAGATAAATAAGGAGTTGCTTAAAAACGCACAATGGGGCAACCCTATACAATCGCAAGGCATAGATAAACAGGGTAATAAAACAGGGGTAGTTGTGCATAATGAACGCGAAGTTGCGCCGGAAGACCTTATGTCGGCACATATGCATTATTACGATATGTCTGATGATGCAAAAGCCGCTTTAAACAAACGATACGAAAATATAAACGGCTCAACACCGCAGGAAACAAAGGCTTTAAGGGTGCAGCAAAGTTTATTGGACAGGGGTGATTTGGTTAAAGACCCAAAAACAGGCGCATTAACGAGTACGGTAAACGAAAGCACAAAACCTGAATTTAAGGCAAATAGAGCACCTGATAACTTCTATGCTCATTATGATTACAGGCTTGCTAATCCTACCGGACTTCCCGGTGGGGGTCAGCCACAACCTATGAATATCCCATTCGCAGGTGGTAAAGGGGTTGTACATGCGCCTAATTATGTACCTTTATCATTACCAAATAAAAATTTCGCTGGAGCAGCAGGTATAAACATGGAAACAGGTAAGCCGGAAGCACCTTTAAATTCATCCGACCAATATTCAATTGTCGGTGCAGGAGATTTCCCAACATTAAATAATCCAAATAATGAAGCAAACGGCACATTGGTACAACCGGATTTTGCTGCAAAAAATCCTAATTTGGTACAATATAAAAGAATGGTTCATGTACGGCAGCTTGATCCTAATACACGTGAATCAACCGATCATTTAGTGGACTATAATACGATGCCTAAGAATGTTGCTAATCAAAAAGATGTTAAAGGAGCATTGCAGGGGTTGAATAACACACCTGTTTATGGCACCAGTGGTCATATAAAGCCAAATAAAAAAGTAACCGATGTTTCAAGTATATTTAACTAAAATTATTTTTAGTAGCTAAATATCAAAAAAAGTATTTTATATTTGTTTAACTGTTCGAGCAATGTCGCCAGCAGTAACAAAAAAAATATAATGAAAAGTACAATTAAAATCGATTACGACCGTAATCACGAATTAAAACCATGTATTAAAATTATTTTACCTCTTGACTTACGAGAAGGTGAAAAATGCACTGAAGCGCACGATATTGATCCTCGTGACAAATTAGTTGCCGATTTACTTCACACGCCACGCAATATTGTAGAAAACTATTTATTTGAGGTTAATCAACGGTTGTTAATTAATGATGGCACGCACTTACTAACCACCATTGCTGCAATACCTGAAGAAAATATTTTTCATAGATTTGAAACGGCTATTGTTGGGCGTATTGTATCCGAAGATGACCAAGTTGAATGCCGTAAATATTCATTACACTGCGATCCGTCCAATATAATGCCTGTGCCGAATAATTATGTGAGCTGGTCTAAAATTCATGAATTTTTTGAATGGTTAGATAATCAACCTTATTATAATGATGAATCTTATGATAAAAAAACAGATGGAGGGCAACTAACAATTCGCCATGTATTTGAAACTTGCTTGAACCAAGAGGAACGCATGAAAGCGTTTAATAATACCCCTAAATACAAATTAGATTCTGTTGTTAAAAGCGGTTATGAAGCCCTTGATATTGCGTTCGATTGGAAAACATCACCCGAAGGATGGGATTACTGGAATAAGGTAGCTAATATTCAGAAAAAATAATTTATTAAACATTTTTAATTTAAAAGGAGAAGCTGTCATGTTTTGAAACATGCGGCTTTTTTTGTTACATTTGAGTAATGGAAGAAGCCGAAACACAGCAACCGCCTGATAAATTACAAGCTTTTTATAATTCGTTGCGTACCAATGAAAATATAAAGGGCTTGCCTGATAGTTATGATAAGTTTAAAGCAGCTATGCAAGACCCTGCAAAGGCAAAAACATTTCACGATGCTTTATTGGGCAATGAAAGCGTAAAAGGATTACCACAAGACTTTAATCAGTTCTCAACCGCGTTGGGATTAAAAAAAAAAGTTTCAGCACCCGTTTCAAACAATACATTCGACTTATCATCAAATGGTTTGGACAATTCCCAAAGTTCCCAAAATAGCAATATACCATCTTTTGTACAGCCTAATAGCCCACTGGCTGCAAACATTCAAGAACAGGATAAACAAGTAAGGCAGCAAAAACAAATGCGCCAGGATGCCTTAAACAAGCAATTGCAGCCGTATTTAGATAAGCTATCTCCACAGGATAAACAAGACTTATATAAAGCATCTGATTTATCGGCAGCAGCGCACTCAAACGATAGGTTAAGCGCACCTACACAGCAGGAAACCAACGATTATAACTTCTCACAAACGCCAACTGGCAAACTTGTGAATGGTATTAAATATCTCGGATCAAAAGCAAGTAAGGGAGCCTTACAGGTCGCCAAAGGTGCTTCATATCTTGCTACATTAGGTGTAAACGCGCAGCACGGCGAAATAAGCGGTGATGACCCTAATATCGACAAGGCTTTTGATAAAGCCGATAAAGCCACTGACTTTTTATCTAAGGGCGACCAATCAAGGGCTGAGGATAGCAAGGTAATGTCAAATTTAGGCGGATTAGCTGAATTTCTGCCATCTGCTGTTGCTGGCGAAAGCACTGGCGGTGCTACTTTTTATCTGCAAGGGCTTGGGCAAGGTAAAGAGATAATGGATAAGGTAAAAGACGTTAATCCTATTGTCAAAAATGCTTTTATATTAGGTTCAGGTGCGGTAAATGGGTTACTGATGGGTGATTTGGGTCATGGGTTATACAATTCGCTATCAGGCACATTAAAAGACGATGTGGTTACCTCTATTACAGCAAATGCTATAAAAGACGCAGCAGGTAAAGATTTAACCCCAAAAGCATTTTCAGAATTATTACAAAACGGCGCTAAGGAATGGGGCGATAAAGCGGCACAAGCAGGTGTTAATTACCTTAAAAATACACGTAAAGCGGTAGTTGACTTATCAGGATTAAATATTGCCAACTTTGCCTTGAAAAAAGGAGTAGATGCAGTCAGTGATAAACCTGTGTTTAATGAAAACTTAGGAAATTTGGCTGACCAGGAAAGCGAAACCTTAAAAGCGGCGCCTTTATTCGGTGCATTAGGAAGTATTGGGGATGCCTCAAAACTTACGCCTTATAGCCATTATAAAAATACAGCGGTAGAAGGTTTAATGCGCGATCCTTCCGATAAGAACATCGAACAGGTAAAAAAGGATTTTACAGAACACGCGCAGCGAAACCCGCAGGATTTTACACAGCCACAGTTAGACGCTTCATTACAGCATATTGATGAAATAGGCAAAATAGCGAAGTCGTTACCACGTGGTATTCATCATAGTCAGGTAGCCAAAGCTGTTGATATAGTTCAAAACAGGAATGAACTGCAAACACAACTTGATAAGGTAAAAGCAGACAGGGAATCGCAAGACCCCGCGGTAAATACTATCTTATCACCACAGGAACAGTTGCTTACTGACAAAATTGATCAGGCAAATGATAAACTTCAAAATATAGTGCGTGGCAGCAAGGATAAAATAACTTATTCCTATGACCCCGAAAAGGATGTTTATACAAAGAATATTCCCGGTGAAAAACCTGTTAAAATAACCAAAAGTCGTTACGAACTTGAAAAAGTAGAAAAACCCAATAATGAACAAACCCAATCAAATCAGGAAGTACCTGCTGAACAACAGGCAGATGAAGCAGGACAAACGGGCACACTTGCTGAAAATAATGATGAAACAATTAAAAATAACATAAACACTAATCCAACAGACAATGAAAACAGTAACAGCACCAGTGAAGGTAAAGAAGCCGAAAGCGGACAAAAAGAAGAAAGCGTCAACCGGGAAGAAGAAGGGCTGGCCGCCAAAGAAAGCAATGTGAATTTAAAAGAGGGTGTGGATGAAACTTCACCCTCTAATTCTAACGAATTTGGCATAACATCGCGTAATAATGATGCGGTTGATAAATCGCGTGAAAAACGCGGATTGCCACCGTTATTTAGCGAACAAAGTAAATCCAACAAGGAAACATGGGATGAGGCAATGTCAGAAATTGATAAAGACCCTGATGCTGCCGATAAAATTATAACCAGATTCAACCAAAAGCCTTTTGCGCCTAATGATGTAGAAAATGCAATTTTATTACATAAACGTTTAATTATTGAAAATGAGATTGACAAGCTGCACCAGCGTATTGTTGACGGTGAGCCAACAGACCAGATTGACCCTAAAATTGATGAGCAACAAGCCAAACTACAGGAACTTGACGATATAGACCGTAAAAGCGGAACCATGTCAGGTCGTTCACTGCAATCGCGTCAATTAGCTGCAAAAAACGATTTTTCATTGGCGCGAATGGAGTTGCGTAAGCGGTCTGCGTTGGGTCGTGATTTAACGCCTGAAGAACGCGACGATATTCGCAAAATACATGATGATTACCAAAAAAAGCAAAAAGAACTTGAGGCTAAAATAGCGGAACTTGAAGAAAAAGAACGCAAGAGGGTAGAGCAGGAAAAACTTGACGACCTTAAAAAACAGGTAAAGCGCGAGCGAAAAAGTAAAACAGCAGAACAACGCAAGCGTCAGCGTGATGATCTTATTCAGGATATACGTAATAAACTAAAGGCGCAGCGTAAAACACAAACGCTTACATCTTCTATTCCTTTTGCACAGCAATTTAAGGAACTGGCCGCTATTTCACCTGAATTGGCAAAATTGGCTAAGTCATATATTGCTGAAGGAATTGATAAATTAGATGACCTTGTTGATAAAATACATGACGACCTAAAAGATGCTTTTGAGGGGCTTGATAAAAGGGCTGTACGCGACGCATTAAGTGGCTACGGAGCAGAACACGAGCCGCAAACAAAGTCTGAAATACAGGCTAAATTAGATGAATTAAGGAAGCAGGCTAAACTCATATCTAAACTTGAAGATTTAGAAGCGAAACAATATAAAGCACCTGAAAAAGCAAAACCTGCAATCAGTAAAGAGATTGAAGAATTGCGTAAGCAGATAAAGGATTTAGAGCAGCCCGACATAACAGCAAGGGCTACTAAAACACGTTTGACCAATGAAATTGAAGCATTAAGTAAACAAATAGCCACAGGTGAAAAACCGGAAAAAGGAACACCTGCTACTCCGGATGCGGAAACATTAAAGCTAAAGGAAAGGCGCGATGAACTTAAAAAGCAACTTGCTGAAATAAATAAAGATGAAATTGATAAAGCCAAAAGAGCATCTGTTTTAAAATCGTTAAAAACCCGTACCGCCAATCAGATAGCAGAATATCAGCGAAGAATAGCGAATAGGGATTTTACGAAAAACGTAAGAACACCTATTGAACTTGACCCCGAAGCAATAACAGCAACAGCCAACCTGCAACGCATAAAAGATGATTATCAGGCAGAACTTGAAAAAGACAGGCTTGCCAACAGGAGCACAACTGAAAAAGTGCTCGATAAAGCTTTAAAATACCGCAGGGCTGAATTGTTGTTAAATATTGCCGGAGCGGTCAAAGTAGGAATGGCTTCTATGTACAGGATAATAGGCCAGCCCATACATGAACTTGCAGGGTCAGCAGTAAGGCGTATACCAATTCTTTCACGTATAGCCGCAAAAGCACCGCGTGAGGGACACGATTTTAATTTAAACGCCGAATGGAAAGCGTTAAAAACGGTTTGGGACGCTAATACTATTGATGAGGTTAAGAAGAAGTTTCAGGGAAAACTTGATAATTTAGATACTACTTTTGGCGATAAAAAAGAACATTTTGATATTGACAGAATACTTGATTTAGCCGGTAATATTCACGCTGCTGAAAAAGAGTTTGCCAAACAAAATGAGTTTAGGCGAAGTGTTATTTTGCGTACCAAATACGCGCAGGAACACGGGGTTGACACTGATAGTCCTTTTGTACAGTTACAAATCGGAAAAGAAGCATTGGAAGATGCAAATCGGCAGATATTTATGGCGGATAATTTAGCCACAAAGTCTTATAAATCAATCATCAGGACTCTTGAAACCGCTAAAGAAGATAAGTTTGGTAAATCAGGCAAGATAGGGGCAGATGTGCTTAAAGTGTTATTCCCTATTGTGCGCGTACCAACAAACTTTCTTATTGAAAAAACGCAATATACCCCGGTTTTAGGTGCAACTAAGGCTTTATTTTTAATGGCAAGAGGGATAGATAAACTATCTCCACGACAAGCTGATTATGTACTTCGTGTAATGAAAAAACAATCATTGGGTGCAGGATTATTGGCGTTGGGCTATTTTAATCCGCAAGCATTTGGCGGGTTCCGTGTTCCCGGTGGGAAAAGAAAAGACGGCGATATAAACGCAGGAGATGTAAAGTTATTCGGTGTAGAGGTTCCCCATTTCCTGACACACACACCATTGCTAACTATTATGCAGTTAGGAGCCACTATAAGGCGTGCTGCCGATAGTTATGGCGGTAGCTTTATCAAAGGTGCTACAAGTGGGGAAACTGTTGTAGCGACAGCGACAGACATGGCAGAAAGCACACCATTTTACGAAACTCCAAAACAAGTTATACGCGGGTTGGAAAGTTCCAATAACGCAAGCCAGTTTGCAGGTGACTTTTTACGTGGGTTAATTGTGCCATCGGTAATTACACAGGAGGCGCAACGTGAAGATAAGGATGAAAATGGCGATCCGGTTAAAAGAACTCCGCATGGTGTTTGGCAGGGAATTGAAAGCGGAATACCGGGATTAAGAAAGAATTTGGATATAAAAGAACCGGAGCGTGAATTTAACAAAATACAGGTAGGCGAAGAAACTAAAAAACTATCTAACAAACAGGTACAGGAAAGGCAAAAATTTTATGATGACTTTATGAAGTCTGATGCTGCCAAAAGAATGAAATTGGAAATAGCTAAACTTGCCGATAAACCAAAGGAGCAGAAAAAAATAAGAACACGATTAAAATCAATAGCATCAAAAGTTAGTAAAAGTAAGATACTTTCCAAATATCACAATGCCCAAACAGGCGGCTATGATATAGCTAATTGGGATGAATAAAGTTAAAACCCTTCTGTCAATTACATTAATCCTTGCATAATAGCAAAGCGCGGAATTGTACCGCTCTGATTTTAATAATTTAACCTTTATAATTTAGTATACCCCTCTCTTACTTAACTTCGGTCGACACTCTATTAAGCAGTCAACAAGGGGATACCTTCGTCTTAATATCTAATTATAATTACGTTATCAAATGTAATCAAATTTAAAACATATGGGTCATTCCAAATAGTTATAACGGGAATTATTATATTTACAAAAAAAAGCCAATGAAAGTAGTAGTAAGCAACACTGGTAATCATAGCAACCTGTATAGTTATACATGGGCTGTAGCGGCAGGAGTAGGAACATTAACAATATCAGGTGTTCAGGGCTTTGATTTAACACAGGCGGCACTTGATACAATTTACGATACAACCTTATCTGCCTTTATTAATTGTAAGCGCGTAACAGTAAGCTATAATTATTTGGCAGGTTTACCTGTTTGGGTTTATACGCTGCCTTATATTCCTACTGCGGCACAAAGCACCGATGCATTGGTAGTAACACTTGACATTCCTCAAATATACGCGGCTATTGCGTTGCAGCAGTATCAGGCGTCCAGAATATAAGCAATGATAACCAAAGTAACAGGAACCGTAACACCGTCAATACCGTCAGCTACAAATGTTGTGACGCTGCTTTTCACGGACACCACTACCGGTGTCGGAACATTGGTTTCACGTATATTAAACATAGCTGATGTAAACGGTAACGTTATTGCTACGATAAATATGGGGTCATCGTTAACGGCCACTTTTCAGATACTTTCCGACGCTTATTATTCTTTTACTGAAACCATTACTGATAATACCGGGACTTATACGGGAACAATTAATAATGTTTATACCGCGTTCTACGATTATATTTACTCACAGGTTATTGCTCAATTAGGGTGTTCCTGTGATTGCGGCAGTGAGGATATAAGATACTATGATATAGCCCAAATGTATAAGAATGCAGCTATTGCTGATGCTTTGACAGGTTCAGGCATTGCGGCTCAAAACAATATCACAATGGCAAATAATTTAATATCGGGCAGTTAATGACCAGTTCACAAATACAGGCGACTATATTAAACGGACAGGTTGTATTAGCTAACCTGATGGAGAAAAACCGTTTACAACTGGCTGTAGGAAATTATTTTGTTAAATGGGATTTACCGCGACAGTTTAACAGAACCATAACCGCTTTAACTTATTGTTATAATTATGGCGATTATACTTCTATAACCTGTACATTTTTATATGACTGCCTTAATCAGCTGATAGGAATACCGCCGAATGCAACTATTGATCCTAACTTTCAAAATTCAGGCATAACCATTAACGTAAATAATTCAGTGGTCGGAACAAATATAGTTTATGGCAAGATACCATTTACCACTACAGGCCCATTTGTTTTATCAAATTACAATAACACTTTAAAGCAAGTTTACGGAAATAACCTTATTACCTATCAGGCGGTGCAAACAGGAGCGGGTTATACGGAAGACTTTGGAACACCGGGCACTATTGCCTACTTAACGCCTAATGACCCTACTACAGATATAACATCAATTACATTTGACTATCCGGCAGGAGTAATAGTAAGCGGGTATATTAACATAGCAGGTGTAATGCCGGTTACAGGAACATCAGGATCAGGAAGCGGTGGCGCTGTACCGTTTACCTATAATCAAAGTAATCTACTACAGGACGGAAACGGAAGTTGGTATTTGCCTCTCGCGCTACCAACTAATAAAAACCCAATCTTTACAACTGTTAATGGCGTTTCTATTGCGACAACCTATGATACAAGTTTCAACCCGGCGCGACTTTACGGGTTTGCTAATAACTCAACCCAATCAATTGTTGTTTCAGTTATCTAAATCCTTTTTAATAACAACCAAACAATTGTCTGTATCAATATTTTGATTACGGTAAAATTCATCTGATATGCCGACATCAGCAAGGTTATTTCTCACATCATTAAATTTCCCAACAATTCTATAATCTAAGAGGTCGAATTTAAATTGTTTTGCCATTCTTACATGTTTTTCCCAAAAAAGAGTGCTGTATCCAAAGACAAACAAGAATCCATCTTTGTTAATTTCAAATTCCGGGTTATCGCAAGGTGGATATTCAATAAATCCGAAGTGACCTAAAGTTGTTAATTTTGCCATTATAGTTTTTTAAAAAGTTTAAAAAAGCGGCTCATTGCTGAAACCGCTTTATAAGCGCATAAGGAAATGCGACTTAACTTACTTTAGTTATTTCTTCAGAGTACATAAACCCGCCTATATTGTGTTTTATAGGTTCTATTTTGGCTTTAATATGCTCTTTTAGAAAAAGCCTAAATTTGTAAATACTACTGGATACCGTAGCAACTTTTTCGTCTATATTTTCATCGTACCATTTTGCAACATCTTCGTCTGTTGGTAATAATTTAATAATTTCTGAATTTTTCATTTTCTCGCATTTTACATCGGCTGAATTACCGACAAGTTATTACTCTTTAATCTCCCTAACCAATACAGCCGTATCCAATAATTTACCGGCTATATAACTTTCAGACCTGTCCTGTTCTTTAGCCATTTTTATTATAGCTTGTTTTGTTGGTTTAGTAACATGAGCGGTTACTCTTTTCTCTTTCTTCATGTAACAAATATACGCAGTATGTAACACGTTTGCAAATAAAAAATATTCTTATCTTTAAACCATGAAAAAATTAACAACAAAAGATATAATCGCATTAGTAAACTATCAGCTTAGTATTTATAAGAAAACTAAAGCCATTATCAAAAAAACGTCTTTTTTTATATTGATGCTATTCCCATTTTTCGCTTCCGCACAGTGGTTATCGGTTGGTAATTCACTTCAAAGAACCGTCGATGCCAAAAAATACCGCACAGCATTAGGTTCTCCCGGATTTGCCTATTGGTATCAAAAATATCAGGTTGACAGTTTAGCCGCATTAAAACAGAACCTTATTACCACTGGCACAACTTCACAATATTTTGACGGCACATTAGCATTAAGAACATTCCCAACATCCTTGCCGCCGTCAGGAAGCGCAGGAGGTGACCTTACAGGCCCTTATCCCAATCCAACACTGCCAACAGTCAATACTAACACAGGATCGTTTGGAACGGCTGCAAACGTGTCTACGGTGACGGTAAACGGTAAGGGTCAGGTAACAGCAGCATCTAATACCCCTATTCAAATAACTCAAAGCCAGGTAACCGGATTAAGTTCAACACTGGCGACCTATTTACTTACGCAAACCTTTTTAAACTATACCCGTAATAGTGCATTATTCGGGATAACAGCCAGTGATACTTTAGGGCATTATAACGTTACAGGCGGTGATAATACCTTTAGAGTAGGCGCATGGGCTAACATCAATAGTTTATCAGGAACAGACACATTAAGGGTAAAGGTACAGTTTACCGACAATAGTGGCAACCCGCAAACCCTTTACTTTTTCAGACAAGGGCAAGTGTTAAACTACGCTATTGCGCCGATGTATCTTTCATTCCCTACTTTAGACTTCAGGGCACAAAACGGATCAACGGTAACAACTACAGCGGTAGTAACAGGAAGCGGTAGTATTCTTTATAATGCAGGTACAACCATAACTAAAATAGTGGGTAATTAAAAAACCCTGTCTTTTTAGGAAACAGGGTTTATAACCGCATAAGGCAATGCGACTTAACTTAAGCAGTAGCTAATTTTCCGTCTTTTACCAATTCAATATTGGAAAATCCGTTAATGTCATCATCGGTTATGTTTATAAACTCATAAACATTTGTTTTTAACCAAAGCTCCCACGGACTACCTGTACTATGGCGGTAAAACTCCGATACATTGTGTCTGCCAACTATTTCACGCAGCCAATCAAAAATCATTTCAATATCCTGCTCTTGTTGTTTTTCATTGCCATATTCCATCATTGATGGATTAGCAATTTTGATGTAGATGTAGGGGATTGATTTTTTCTTACGTAGTTGAACGTACGCTCTTAATGGTAGTGCTTCACGCACTCTTTTCATGTCTATAATATCCATAATGTCGCATTTTACATCGGCTGAATTACCGATTTTTATACCACAAATATGCACATTTTTTATTTCCAAAAAAATCTTACCTTAGAGGCCAATGAAAAGACTATTAATAATATTATTTTTATTCATTGGCTTAAAGTCTTTTGGGCAAACTACCCCGACAACCCCTAAACCCAACCACGGTATTCAAATGCTGACTTTTCAAGCGTGGCAGGATAGTATAACAAAAAATTTTTACGTTTATAATGGCGCGACATACCTTTGGCGACAGTTAACCGACAGTATACAAGTAGCGCGCATAATCGCTCACAGTACACAACCGTCACTTACCGGCACAGGATATGTTTATTCAACCGCAGGAACAATAACATATGATACGGCTAAAAAAGTAAATATTTACGGCGCACAACACGTGTACGGGGTAAAAACGCTTGATGTTCCCATTTTTAATAGTCCTACATTTTATGGACTAAACGGTTATAGAAGTACAGGTACATCCCAATACGACTTTAACAATTCAGCTTTCAATGCCGGGGATACAGTAAACGGCATGAAATTACAGGATATTAGCTCAAGCCACTATCTTAATTTTGTTCAAAATAATATTTATGATGAAAACAGGGCTTTTATGGTTAAAAGCACAAGAACGCTAACCATAAACGGCACAACCTATGATTTATCAGCAAACAGGGCATGGACAGTATCGGCGGTAACGCCAAACTATTTGACTAATGGTTATGGTATAAACGGCTTGCCTTTTAACGGGGGAACACCTTATACATGGTCGGTAGATTCTACAAAATTGGTCAGCCTAAGCAGGCTTGCTACAAATCTAACAGGCTATGTAAAAACAAGTACAGCAGCATCGAATTATCTTACATTAGCAAGCCCCAATCAATCGGTAACGCAAGTACCAACGTTTGTCAACGGCGCGTCATTTACGGGGATTGGTAATTTCGCCAACGGTGTTCAAATAACTGGTTACGCTGTAACAGGTACGCCTATTCTTTTGGATTTATCTTCAATGCCGGGTACAACCCAAATAAGGCTTAATACTGGCGTTTATATTGGTTCAGCAGACGCAACGCATGTAAACATAGGTTCAGCATCAACCAATCAAATTAATTTGTATGGTGATATTGCGCATACGTCAACTGGCGTTGCTTATGCGTTATCAACAAGTATTTCAATTAAATACAAATCGGTAGCTACTTACGCCTTAATGATTGCAGACGGAACACCAACAACAGCCACGTTTTATAATGTTGCCACTGATGAAAATAAAGGGATAACAAGAACAACATATTTGTGGAAGCCGGACGGTAACAGGGAATTTTTTAACACTATAAACGATAATTAAATATGTCAGCAGCAGTATTTGGGGTGTTTCCGTATGTTCAATTAGGGTTAACTACTGTAATTGATTATCAGGGCGGAACAAGCCCGGTATACGTAGGTCAGGCTTTGCCCGGAGCGGCTTTATCTGCTGAGCTATGGCAAATAAAATATATTACCTATGACACAAACGGTAACCCCTTAACAATAACTTATGCAGGCGCCGGATCGGCAGCAAATATTTGGAATAACAGGACATCACTAACTTACAGTTAATGGTATATAAATATAGTGTAGAAATATTTAAAGATTCTTATTGGCAGGTAGATATAAGATACTATTATTGTAAAAAGTCATTAAATGAGTTTGATTTGTATGATGTTCCAAATAAAAGAAGAAATGCAAGATTTATAGGCGTAACTGGGGTTTTTACTAAATTTTAATTAATAAATGGCAAGCGTGTATAATTCAACAGTAAGCGATATTTTAGAAATTCGCGATAAATTAAAAAATGAGGGTAATATTTATACTGTTGAAATCTATCCGGAAAAGGGTTTATATACCCCTGAACAGTTTAGGGTTATACATCTGTGCCAAGAAATACTTACAGATTTTGGTTTGGTGATTGGCGGCGCAGGAGGCCCACATTATTTCAACGAAGACGCAAATAAATCTTTAGAAATATGGGAAGAAACAATAGAAGGAATGAATGAGGACTTTTATGACAAGTGTCGTTTAGTTATTAATTCAGCAAAAGATTTTATCTAAAAAATGGCAACTTACTACGTTTCAAATTTAGCCCTTAACGGGTATTCTCTTGGAGTTGATACCAATAACGGTACTTCAATTACCACGCCGTTTTTAACTATTGCTCATGCCGTTTCTGTAATGGCCACAACGGGCGATACCTGTATTATCAATCCGACAAGCACGTCCGCAACATCAGCTAATCATCCTTATGTTGAAACAAGCGGTTCCGGATACCTTGACTTAGGTGCAAAAAAGAATACCATACAAGCCGATCCTGCGTACACCGCAAGTTATTTTGTTGTAATTCAATCTTCATCCGGAGCAAGGGTGATAAATTCATCTGACGCGTCAGCAACAATGGGGTACTTAATTGACTTAGTTCTTGACTGCCAGGGAACAACATCAAAGTCATGTATAACCCCGCATAGCACAGGCAATTTTACTTACACTCGGTGCAAAGGTGTGAACGCTACTACATTTGCCGCTTTTTTAAATATTGCTACAGGCGGTACAACATCAAATTATTTTATCAATCAATATACCAACGATTCAACGTTTGCGGGGCAACTTTTTATAGTAGGCGGTGCTAATGGAAATGTGACCGTAGACAGGAGCACATGGTCATCTGCGCAGCAAATGTTCACCACGGGATCAGGAACCAATGTTACGTTAAAGGGAGGGACATACTCTAATACAACTACCAATTTATCAGCAATTGTTTTTGGCGTGGCTGCAACCACGTCCGGAAACTTTACCCTAACAGCAGGAAGCGACGGAAGCAGGGCTACGTTTCCCGCTGGTACATATTTCCCTGTACAGTTTGCCGGCATCGTTGGTCAGATAACGATGAATAGCTTTGATATTACCAACACTTTAGGCGGGGTAACTTTTCCGCTTTCAGATGCTACCTTATCAATACCTACCGCAGCTGTTTTAACCAACTTCACCTTTACAATGGGAACCAATACCACAAACGGAATGTGGTTTGGTGCTAATGAAAATACAGCGTGCCCAAGTGTAAGCGGTGCTACATTAACGAATTCAAGCACGACCTTAAATGTTGACCCGCTTTATATTAACAATGGATTTGGTGCTGCCGTTATCTATAATAACACGGTTGTAAATAACGGCGGTCAGCACTCTATAGCGGTAGGTAACGACGGGTTTCATACCGACGTTCAAAATATCGTTACAACAACTGGGAATAAAAACTTAGGCGATACTTCGGCAAATACCTATGTTGACCAATTTTTAACCACAACAGCGATAACCTATAGTCATTATTCTTACTTAGGTTCATTTATCGTGAACTTATTAAAAACAGGTTCTCCTACCGGGACTATAAACTGTTCTTGCTACCTTGATAATGCAGGTGTACCGGGAACACTTGTAGAAACAGCGAGTACTGTTCTTTCAGCCAGTTCACTTACAACGAGTGCACAGCCTTTTCAGTTTAACTTCGCCAACAGGACAAAGGTAAACCCATCGACAAAAGTTCACCTTGTTTTAAGCTATACTGGGACTATTGACGGGACAAATTATGTGTTGATACAAGAAAACACTACAGTGACCGCAGGAAGCATATTAACCTCTGCAAACGGCACATCGTGGACTACCGACACGACACATGCTCTATTATTTGGGTTCCTTACAGGCCCTTATGGTATCACTGATTGCCTGCTCTATAAAAATACCGTATCAACTACCAACACCACGATTGAAACGCACATGCTTGCCTTATTTTGCGTAACAAGGGGTAAGATTTATCAGAACATACAAAGCGGCGGAAGTATAGGGTTTTTACTAAAACTTACAAAGGGAAGTTCTACTGCAAAAGCGCAGGCATTTGATAACCTGTTTTTTTCTTCATCGTTACAGGGTGGGGCGGCAGGGTACACCAAAGCGGCTCAATACGCGACTATTTACAACAACACGTTTATTATAAGCGGTTCAGCTTCTACCGGAACAAATATTTTAGTAGGGCCCGATTCACAGCAATTTAACGGGGTGACCATTGTAAACGAACAACAGGCAGATCAGATAATCATACAAAACAATATTTTAATCAATCAGGTTCCTACCGCTTCAAATATTCCTGTTTATTTTATATCAGCAAATGGGTTATCGGCGTTACCAACAAACCTTACCATAAACAACAACGATGTTTGGAACCCTAACGGACAGCCTATATGTAATCTTTATTCAACATGGACATTATGGCAGGGAGCAGGATACGATACAGCAGGAATAAACACCGATCCGCTTTTAACGAATGAAACAACACCAACCAAAGCAACTGATTTCATACCGTTGTCAACAAGTCCTGTTAAAGCGGCTGGCAGTATAAATGGTGCAGCACCTTTTGATTATACCGGCAATCCATTTTTCTTAACCCCAGATATTGGCGCGTATAGTATATCTTATATCGTTCAGCAGGCTGTTTTAGGATATAGTTATAAATTTAATGCCCCATTTACGGGAAACTTTGATATTGCTGGTGTCGGGACAAAGGCCGCGGCTTTATTCAGCCCATTACAACAGGTAGTACCTATTGTCGGATCGGTGCAAATCCCATCTATAGCAGGCCAAAATATAACGATACTTGCCAACGCATCTTCAGGCAATATAATAGTCACCGTTCCAACAACTGTTATTGGTTCATACGTAATTAAAAAAACCGATGCAACAGCAAATACGGTAACTGTAACACCTGCATCGGGGTTAATTGACGGCGGTTCAAGTGTTGTTTTATCTATTCAAAATACCGCTGTAGACTTGGTTTCAGATGGAAGTAATTTAGACATTACAAATCCAATTCCTGCTGATAATATACTTTCAGTAGTTACCCTTGTAAATTCAGCAACAGTAGCCACAACGGTTTTATATACCGTACCTACAGGAAAGATACTTACGGTAACAAAAGTGGCTGTACGGGCATTAACAGGCGTTACAACGGGACATACCGCCAATGTTTATACAACAACGCCTGGTGATATATTTGCAAGCACGGTTATAGCCGGATTAAATGCTGTTAATAAAGTGTTTTTCTTTACAAGCACTGGCATGAGTTTAGCTGTGCCTGCGGGGGGCGTTGTTAACTATCAAATTACAACAGGTGGCGTTGGAAATGTTACAATAACTCTTTTCGGATTCTTACAATAAAAACAATGAAAAGGATAATTTTAATTTTAGTGGTTATTTTTTTAGGGCTTACAGTTAAGGCACAAAACGTAATTTACCTGTTTGGTATGAACGCCAACGGACAGCCTGTTATTAATACACTTCCAATACCACAGGTTGTTAATTCGGGTAGTTATAATGATTTGTTAAACACACCTGCGTTTCATTCAGCAACAATATTTACAGTAACCAGACCAGTAAACAGCACCACTTATACCATAAGCACCACTGCCAACGCGTCCGTAAGTTATAATATCAGCATATCCTGCACCGCAACAATTGGTGCTACTTCATCAGGCAGCGTGGCCCTGCAATATAGTACGAATAGCGGGAGCACGTGGACTACTGTAGCGACATTGGCTAATTCAAATACGGTAACACTGGCTGTTGCCCTGCAAAGCGTAACGGTACAGCAGGCGTGTTTAACTGGCTTTATCCCGGCTAATGCATTGGTGAGGATGGTAAGCACATCATCAGGGACTACAACAATAACCTATTCATCCGGTCAGGAATTTTATTAGTCACAATTTAAAAACAACAATATCATGAACTTACAGGAAAAATTAGCAACCCTTTCTAAAGAAGAAGTAATTGAAGCAGCTATCGCGCTGGCGAAATACGCCAAACTTGACACGGAAACAGACCTTGAAGGCTGCGGTGGGCAAACCGGCTGCGGTACATGCGTAGCTAATGTATGGGTGCCATGCTCTTAAAAAAACATGTTATCTTTATATCAGTTGCGTTTTGTATAATGCAGCTGATATTCACTTCTTTGATGCGTGGAGGAGACGATGGGTTAAGTTATATTCAGATTGATAATTTGAGGGTAATGTTTTCCTGTTTAACTATTGGGTCAATTGCTTATGTTGTTGAGGTAAATCGGGCACTCAATAAAATAAGAAAAGCGGTTATTTGTTTTTCATTAATTTATCCTGCAGCGTTAATTTACCCGTTTTTACCTGTTAACGCTATTGATATAGCTATAATAGCCGGTAATTTTATCAGATACATTTTTTACGGTATGGCTATTGTTGTTGTTTTATATATTTATCTCAATAAAGAAAAAATAGCCGAATCATGAACAAAGCAACATCATCAATTAAATGGTTATCCGGAATTTCTTTAATGTGCTTTATAAGTTGTTCGCATAACCTCGTTAAGCCGCCTTTAGCGGAAAAGTTTCTTTTTGGTATATATATGCCCTCGCCGCCACAGGCAAAGCCGGATACCAACAAACAAACTACATTAACGCCAACTCAAAGACAGGCACTATTGGATAAGTATTATAAGTACAACTACGATAAATATTTTTCACCTGAATTTATTAAATTGAATGCTATTATAGCTAACCAGGCTAAAGGAATGCGGAAGCAAGACGAAAGCATAGCAGCCCTTACGGATATGTTGATTAACATGCGGGTAAGATCAATTAAACGCACCGACAGCTTTAATATCGTAAACGCAAGGAAGGATAGAGAGTATTTTGACCTTGAAAAGAATTATAGTGAAGTGCAAAAAAACCAGGTAGCAAGAAATGCTAAACAAATAAATAACCTAAACCAATTAGCTAATATATTGCTTGCCGCAGGTGTCATAATGATAATTTGTATTATTGCGGGTTATATAGCTATAAGGATTTTATATAAAAAAATGAATACCTTGTACATTAACTTTGCCAATAATGCGTAATGACCAAGCCTATACCCGAAGAACCAAAGTTTGTAAAAAACATTACGTCATTACAGAAGATTATGGCAGGCGTTGCTGTAACGATGTTTTTGATGGTATGGATTACAAGTTTTGATTTGGTAGTAAACATCTTTAAACCTGACCTTGTTAAATTCCTTACCTACCTACGTGTTGGTATGGCTATGATTGGAATAGCATTAGCATCCTGTGTAGGTTATCCCCAGTTAGGTATACTCTTAGGGGCCGCTCTTGAAATGTATGAATTTTACAAGAAAATGAGCGAAATAAAGAAAGATAAAGAGAAGTGACACTACGCAAAACATCAAAAAAAGATGCTGTTATTCTGATGATAGTCACCGGTGCGCTTGCTATTGCTTTTTGGAGAAGTATGGTTAAATGAATTAAATTGCCCGCATAAGTCTCTCATTACAAGAATCAACGATTAATTCTCCTATTTCAAGCATGTGAATTAAATCATCAGCCCTATCTCTTGCCTCGTTTCTACCTATGGTTGGTTTATGAACAGTTAATCCATATTCACCAAGCAAAACGCCTAATTCGGCAACAGTAAAAGCGTCTACGCATAAATCATCACCATAATCGGTTGTTCTTTCCCTAACAATATAGTGATCGCAATTAGTACCTGTATCGCCAAAGTAAATATAAATATGCGACAGACCTTGTATAACGCCAAGTTGTTTCAGTTTTTTAGCTTGAGATAATGTGCAGACTTGTTCTTTAATTCTCATAAATACTTAATTTTTCTCACCGGATACATTACCGGTAATATTTTGGTTTGTTAATAAAAAAACTCACTTGAATTAGCCCCAAGCCAGTCGCAAATTTCGCCATAGCTTTTTAAGCTTATATCTGTTTGTCCTTTATTTATTTTACTCAATATCGATGGTGTAATTCCTATTTCCTTTGAAATTTCAGCATCTGTTAGGAGTTTACTTTCTTCAAGAGTTCGCCCAAATTTCTTTGCTTTTATAGCATTGAAAAGTTTTGTTACATTTAATTTCATTCACAAATGTACAAATAAACTTCACAATTACAAATATTTATTTTTATCTTTGTCAAGCCGGGTATTAAACCGGGATAATAATTATGGCAACTAAACACACAAGCAAATGCATTAAAAATGCAGGAGATGACGAACCATTATTTGTATTAAGGGCACAAGATTATACTTCAACGGCTACAGTTTTGGAGTGGATTAAATTGAATTTTGAAACGTGCCCTAATGATAAATTAGAATCTGCGTTCAAAACAGCACTGGAGATGAAAGACTGGTGTAACCGTAAAATAGCTGATTAATCCACCGATGAGATTATTAAGTTAGGTTGGGCGGTAATAAAGTAAAAACATTATATTTGGGTTATGGATATTATAGTGATAAAAAGTAACGGCGGTGATACTTGGTAAAAATGCTAACCATTAAATCAACCTCCGGCCAATTAATTGACATTGCCACTTTAAAAGAGGGTAAACTGCTTTGTATAGTTGATGAGGCTGATTATAACTTCTATGACGGCAGAACCTACCACATCCATTACGACAACGCAGACGAGGGCCCTTATATCTTTGGGACTACAGGCTTCTTCGGAAGTTCCGACCAAACCAATTTAAAACAATTACCGCAAAACATACTTGATAAATTTATATTGCAATGATATACGAACAAATAGTAGCAGTAGCAAACGCATACGCAGCAGCTAACATCACAGAAAAACAACCAAACTTAGGTTTTACCAATCAACCGTACCAAAAAGATATTAGTACAACCGGGTGGGAGCCTGGGGATGAATGGTGCGCGGCTGCCGCAATCCTTGACTGGTATAAGGGTTATCAGAACCGGCCTGATATATTGGCAAAGGTTAAACACCTGCAATCGTTAAACAGCCAGCAAATGGCTAATAACTTCCATAATGACCCCGTTTGGAAAACGTCTACCAATATACCTAAGTTGGGCGCAATAGTCGTATGGCAGGCTGGAAATAGCTTTACAGAAGGCCATACCGGTATCGTGGTTTCGATAAACGGAAATCAATTCACATCTGTAGAGGGAAATACATCTTCACCTGCTCAACCTGATATACGCGAGGGTTGGACTGTTGCCGCGCATACGCATACCATTGGATTGCCACATTCATCATTGGGATTGAATTTGGACAGGTTTGTTTATGTTTTGGAAAGTTATGAGCCGTTAGTTTTAAGCGAATAAAAAAATGTCACGCTTATGGATTATATAAGTATGACAGACAAACAAATAGAATCAGGTTTAAGAGCATTAGGATTTTTGTTCCCTGAAACAATACAGCAGGTTGAGTATTTTGAAGCAATTGGCAATCCTGATATAAATTTTCCAATTGAGTTACAAGAATCAATGCTTGAAAAAGTAATGCAGCGAATCAATGAAAGCAGCAATAATGTCAAATTGTAAAGACCCGCAAAACAGATCAAAGAAAGATTGTGTTTGTGGATTTCATTCTATTAAAGCCAAAAGAAGTAAGAAAAATAAACTTCAAAGGGTTAAGCCGCCTAATAAAAATGCCTTGTTGATGTGGTAGACATTTTTTGTACATTTACACCGGCATCCAAATGCCAATAATTTATCAGACATTCAAGCGTCGAAAACATGAATGAAACAAAAGTCCAAAAAGCGAGTTTGAGGACATTTGTTATTTTATAAAGATTTTTCCTACCTTTAAATAAAAAAAGATATGGCAGATCAAATACAACCAGCTACAGACCCATTAGCAGAAAAGACAAGGTCAAATATTGCTTACATATTTACAATTGGATCAATAGCCATGCTTAGCTATATCTTATATATGTGGGGAAGTCATACTGAAATATTAACCCTAATAATAGGTTTAATAGGTGGAACGCTGCTCGGTTCGGTCAGTGGTGTTTATTTCGGCGGATCATCTACGCCAAAGAAGGCTGATGCAACAGTTACTACGAATGCAGATACTACCAATGTTAATGTTACCAATCCGGCACCTGAATCACCAACTAATTAAAAAAAAGCGGCAGGTTAATCACTCCCTGCCGCTTCCCCTGACCGATTGTCATTTGAGGGCTATTCTAACCAACTAAAATATCTGTCAATGGTAAGGATTTTTTATAAATTCATCCAGTATTATATGGATGTCTTTAATATCCTTACGATAGCTTTCGATAATTTCATTAAGGTGCTTAATCCTTTGCTGCTGAAAATATATATTTAGAGTAAGCAATAAAACCAATCCGATTAAAAGTGTACATACCATATAAAAACCTCCTTAATTTTAATTTTTAATTACGGCGCACCGTGTTTTAAAGTAAACAATAGCTTACTAAACCACTGTGACACTCTGTATAGTCACCCCGGCTGATTCATTCCATCCTGCGTGGCAACGTACGCTGTGGATACGGGGTTTACTACAGGTGCTTCCAATGGCGGGTTATTATCAACCGGCGCGGGGATATTGTTAATTTTATATGGAGCGTCGTCTACTGCGTTTACAGGCGCAGATGTTGAGGTTGCCACAACCGGCTTACCAATAATAGTAGCCAAACTTGGATCGTGGGCGATAACCTGTGTTATGATACCCTGCTGTATTGTGCCGCCACTCCCAGTATTATCCATTAACCATTGTTTAATGTTGGCAGCAATGCCGGTAACTGTAGTTGCGTATGCATTGGGATCGATACCTTTCATTTTATTCAATGCACCTGCGCCGTCAACAACGATCTGTGTGTCTGATTTACCTGTTTCAGCGACCGCAAGGTTTAAAGTGGTAATAAGCTTCGGCCAGTACAGTTTAAATGCGTTTACGAGCCCAGTAGAGGCCGGGATAATCATTTCAAGGGTTGTTTCAAATACCTGACCTACGGTTGAAGCCTCGACCGTCTTAACGGTGTTAGCGAGGTTATCCGCTATTACAGCGAAGTCATGTGTTTCTGTGGTTGCTGTGGAGAACCATGATCCGATTTTAGCTAAGAGATTACTTAGCCAAGATGTTTGAGTTGTTGACATTTTTTTTGTTTTTTAAATTATGTGAATTAAAATTGTTACTTTTTGTCGAAAACACCGCAAATTATAAATGAAAAAATTGGTATAAATATTCCCATAATCAATTCAGCAGCGGTATCCCATTTTTTATTAACAAAGGTATTTCCAATATCAATTAAAAATGCAACCATGTAAGATAAACATACTGCTGATAATATTCTTAAAAATCCCGGTCTTTTCATTTTTTAAATTGTTAATATTTTTTACCGCCAAATCCCAAGTCGTATAACGTTGGGTTGACGGATAAGTTTCAAAACTACCTTAGTATTTCATGTTACCTCCTGTTTTTAATTGTTAAACAAATTCTACATTTTCTTCTATCCAATCGGCTATTTCAGGGAATGAAGTACCCCCATCATTCATTTTAGCCAACGTAACTATAAGTTTAAGAGTTACTGCCCCCTCCAATAACATTGGCGGAATATTAGCATGTAAACGCTGTGTTATATCTTTTGGGTATGCCTTACCGAACATCTCTTTATCGGATATTCCTTGTATTTTACAGGCTATTCCCAAACAGCAATAACCCAATGAGCTTTTTAAATCTGACACTCCCTGTTTATACTCCCCACTTCTCAAAGCCTCTACCCACTTAGTTGCAAACTCTTTTGGTAATTTATATTCTTTCATACAGTAAACGGTAAAAAGTGAGTTACGCTATTTGTTGTCGGGTGTGATTCGCCGTAGCACCACCACTTACCGTTATAAATACAATATGGAAGTATGGTAGGGATTCCGTCTATTAACACCCGGTAAAAATTATCGCTATCAGGCAACCCATCCTTAACGCTAATCCACTTTTGTTTTAATTGATCGGCGTAAATAATCATACAATCCTCAATTTCAGCATCTGACAACGTAGTTGAGAATGAGTTCTTCTTAAAGTCTTTTAGAATTTCTTTTGCGGTTTTCATTTGTTAATTGAAGTATTTAATTTCTGGCTTAGTCATTACTTGCTGATTAAGGTAGTCTATAAATTCCTCTACGCTTTTGGCATTTTTACCGTTTAAACAAGTAAGGCTATAATACATTTTAGACTTATCATTAAACGGCATCTCCACATAGATGGAGTTTTTAAGCATATTAAACTCTTGACCGTTACCTTGAAAGGTAATAACAAGCATAACTGCACTCATGTGACCGCCAGTAACAACCCTGTCAATTTCTTTAAATACCGTCCTATCCATCAAGGCATAAATTGCTCGCATGTGGTCGCTTTCAGGTAATACTTCAACTGTAATTTTCATTTCTCAACATTTTTATGGTTAAACACCCATACCCCACCGTTAGCTACAACGAGGATGATTATTAAAGTTAATAAGTCCATTTTCTTCTCACGGTTAATGGTTAAATTGTTCTATATTTCCCCGGTGACCAACTAACTGGTTTCTGTTTGGCTATAGATTTATTAAAGGCATTCATAGCTTCCGTTAATTCTTTTGATGATACATCATCAATGTTTATATCCTCAGGTAGTATATCGCAATAAATGTCATTAAAATCAAGTTGCCATAAATAATTAGGATCGCAGATAATTAATTTTAGAAAAGTGCCTTCTTCATCATCAGTTAATTCAGCATCATAACAATAATCTGAAAGTTCATCAACTGTCATAAAGTATTGATCTAAACGCTCGCTATATACTGGGGTTTTTCTATCCCATTCCTTAAATTCCCGTTCTAAATATTTCATAATCTTTACTTTTTAAGATTAAGTGCTTTTGATATGGCGGTTTTGGATTTATCAATAGCGATACTTAGCTGGTTGAGTATCGGGTCTGCTGTTACTTCATCAATACTTAATTCGCCAAAAGCATTAGTAGCTAATGGCCATAGGTCTTGCAATGCTGCCAATAAATCAGGCGCGGCGGCTATTAGGTGGGCGTTGGCTTGTGATTCATCCATAGGGCCTAATGGGCTTCCTTTTATCCTGTACCATCCGTTACCCGTTGATTCAAGCACCCACGGCGCCGGCGTAAATTTATTTTCCATTTTTACTTACTTTAAGTGTTTTTGATATAGCGGTTAACGCTTATACTTTATTATTGTATAAATAGGTTTGGTTGATTTTAAATGTATCGTTAATTCTATGCCAAATAAATTCCATACTTGTTTAAAAGGGGTTTTATGGTTCTTATTTGTAACATTAAATATACCCAACCGAAACGTATATTTTCCTATTGTAAACAACTTAGAAAAACGCATATAGCACCGACTTTTAAAAGGAAAATAAATATTCATATTGATAACGATTAATTACAAAGTTCAAGTCTATTATCACTTCGCCATTCTTGGTAGCATTCCTCCGAGCAAAATTCGGTTTCTTCATAAGACCCTATTTCGCCATAGCCCCAATCTTCGTATCTATCCCAAGTTTCAAACTCTTCACTGCATTGACTGCAAGTATTGATTTTTTTATTTTCCATTTTTAAGTGATTAATATAAACCAGGAAATATATCCCTTGTCCTGTTTTCAATTGGCATCTTGCCATATAAGGCTATCCAGTCAATTATTTTCTTTTTAACTGAATGATAGTTGCCTAATTTGGTATCGTGCTTCTTATAGAACTTAAAGCCAAATAAACTGTGCAGCTTAAATAAGGTTATTGAAAACTCATGTCCTTTTCCTCCTTTATCAATAAGGGTTTTATATTCTTTTGTCATAGTTATCTATTTTGATATAGATTGCCTGTTACTACCATCCATTCAGAAACATCATGCATATCCATTAACTCAATATTTGGGTAATCAATACAAAAAGATGCGCTATCACTATTCCAAACTACAACGCCTCCATCTTGACATTTATCGCCTTCATAAATATCAACACCATCGTTATCCTTTAAGCCAGTGTATTGCATTAACTCAAATTGATTAGCATTAATTGATTTTTCGACTCCATGCCATTTAACTACTATTTTTTTAAAATGAAACGCGATAGCAAGCACATGAAACATTATATCGCTGTCTTTATGCCAAGCCCTAAACTTTATTTCCCTATTCATTTTTATAAGTTTATTTCGAGTTTTTTGCTAGTAAAAGAGTGGGCAATGTTTTGTAGCGCGTGAAGATAAAGTTTACCATCATAATCATAATTCCATAGGTTGATTATATCATTAGTACCGGGTTCGTTATAAGTACATAACCAAAGCATTTCGTTTGGAGAACCTACGTCACCGATTGATAAATACCTTCCTCTTCCAACGTCAAAAACTAAGCTATTTGTAACGGTAAAATGATTTATCCTTTCAAACCCACACTTCAAAAGTATTTCTTCAGTTAAGGAAATGCCGATAAGATTTAAATAAGTCTCGCATTTATCAACAACTTCACCATCGGGTTGCCAACCATGATTTATACCTTCATGGGAAATAGTTTCTACTAAAATTGGATGATTATTTAGCATTGAGTGATTGCTTATTGTTGAGGTCACCCAATTTCCTATTCTTAATTCGCTTGCTGTCATATCAAATAAATTTATATCGTTTAAACGTTCTTTTAAAGTTAACCAATCTCATAGTATTAGGCCAGTTCCAGTTGTTTGACGCGTTATTGCCTGCATCCCTTAACCGCTTTAACTGATTCGGGGTGTTTTTAATAATGTGCTTGTTTTTCTCCGGGACTATCATGTGCAGATTAATCGATATGTTGTTTCATAAACTGCTCCGTTTTTATCTGAATAAACATAGCATGAAGATCATCCTCCGGACCGCTGTCGGGTACTTCTTTCATAAAAGGTTGCTCAAAAAGTGCTTCAACCCGTTTACGGGCTTGTTCTTTTGAAACACCAAGTGTTTTAGAGGCTATCTCTGCCATGCTGTTTAAGCAATTTTCTTTTTCTTTACCTACAAGTTTTATTGTTCCCATATTTTTAAAATATTAAAGTAAAACCAACAGTACGAGGGAGTGAAATTTTTTGAGAGAAGTGAAAAAATAAGTCACAAAACCCCGTAACCCCGTTAAAAAGTCTTGTGACCCATTTTTTATTTATAGCAACGGTCGTCGGTCGTTTATCCCCTTCGCTTCGTTCTAACGGCTGAAACAAGTCATTTCTACAGCCGGTAATTATACCCTTAACCAATAAGGGTAGTTTACTACTACCCTCGGCGGGGAACGCTCTTTTTAAAGTGTTATGGAGCCGTACACTGCTTATTTGTGTACGGGCTATGTTCGGCATGGATAAAATATTTTCATTTATGACACAATAAAAAAAGCGCATCAAGTAGGCAGATTTGGACGGCTGGCCTGAACTTGAATACGCTTTAGTTTTATTGTGAATACGCGGATATGCTTGCTCTAAGTCGCCGTCCCTGACTACTTTTAACAATACAAAGATAATATCTTTTTGAAATAACATAACTTTATTTTGATCTTTTCATTAAATTAATCCTGTACTCAATTAGCCTTAAACAAATCTTGTGATACTTAAAGAAAGTTTTAAGGTCATAGCATTCAATGGCAGCATCTTGCATTAACCCGGCATAGGCTATCAGCCTTGATACGTGGGCGTGTTTAGCGTCGTTATTTACTGTTATCATTTTATTTGATTGTCTCATGGCTACCATTCTTTGTCTAAATCCCAATTATCTTCAATGCAAACAACCCTATAACTTTCACTATACATAGTGATTGTCACGTCCTTGCGGATTTGAGTTCTAACTATTGCAATAGCATCTTCGGAATCCACTGCATTTACTATCATTGCTCCATTATATGGGCCAACCTCATACCTTACTGTAAATCTCATTTTAACCTACTCCTTTCTAAAGATGCGGCCAGTGCTTTTAACCCGGCAACAGTTCCGTTCGTACCCGCTATTACGCGGGGTGATGGTGTAATGATGGGTTCCGGTTTTTTGGTAGTTGTTTGATTTTTCATAGCTTTTAATATTAATCCGAATAATATTCTTCCATCCATTCTTTAGCTGATAATGTTTCATATCCTGCGTTTGTAATGATTTTTGTATATTGAGGGCGAAGTTTGTAACTTTCTGAATTGGTGAATTCTCGTGATGACTGATCATATACGGTTAAATCATTAGTAGGCATTTTATCCATTGAAGTTCGCCAAATATTAAATACCATTTTAGGTTGCCTTTCTTCAAAGTCTTCAATATTCCATCCAGAACCGTACATACCTGTAGTATCATGACCGTTGTCTATCAAAATATCAATTTTACCATATCCTTTAATATTTCCAGATATTCCAACCCAGTCATAGCTACCATTTCGGCACATATCAGCTAACTTTTTATCATCAACAGCAGGCGCTTCTGGGTGGAATAAATAAAGGATGGCCCTCATGGTATTTAAATCTTTATTTAAAATGTTTTGTATTTTCATAATCTTTTTAATTCCAGGTAACACATTCTAACATCTGAATCTTTTCGCGGTAGTGGGCAACATATTTTTGATCGAAGTCGTACAATGTTTGAATGTCATCTACCATCCTGTCCAAATCTAAATAGTTGAGGCAGTTGTTTTGGTGGTGTTCGAGCATATACATCAAATGATTTTTTTGCTGTAGGTATGGGATTTTAGTTGTCATAAACTTTCAATCTTAAATTTGATATACTCTTCGCCCTTTTTTACTACAACCTTCCTAATTACCGCTTCAATTATTTTACTATCGTTAAAATGGTATTTGGCCTGTAAAATATCTTGAAAAGGTTTAACCGGGTTATCAAAATCAGAATTGGTACTCATTCCGAATTCATAATAAACCTTCAATAAGCCTTCGGGAATAACTATATTAGCAGGCAGCATGGCAGAAACTTCTTTACAATAATTATTGTACTGCGGGGTTTTAAATCGCTTACCCCGCCACGCCCGGTTGACTGTCATTGGTTTAATACCAATTGTGGTGTAGTCTGATAGTTTTAAATCTTTAAACTTGTCATAAATTTCATCGGGTGTCAATTCGGGTATTTTATTTAGGTCAATTGTAAAAACAGGCAATTTTTTATCTTTACCTTTTACCGGCTCAATCTTTTTCATAACGCCGTCCTTCATAGCAAAGCCTTTTTTAGCTAAATCGGCGAATGTTGGGTTTGATTTACTCATGGCCTTTTAATTTTAACAGGTTTTACAGGTTTAATATATTCAGATGGAAACGCCAAACCTGTTGCTAATCCATTAAGGAATGTTTCGCTGCTCATTTTAATATTTGAAAATAAGCGACATCTTTCCACTTTTTACAGGCTCAAAAACCGTGTAGACTTCGCCGGTTCCTTCATCAACCAGTATAACGCTGCCTTTTATGCCTTGTAAAAACTTTTCACGATCCTTCAATTTGGCATTAAGTTCAATCCATTGCTTATCACCTGTAGAAGCGTAGTCGTAACGAACGCCGACCATTTGCTCATTAACAGTTGCACCCATAAATTCGCGCTTTTCCCCTTTTGACAGCTTTAACTCGTCGGCTGCTGCGCCTTTAAGGTTTTCCTCCACTTGTTCGGCCAGTTCTTTTAGTTTCTTAGCGAAAAATAAGCCCTCTGCGGGACTTTTATACCCCTCAAGGTAATCATACACTATATTGCGTGAAAGTTCTGTTATATCGGTTTTAGTAAGCGTTTTAAGGCTTGCCGGTGTTATGGTTAATCCGGTTGATTGTTCTGTTTCCATTTTTAAAATTCTTTATTGTAAATTGCTTCGTAATTTGGGTTGTTTGTTTTTTCTACTATTGGGTAATCGTAATCAAGTTGGGCATGATGCAACACTCTTTGAATAGCTGTAAAATATCCATTTTCTTTGATATAAACGTAATCGCCAATTTCAACTTTTTTATTTATGAGGAGGTAACGGTATTCTGTCGCCTCCTCATATTGTTTAAATTTTACAACATCAAAAAGGGATATCTTCGTCGTCATAAAAATCAGCTGGCAGGTCTTTGGGTAGTCCATCATCACCAACAAACAAATTTTGCGCCTTTGTTTGCATTGCCTGATATTCTAAACTGGTTTTAATTTTATCCTTAACGAAATCCGGCAAACTGTTAAACTTGTTTTCGTCCCATTCATCGAATGATAAAATAAAAGACGGGTTAACCTGTGGAGGACATTTTTGTCCTTTCATAAGTGGTGTAATCCCGCTTATGTCTTCGTAAATTTTAGTTGGATCACTTTTTGACGGCTTGTGAGTGATGTTTAATAGGCATGGAACGCCGATAAGTTTTGTAACATCAAAGCATTTTGCTTCTTCTTCAGTAAAAGCACGTCCGCGCCATGAAGTAAGTATCTTACGTAAGTTTGCCTTTTCGCCCATTGAAAGCGTAAACTCCTGTTCAAATACGCGGGGCTGCGGGCCGGTTCCCTCTTTAAACACTTTTAATAATTCAGGCAATTCCCAACCTATGCGTATTTTTTGCATGGTTTTATATTCGCCCTTAAATAATTCCCTAACGGTTCCTACCTGAACCATTTTGTAGCACCGGGCCATATGTAGCCCTGCTTCGATCAGCTCTCGTGGAGCACTGTTTGTTGTTGCGTTGATTGCCATTTTCTTACCTTTAGCGGTTTTTTAATGTTTATGTAAATTATTGTTAATTGCTTATTTTTATCTTACAGGTTTATATACTACACTATTACCATATTTGGCGCGTAAAAATGCTATGTTGTTGTTTTGGTCAATTACCTTCGGTCCTAAATTGCCGTGATAAGAAACAACCTGCCAGTATTTAATTGGTTTTACAGTGTGACGCTGTTTGTTTGCTATGGCTGTTAACTTATCCATGATTATTTTGGTAAGGTATCCTCAAATTTTAAATGTTGCTTTCCTTTAGTTTTTATATCTTTTGAATTGGTGCATGACATAAATTTAATCCTTAAACCAATATTGCTTCCAGCTCCCAATTGATTATTAAGCCAACCTATGCAATACATCTCGTCGTCGCCATCTGAATGGTGGCAAGCCATTACACTGGTAGGTTTAAAAATACTTTGAACCGGATCAGTGGCAATTGTACACTTCAAGTGCTGATGTTTTTCAACCGAATACCCGTCAGGTATATCTAATGGATTTGTTGACTTTTTCCAAGGGCATTTAGCGCACTGTACCGTTCTTTTTAGCGTGAAACTCATAACTTAAATTCTTAGTAATTTAAAAACAAACATTCAGACAAGCGTTCAAAACTATCCTCCCGTTCTTTATCGCGTTCTGTAGCCGCCTGTTCCGCTCTCATATCTATAAATAAGTCTTTACTTGAAGTATAGACCTTACTTGTTAATTCAGCGTGTGCGTAAAGGTTACACAGGGTAGCGTTTAACTGTGCGTTGCCGGTTAGTTGTTTCATAGTTGGCTAAATAAATTCTACATTTTCTTCTATCCAATCGGCGATTTCAGGGAATGTATATCCGTTGTCATTTAAAGGAGCAACATTTGGAACTATACTACCCTTATTAGGGTAATTAGGTATAAATCTATCCTATTTTATTGACTTAAAGAAACACTTTAAGTTGAAGGTTTTTTCTAAAAAAGCAACAATATAATAAAACATTATAGTTTAAAATTAAGGTATTTATACCACTTGATAATATAAGATACTCTCCTTACATTTAAAGCAAATATTACGCTAAGAATTTTTTGCCGCTCCAAAGTACCAGCCTTAACCCCGTTCAGCATAGAAAGACTTAGTAACGTTTACTTTATTGGCGTAGCTACGTCTTTTTGCTGATAGGGTTTGGTACCCCTTGAGCGGCGAAGATATTGTAGTTACGCCATTCTTATTTTATTAACCCTCTAAAGTACCAACAATGGAAAAAGAAGAACTTCAAACATAGTAACCGTCTGGTTATAACTCAAACGTATTGTACTACGTTTAGTATTGCTGCCAATTACACGACAATTTAGCACCATGCAATACAAAGCTTTAGTACGCCGTCATGGCGTGGCTATTTCTTTGTGCATGGTAGGGAGTCGTGTCCCGTGGCAGCGCAGATATATTAGTCCACGCCATATTTATTGCCACACACGACAAAAAAAATGAAAATCTTCTTCCCACTGGCAGTCCTATGCCTTTTATGCACGGCGTCATATTGCCAAAATTTGACCGTTTCTGAACTATTAAATATTCCAAATAAACCACTTGTTAATATAAACTCATTACTTATAAAAAAAGGTTGGAAATTTCATGGAAAAACACAACCAAATGAATATGGATTTACAAGTTTAATCTGGGGATATTTTGGCGATAGTTATAATAAAGATAAGGCGTTAGCCTGGTACACTATTTATAATAAAGGAGATTTAGAATATGAGTTTGATTATCATTTCTATGATGAAAAGATATACCAATCCATATTAAATTCTTTTAAGCAATCTAATTATAAAAAAGAACCTGTTGCGATCAACGATACTGTCATTAATATTTGCTATAAAAGCCGAAATATGAGATACGAATTAAAAACCAATTCAAATACAATTAACGATACGCAATTTTTATTATCTATTAGGCCAATATGAAAACCTTTATCTTATCTATATCGTTATTAGTAACCACTTATCAATCTAAACAAGACAGTGTTTGGCTTTGTATGGGTAATTATTCGCATGCATACCATGCATCTTTATACTGCAAAGGTCTTCGGAATTGTAAGGGTAAAGAAGTACGCGTATCGATTTACGATGCCATACACAAATACCACAGACATGCTTGCGGATACTGCGAAAAGTAACTATTTTGGGTTTGTTTATACAATAGATTATGTAACAGGCCAGTATCTTTAATGATAGATTAAAATAAAAAATACACTACCCTAATTATGGAAGAAAAACCTTTAAGGTTTATTGTTTTGGAATATTTAAAAAACCATGATGCAACCTCTGTACAGATAGATATTAAAACTCATTTTTTAAACAAATTAACCACATATGAGGATAAACTTAAATTTCAAAATTGCATTGAGCATTTAGATCACAATGGTTTTATTAAGACAAACGGTGGTTATTATAACCTTACAACTACGTTTGAGGGTAAATACAAAGAACTTGATGAGGTTATAATTAAAGCTATGATTACACCAGATGGCGAGCAATATTTACGAGATAATGAAGATAAAAATAAGTCTTCATATGATTTGACAAACGCAAATAATATAATTATTGCACACAGTCATTCTTCAGTTGATAATACCATTTTAGCTAACAAAAGCCCTATGAGCAACCCTACTGTTAGCGATAAAGCAATCCATAAAACCAAGTCCTCCAGTTCCATATGGACAACAATAATAGCTGGTGTTATTGTGCTGGTGATAGGAATACTCATAACGGTACTTTTAAGAGGTTGCGGTGTAAATGCTCAAAATATAATAATTCATAAATGAATTAAAAAAAACTACTTAGTACCCTTTTTTAAGGCTTTACTAAAGGCGTTATCTAAACGCTTGTTTCCGCTGCTTTTATTAGCAGCCGCGGGAGTTGAAGCCTTTTTTGTTTTTGGCTTGGGTTTAACTTTAGCTGTTATTTTTGCCATTTTATGCTGCTTTTAAATCTTTTAACTTTAACCGGCACTCCATATTTTCAATAATCTGATTTATTTGTGCCTGAACGTGCAAATTACGATAGTTATACCTAAATGTAAATTCATTTACATATCCCTGCAAATGTTTTCTTGTTGTTTTATGATACGTCGCTACCAGCGTCTTTTTAAACTGGCTCCATGCACCCTCTAATGTATTGGTGTGGCAATCGCCGTCTACATAAAATCCCTTGCCATGATCTACGCACTGAACGTTATAGGATAGTGTTAAGCCTTTATATCCGTTAAAGCCGTCACCATATAAGGTTGTGCCTCTCTCAATGTGATCTAAAGATGCTTTTTTTAAGGTTAGCATCAGCACATCTGTTACAACTACAGCTTTAAGTTTGCCACCTCTTTGCAGCATTCCATATACAGGAGTTTTATCAGACCAGCCACGACCGGGATTATATTTAGGCCGCTTGTTTTTATGCTTAAATCTCGATTTTCCGCCAACAAAACACTCGTCAATTTCTACAATACCACTTAATGTCTCATCAACTTCATTTCCTAAAGCTACGCGCAAACGCTGCAATACAAACCATGCAGTTTTTTGCTGAACGCCAATATCCTTACCAAGCTGTAAACTGCTAATTCCTTTTTTGTGTAGAAAAAGATACATCGCATAAATCCACTTAATGGATGGCAATTTACTGGCCTCCATAAAAGTACCAGTTTTAGCTGTAAAGACGCGCTTACATTTACAGCATTTATAACGTATGCCGTCTTTATATACATAAACCCGTTCACCATCACACTGTGAATGCGGACAATTTATAACACCATCCTCCCAGCGTCGCTCTGCAAAATATTCGTGACATGAACGCTCATCGGGGAAAACCTTAGCTAAGTCAAGTATTGTTCTAAAATGCTTATCTTTTTTCATATAAAAAACATAACAAACTGTGTGCCAATTGATTACATGTTTTAAATAATTTATTAAATTAATTATAACGTTTCGAATTTTTATTCTCATCAGTAAGTACGCACATACTTATACGTTATTACAGGTAAACTAATATTTGCGGATCAACCATGCAATATTCTTAGTTATCTGTCAATCAATCCCCCTATTTGGGTTCATCCGTGTACACGTTTCACGGTCGCAGTAATTGTACGTTATTACTAAACGTTATATCTTTCGACTAAGACCGCTGGTGCGGTTTCGGCTCTAATAGCCTCGTCAGTTAGTCAAACAAATTAAATTTGGGTCAGGATAGCTTTATACCTATTTACCAGCCGTGACTAAATACAGGGTTATTGCAGTTGTTGTATAAGCAGGTTTTAGGCATTTAATTTGTCTATCATTGCTAAACAATTATTATAAGCCTCCTCTTGTCCTTTGCAAAAAGCTATTTCCTCGTAATCGCTATGTGCCTGTGCACGCTTCATATCGGCCCCAATTTTATCTATCTCATGATTAATAAGAGATATTAAGTATTCAAATTCTGTTTTCATCTTACTTTTTGTTTTACTCACTTGTATTAAAGACGTGTTACTAACACCTTACCGCCTCGCTGTTCTGTTATGTCATATTCAAGCGATGGGTCTTGATCGCGTTTATATAGCTTCAATTGGTTTTTTAAAGAGTATATATTTTTAGGTTCAACCAATATCGTGTCCCCCGCTTTCTGTAATTTTTCAAAAAAGTATTTTTTATTCCCGTGATTCATAATTATGCGTTTAAATATCTTATTTTGGTATCCATAAGCGAAATGTCACCCATATCGTCAACCTCGTTAATCATTTTATCAAGGGTTTTATCGGAAGCAAGTTGGATTCGAGTAATTAAAGTTTCTGCCTGCATCCTGACTGTTTTTATTTTTTCATCAATGCCGTTTGATGCTGCTAAAAAGCTGTCGCGTTTTTGTTTATAATCATCTGATAAAATAAAAATTTCAGAAACTTTAAAACCAACGCCTCTGCCATTCCCGCCCCATCCGCTTTCTCTTTCGCCAGTGAGCCAATTAACATCCCTTGTAGCGTTTAGTGCTTTTTGCCTTAACGTTTCTTTAATACTTTCAATTGACTGCAATTCAAAATTATCAGATAAAACCGCGTGTAATAACCAATTATTTAAATTAGGTTGTTCGGGCTTTTGTTCTTTTAAAGCGTCACAGGTTATCTTTACCTGATCTTCAATTTTTTTAATAAGAAAATTTCGCTGCGCTTGGTTCATTTTTTAATATCCCCCCTAAAAAAGTGATGACTATAAATCCGTTTTCTTCTTCTGCGTCAAACGTTACGCCTGACATAATTAAGCCAGTAATAATTTCAGTGAACATTTTTGGAGTAACTGTTAATGTTGTTTTCATTGCTTTAAATCATAAGACAAATTTAACGAATATATTTTAATTAAATGCAAATTAAATTTTATTTATTTTTAAATAGTTTTTTATTTCTGTGAGTAATGATGCGCTGTATGGCATTTATTGCAAAGCGTTATTAAGTCGTATAAGTGTTTTAATTCGTCGAAGTGATGTATATAAGTATCGTGGTGTACTTCCAGCCTGATTTTACTTTGGCAGATAACGCATTTATAACAGTCACGCTTTAATATTAACCCTCGTACCTTATTCCAGTATTTACTTTTTAAAAATCCTTTATATGAGAGTTTTTTAAGTTCTTCAGTTGTTTCATAAGGCAGGCGTTTAGCCTTAATAGCCTTTTTCTTTTCGGCTTTTTTAGCTTTGTGCCTGGCTTTTGCTGCTATGCTTTGTCTATGTGCGCGGAATAAGTCTTCTTGCTTTAATTCGGTTTGTGTCTTCTTTAACCGCATGGTCTTTTACGCTTCCACCTCCCTTGTTTCAATAACAACACTTGATGAATGATGTTAGGTTCTTCTAAAAGTTTATCAATATGCTGGCTAAGGTCAAACAGGTTATAGCTGTGTATTAGCCTTGATCCTCCGATCCAGTCGTAATACAGGGTGTATAGTTTTTTCATTGGTTAAGTAATTTTAAGTTTGCATCTTGTAATACTGAAATAGCGTTAGTTAGTATAACTAAGTTGTCGCATATAGTCCCAATATTTTGATTTATCTTTTCAATTTCCTTTTGCTGTCTTTCTATAACTATTTCAAGTTCTTTGATATATTGGTTTGTTTTCATATCTTTAGTAAATTAGTTTCAATGTATAAATTTTAGTCGCGCTGTTCGGAAATAGGTGTTAATGTTTATAAACCTGCGCCGGGATTAATAATATCTTTTCTTATGTTTTTTGGATGTAGTTTTAGGGCAATATTGACCCTTAACCGGCTCTGTAAAATCAAAATCATCATTTAGATCAACTGGTTTTAAAATAATATCCCGCTTTAAAGGTTTCATATCAATTTTAGCATATTCGGCGTCAAATTCACCAGGTGTTAATTTAATTATTTCAAAATCCTCATAGAGTTCTTTTAACGCCTTTTGCGCAATATCAATACCGCTTACACCAATAAGAATAATTTTCTTTTTATTCATAAAAGTATAATGTTTATAGTGCGTTAACGGTTAATTTATTAATAGCTAATCCATCTTCAATAAGGCCGAAAACGTCAAAGTGATGTTTAAGTAAGATTTTTATTTGCCAATAGGGAAACTCACTTATTTCATTTAATTCAACACTTGAATAAAGCTGCCCTATTTCAAATATTTCATTGTCAGCGGCACTATTATTAAATTCAGATAATGGTAATAGTAAAGGCTTCCACCATTGCATTGCGTGTTTAATATTTTCGCAACATAAAACCCAAATTTGCCCTGATTTATCCTTAGTCATACATTGCAGTCCATAAGGCAAATAAGGAGATAACTCCTCTAAAGTCAATTTTCTATTTTTCATTTTAAGCTATTTTAAAGCCATTACAGGCATTTTATTATTTATTGGTGTTATGTATTGTCTTTTTTAGTAAAAGGGGGTGTGAGAGGATTAAAAATACCGCTATGTTGGTTTAGTGGTTTGCTTCATAAAATGCCATGCAAAAACCTTTGGGATCAACGGAGCGTTTTTCTTTAGTCGCTTCTGATTTACCTCCATAGAGTATGTGTCCCGGAAATTCCTTGTATACGGGTTGATTGTATTTTAATGCAGGTATATTGAAATTACCCCATAGCCAGGTTTGTTTATTGTACAAATTAGCATCTAATATTTTTTTTATGTCTTCTTTTTTAGCTGTTGACATATCCATGCGTTCACCGATTTCATATAGCCGTGCCCGTTCTGCTTCTGTGGTATCTAAATAACCGCTAAAATCGCAGGGGTTGAATTTAAACTTTACCGGGCCAAGCCATGTATTAAGTTTGTGTATTCTGCTCATGGGGTTTTCTACACGCCAAAAATTAATGGCAAAATAATCTTCTAAAAACTTTTTTATTTCATAAACCTTATCTACTAATAACTGACTTTTAGCTGTACGGCCATCAATATCTTTTTTCGCAAAGTGCGCTGCGCCGGAAAGTGCATAATCTGTACATGGTATCGCGGCTAATAAGCCAATTTTAGGCATTGTTGAATAAAACCAGTTTTCGTTAACTGCTTTAGTTATTTCTTTCTTGTAATTCCAAGTCAAAATGTCAACACCAAGTTTTATATCAATTTGTATAACCTCCCATCCGGCTTTGCGGTATGGATCAGCTGCATTTCCGGAGTAATCAAATAAATCAATTAAAATACCATTCATGATTATATTTTTTTAAATTGTGCTTAGATTCAAGTGGGTGTGAGGGGCTTAAAATTTACTATTTAAGCATATTCTTTATATCTTGATGTTTCCTTTTGAACTTCTTTAAAAATATCGGTCAATATTTTAAAAACAGTTTTTAACTGTTACTAAATTGTAATCAGCTTTCACCACCAAAAGCCTGTTCCTTGAAAGGAGACAGGCTAAAAGCTTGCGAGGTTTGCGCCTCACCGCTTGGTCACAAGGTCGTTATCCAACTATTGAAATAGTCCCATTTACCATATGGTATTCAAAACCATATCCATCTTTAGTATGAACATCGTAAAGAGGGACGTAATAAGAATGTGAGTAATTACCGGCATCATAATAGCCTTTTAGTGTTATATGGCTAAAATTTTCCAGCGCATCTTGTTCCCGGTATCCATAGGGATTATTTTTGCGTTCAGCTCCTGCAGGGGTTACCCAAAGGTTTTTAAGCCAATCGTAACCTTTTTGTATTTGGTCTTCAGCCAATTCAAATCCTTCAAATTCAGAATTGCGAAAAAAGTCTTTAACTTCTTCTTTAATATTGCTATCGGCTCCGTTTAGGATTTTAAAGATTAAATTTTGTTGAGCCTGGTTTTCTAATTTACCGGCTTTCATTGCTGCGATTAACGCGGTTTGTTGTTTAGTTTTCATTTTTTTAGTGAGGTTAAATGAGTTAGAAATATGTTAATTGATAAATAATTCTGCCATTAGCAATAATGTTTCCTTGTATATCCTTATCGGTGGAAATAGTTCAGGGTAATCATTCCATGCACCAGCAAGGCGTTGTATATCAAGGAGACAGTTAACAGCGTTTAAAAGGTCGTCAATTTCGTAGTGTTCAAATGGCATGGCTAAATAATTATGACTTCCTCAATATAATACCTTTTGTATTGTAATTATCCCTATTAGGTTGAAAATATAATGAACTTCCGTCTTTTAAATCAAGTATTTTGTCGGTTAAGTCATTTAAGGCATATATATATTCCCAATCATATTCCGATGGAAATAATATTTTATCAATACTAATGTTGCGGATTATATTAAATTCGCCGCCGCCTTCAACCATGATTAATTCATAGGTTCTTTTACTATTTGTAGTTTTCATACGTGAGGGTTATTTATTAATTGTTTTATACTGCCAATAGCACAAGACCCTAAGATCGTTGCGCTGGCAGACCCTGATAACGTATCAAGGCAAATCAGAGTGTTTTTAAATTGGATAAGCGACATCCTTTCCATTAAGGACATTTATTGAGCCAGCAACGTAACGCGAGCACATATCAATATCTAATTTATTAAGCCAATAATCAACTTTATTTAATTGGTTTTTAAATTTTTCAGTATAATTCTGTTCGCGTCTTAATTTTTTAATTACCGGAATAAGCCTATCCCAATTTTTTGTAACCCTGTATTCCGCCATAATAGAAGACCTTTTTATCATTTCATTTACTATAGTTAAATAAGTTTCATCTTCGCTGCCATAACTATTAATACTACGGCCGCCACCTGTATAAGAAAACCACTCTCCGCTACCAAGCGGTTCTTTTTCTATTTTATACCCTAAATAAGTTAAGACTATAAACTCGTTTTTTTCTTGTTCTGTAAAAGTTCTGTAAGTTATTGGCTCTTTCATCTTTTGATACGTTTTTTAATTTGCCTTGATTGACTACTGCCATATCCCCGCTAAATTGAGTTAACAATTAATAGCGAGGCTGGCAGATTGAACCCGCGCTTGACGAGCTTATCGGGTTAATATCGTTGTTCTGATACGTATAAGAATTGAGAACCTTTGTAATAATTGCCATGAATATCACGAACACCTTGCAATGATTTGTGAATTTTAGTTGTTGCACAAATAGTCTTGTAACCTAAAAATTCTTTTGAAAATGCTGTGTGTTTAATATCTTGTGTTGGGCACATTACATATTTAACACCCTTATACTCAAGTGTACGTTCTACTGATTTGATTGTAATATTTTTCATTTGCCGTCAAGCTTTAAATCGTCACTTCATCGTAACGACAATACAAATGTAAATTATATTTAATTAGTTTCATAATTTAATTGCAATTTGTAATGATTCTAAATAATTACATTAATAATTTAATTAATCTATATTTTTATTACATTTGTATTCATGGAAGCAATTAAGAAAAAGGCAGGACGGCCAAAGGTTGACCAGAACGACAAAAAGACTGCTTATAGCGTCTCTTTAACGCCAAAGCAGTATAATCTATTAACCGCTAAGTTTAACAGTCTTACACAGGCTATATTAACACTTGTATAAAATAATGAGAGCAAAATCTAAGGAAAGTCGGTTTTATTATTTAAAAGGCATTAAGGGAGTTTATATAATAGTATGTCCAATAACCCATAAAGTTGTTTATGTCGGCCAATGTCAAGATGCACAATTAAGAATATTGGTTCATATTTGCAGTACAACAAAATCTAAAACACCTGTTTCTTATTGGATTAAAGATATAATAAAACAGGGATTATTCCCACTTTTTTGCATGATTGAAACATTTAGTGATTATGATGCTGATATGAAAGTCGCAGAAAGAAAGTGGATTAATTATTATCTTAAACGTTATCCTGATTTATTAAACCGCATAAACACTCCAAATAATCCCTTGTTAAAAGCAAATAAAATGTTACGATCTATTCAATCACAGTTAAGCGATTAATTGACATTTGTAATGTACTTAATCTAAAGGTTGACATTAAGCCGGGTGGCAGGTAACACCTCTTATATATTCTCAAAATACTATTACATATTAAATTACCTAATCCGTTCTCAATAAATTAGTTATTGCCAATTACAGCTAATTAATAACTTAATAATTATCCATTATCTTATTGGCTTTAGGTATAATCAGCGAAAATGTGTGTTTTTTGTTGGTTGGTTGGTGGTTTAACTCCCTGATACTCAGCAACTAACAACAAAAACTCAATATACTAAGCCCCCTTAGAAGAGGGTTAAAAAGCGATAAAATCCTGAATCGGTTGGGAGTAAAATGATATAACCAAAAGTAATGGCAAAAGGGCTAAATCCTGGTTAACATAATACTACATATGAAACTGTATAACTTAAAGTTATTCTACCGCTAATCCTTTCTGCCAGTAACCAAAAGAGTAAACCATTAAAGAGAAGTAATAGGATCGTTTCTAAGCGACAATAATAAAAAGGGTTATTCTATTACAAACAATTCCTTTTGCTTGCTTAAAACAAGGTTAAACAGGTTTAAAACTTACAAGGGCACCCGGTTAAAATGGTTTCGATCCTTTAGGGTGGCGGGGTGGGCTTGATTAGGGGGCGTTATCTTCACAGTAAATAGCCATAATATATATTTGTTACGCGAGGTAAGGCTATACCTACTTTAAATAAAAAGTTGCCTTAAAAAACAGTACCTGAAATTATATAGGTTGATTGGGATATGGTGTATAATGAAAACCTTTCTAATATACATACCGACCAGATCATCGCATGATATTTATAGGTAAATTATAGGTAAAAAGGCTATTTAATGTATTGACAAAATAATTAATAAATTTATAGGTAAACTATCAATACGTTGATGTAGGTTTTTATAAAAACTAATTGATTAGTATTAAAGTAAAAGGCCCCGATAGGATAATATTGGGGCCTTGGTAGTATCGACAAGATGGTAGGGTAATGTTATTTGTTTATTTCAATGGCAAGTTTATTGGCATTTTTAATTTTTATTTGCAATAGGTCAATGTCCGAACCTTTCGCGTCGCCTATTTTAAGATTTAACAACTGAATATACGAATGTAACATTAGTCCACCCTTTTCCTGATTACAGGCTAAACAGCACCATCTAACAACCCTACCGCCTTTATGGCGTGGAATAACATGATCTTTTGTTTTTGAGTTAGAAAGAGTATTGCTGCCGGATATTAAAGCAGTTTCACAATAAACGCATTTAAGATTGGTAATACAAGACTGTTTTATTTTTATTTCAAAGTTATTTTCGCCGTGAACATAATTAGTTTCCCCTATAAAAACTACATCCTTAGCCTTTAGTACCTGCTCAAAATAATCTTTAGACTTTGATGTTTTAAAATAAATTCGCTTCCCGCCGGAAAGATAAATTAACCGCTGACCCTTTTTAGCTTGATAACAATTAGGCCAATCCTTATGTTTTTCGTAAAAAGTATCAAGTGGACTGCCTATTCCCAGGTAAATAACATTGGTGTGGCCTTTAAAGTCAGTGTTTAAATCTCTGTAAAAATCGTAAAACCTTTTTTCACCATCAACCATATAAACAAAAAACTCACTATTCATTGTGGGATTAGTCTGATATAACGACTTATTTTTTTCTTGCTTAGCCTCTTTTTTTGTTTTTTCTGTAAAATTATCCATATTTTTCTGCGGACGGGGTTTTAACTTATTATTATTCGTTGCCCTTCTCGACACTACATTTTCATAACCCATAAAACAAATATAAATATTTTATCAATAGGTTGATATAATGTAATGTATTTTTATTACCTTTGGTTTATGGATAAAAATTATGTCGGGGTTGTAAAACTTGCCGGGAAAGAATATAACGTTAAAGTTGTTGATGGGGTCAGATATATTAACGACATGGTTGTTGATGATTTTTTAAAGCAATGTACATTTGATGAAATGTTATCGCTTGCATTGCTTGGTAAGAATATAAAAGAAAATAAAAAAGTTATAAATGCTCAAGAATTTATAACAGATATACATAAAGCAAGATATAATTAATGGCAAGACAGATAAGTAAACCTGATTTAAGTCCTGAAAACATAGGTAAAAATCCTTTTACAAACTGGTTGGAAATACCGGTAATTCATAAAAGTTTTAAGGTTTTAAATAAGTTCGATCAACAGGATGTCAAGGAATACGAGTTAGAAAAAACACCTTATACAAAAGTTTTCGATATAAAGGGAAATAAAAAGGAGGTTAACGAACTACCTGTTAGATGTAAAGAGTTTTATTTATGGCTTATTCACGCAATAGAGCCTGCACAGGACATTATTTGGGTTGACAGGGTGGTATATATGAACAAGATGAAAATAAAGTCTCTGAACACTTATAAAGAGGCGATAAGGGTGTTATGCGACAATAATTACATATATGCACACTCAAATCCGCTTCTTAAGGAAGTTTATTGGATCAACCCTAAGTTTATTTTTAAAGGATCAAGGTTGAATAAATATCCAGAAAATGTAATTGTAGGCCCGGTATCGAAACCAAAATGACAGTTCAGGTAGATAAGAAAAAATAAATTAAAAAATAAAACGTGAGTAAAAATACCATCAAGCCCAAGGTTGGCGACATATGGCAACAAAACATATTGATAAAAAATAGTTATGACCACGACTGAAAAGATAAAAAGGTTTTTAACCTATCTAGCATTATTATGTCAGATTTTGCTGTTATCAATAATGTTGTTTAGCTGCAAAAAAGACTTTTAAATTTAAAAACAATATGAGTTTAATAGCGCGAAACAAACATACATGCGGTGGAAGTCCTGTTATAAGAGGGACAAGAATAACCTGTTCTTGTATAAAATTCTGGTATGAGTCTCACACTATTGATACTATTTCGGAAATGTATTCATTAACCAAAGAACAGGTTAAGGCGGCTATAAATTATAAACGAAGAATTAAGACATGAAATACTTTATTGATACGGAGTTTATTGAAGGATTCCACAAACCCTTATTTGGCAAGCGCAGGCACTTTATTGATTTAATCAGCATTGGTATTGTTTGCGAGGACGGCAGAAGTTATTACGCCATTAGTACAGAATTTAATCCCAAGGATGCAGATAGATGGGTTAAGGATAACGTGATAGCAAAATTACCCCCAAAAAATGAATATAAAATTTCTTTTAGGGGTGGTTACAATCAAAAATTTGATTTATATAAATCAAATAAGCAGATAGCGGAGGAAATAAAAAACTTTTGCTATGTGTTAAAACCAAATACTAATACATCAAATCCTCTTGCTAATTCAAGAATACCAGATAACCCAGAATTTTACGCTTACTACGCCGACTATGATTGGGTGGTTTTCTGTTCATTATTTGGTAGAATGATTGACCTGCCGAAAGGCTTTCCAATGTATTGCCGCGACTTAAAGCAGATGTTCGATGAACAGATAGAAACTTTTTATTATCCTGAAAGTGTAAAATGCATGAAAGGAACCGGAGAAGAAGTTACATTAAAGATAACAGCTGAAAAAATAAAAGCACTACCAAATTACCCTAAACAACAAAACAAACACTCTGCCCTGGATGATGCTAAATGGAATTTTGAACTGTATAAGTTTCTTAAAGGAATATGAAAAAGCTGACAATAATCTTATTACTTTTATTAACTGCCTGCAAAAAAGACGATATATCAATCATTTCCGGGCACACCTACCGCGTAAAGCCAAACATATTCAATACAGGCGTATTCCAGCCAAAGGATACGCTTTACGCTAACTCAATCTATTACAATGAAGCAGCGGGCATTAATTATTGCAGGTGTACGGGGCCGTCTAAAGGCACACTTTTATCAAAGGTAAAACCTGACAGCCTTAACGGTAATTTACTTTGGCTTATTCCTACAGATGATCTTAAAAAATAAAGATATGACCGAAAGAATAATATACCTTATCTCAATCGGCGTAGTAAAGGTTTACACTTGGGAACAATATCAAAAAAAGAAATATGGCAAAATATAGAAAAAAACCAGTAATTATTGAGGCAAGAGAACTTGAATATACTCAATCAAGCAGAGACGAAATTGCAGGGTGGTGTTCAGGTATAACACACCAACATTTATCAGGAATTACTATCCGCACCTTAGAGGGTGATCACTACGCGCAAGTTGGAGATTTTATTATCAAAGGCGTATCCGGAGAATTTTATCCTTGTAAGCCCGATATTTTTTGGCAGACCTACGAAAAGGTAGATTAAACTATGAAACGCACCTATGACGGCTTTATAACCCACACCGGCGATAACGAATGTATTATAACCTTTCCCAACGCAAAATACGTTTACCGTGAACTGCGTGATGCGTTTGAGAACCAGGAAAAGATAACTGTAGAGGTTAAGAGCCGCCGTAAGCCACGCAAACTCAATCAGAACGCGTACATGCACATGTGTCTCCAAATGATAGCTGATGATACCGGGAATGATTTGGATGCTGTTAAGACCACAATTAAGGCTTTGTACGCCAAAAAACCCTTACTGGACAAAGATGGTGACCCAATTTACGATAAGGTAACAGGAGAGCAGGCAATGTATATACAGGACACAAGTGACATGAGCACCACGGAATGTTTTGAGTTTACAGAAAAAATAAGAATGTTCGCTCAAGACTTCTGCGGACTAATTTTACCCGAACCGATGGAACAGATACCTTTTAATTTAAAATAAAAACAATATGGAAAGCTACTTAAATAATCAAAACTCAACACCATGCATTGATCCGGGATATGAAAAGTTAATGCAAAGAAATAAAGACGCTAAAGATAAAATTCTTTTAGCACTCAAGGATTTTACCGTCTATGAAGCAAAAAACCTTCTTAACAATATGATTAGCTATGAAATAGACAGCATAACTATAATAGGTTGATTTTTTATAATGCGCTTCGGTTGGGGCGCATTATTTTTTTGAAATAAAATTTTATATGTTCGTAGCAATCAGTTATATTTGAATTTCAGTATTTAATATAAAAGCATTTTAATTATCATTGGAGGATGATTATATTTGCAACGGTTTATAAAAGAAACTAAAAGCCTTTGTCGGCGGTGCTCCAATCACCAAAGATAAGGGCTTTATTATTTTTACTTATTTTATGCAAGATATTATATGTCAGCATTGCGGTAGCATAAACGACTACCGTACAATTATGAAAACTAACCAAAACACTGCATGGTGTAATGGATGTGATAAATTTCTTAAAAACCTACCTCAAGGTAAACCACCTCAAATATTTTTCGGAAAATACAAGGATCGTTTTATTTCGTCTTTAACTTCAAAAGAAGAAGTAGAATATCTTCACTGGCTTGTACAGCAGCCGTGGTGTAAAAATCTTTTAAAGAATCAGGTAGAAAGTCACCTTAAAACTCTTTAAGATGACCGGGTATGATTTAACGCGCAACTGGTATGACTTTAAATTCGAGCACCCGGATACAGTGCGCGCAATTCATTCAGACTTCTATTTTTATTTGGTTGACCAATGGAATAGACTTGGGCAAGTTAAAAAGTTTGGATTACCAACAGAGTTTACAATGACGAAATTAAATATAGGTTCATACAATACCTACAAATCTGTTCTTAATGATCTTATTGAATTTGGATTTGTGGTAATGGTTTTAAATTCAAAATCAAGGCACTATTCAAAAGTTATTTCACTGGTTTTAAATGAAAAAAATAGTGGAGCACATACAAGGTCTTTGTTAACTACATTGTCAAATACTGACGAAGTAACTGACGAAG